>JAZQTW010000059.1:0-30972 GCA_045630985.1 Alphaproteobacteria bacterium
CCGCTTGGCCTCCGACTTCCGTCTGACTTATCTGCTTAAAGTCTACAACTGTAAACCCTAAAGGATTTTTAAGACGTTCACCAAATTTAACTGTTTTTGAAAAATATCTAATTTTTACTGAGGCAACCCATACACTAACCCTAGGAGTTTCAAATTCAGGCATCATATCCTCAACTCGAAACTCTACTTGCCACCATATACCATCAGCCTGTTTACCTACTCCCACCTCTGTTGCTGATATAATTTTAATATCTCTTGATATATTATATTTACGAATTTGCTCCAAAGCTTTATCTGCAAATTCTCGCCTAAATTTATCATAAACACCAGCAGAAGACATCTCTTTAACAACGCCTGATGTTCCCCAACGATTTTCCATTTCTGCCACGTCATTAACAAATGCATTACGAGAAATTATATATTCTCTAACAAAAATCTCTGTTAAATATTTATAGTTATAAATATTTTTTATTGGTTCAACTTTATATATTTGCTCTTTTTTGTCTGCAAAACTAAGCAAAAATGGCTCAACTCTATACAATGGCACTAAGCTAAGTATAACATATGTGAGAATAAAATTACAACACAAGCTAACACCAAAAACTATAGCAAATGCACGCGCAGTCCAAAGATACCTTTTTTCTGTAGCATTTTCCACAACAACATCCGCACTACGCTTTCTTTGATGCATACTATTTTGTGGAATCGGCTTTTTTGCGCCATTTCCTTCTAATAATATTTTCTTTGTATTATCTGATGTTAACTGCTCAGTCATAAATATCACCTATCCTTGAGCTCTAAACCAATCTGGCAATGTTTTAGGCAATTCAACTTCGATGCAAGCACATGGAGAAAGTTTTAATTCATAAATATCTTTACCAATACCTACTGGCTCTGGCTCATAGTAACTACCAAGCATATTACAAGCTGCAAGTATTAAAACTGCGAATACTAAAATCAATGTTTTATACATAGCAATCCTCTTCTTTTTAAAACTGTTCTTTTAGATATTAAAACCTTTAATTTTAAAAGTCTAATGAGAAAATAAAGAGCTGCGACTTATCAACAGGCAATATTTTTCTAAGGCATGATTTTAGCATAAAAAGTTTAAAATTATTTTAAATTTCAATTTCACTTTGAAAATAAGAAACAACTATAAAACCTAATGGATTTAACAATCGACGATATGCTACTCTACGATTTATATTACTCCTACTTTGAATATTTGCAGTCCAGTAACGCTCTATAACCTCTGGCTCCACAGCTTTATCATCTATCTTTACTCCACCACGCTGTATATAATCGTATGTCTTAAATTCGATTTTCCAAGCCATACTTTTTTCGCCACCGATACGTTCTACTGATAGTATTTCTACTGAGCGACTAGCACCTAATCCCTCTAATTCTTTTTCAATCTTTGGATACTCTTTTTCAAAAGCTTTATATACCCTGTATGTTGAAAGATAAGATATTATTCCGCCCCACATCCAGCGTTTTTTCATTTCTGATTTATCTTTAATATATGTATTACGGAGTTCAACATATTGTTTCATGAAATTTATCATAATTCTTTCACGCGATGTCATTCGTTGATGTATTAATTCTTTTGTTACAAGATGTTTAGAATCTGAAACCTCATTAAATATCTGAGGATCTAAGAGCAATTCTGGGCCAAGTTTTAATATAGCTAATGTTGCACAAACCCCGTATAGTAGTGATAATGTTGCTAGCATTACCATTAGACGGCTAACCCATTTATAATAAATGAGTTTTGCTCGTCTAACTTCCACAACTTCTGTCGTAATAAAATCTGGAGCACTTTGTTCTTTGTTTACATCTGTTATGCGTAGTACTTTTTGATTTTCTATATTAGCCACGATTTACTCCTTAATAAGATGGACAATATGGAACTATTTTGCTTTGATTGTCCATACCCTTTAGTCCTTCTTCACCACTCTTGAAAGATTGCTCTTTATTTTTCTTTGCTTTTTCCACATCTACTTTATCATCTGGAGTTATATATGCAATTTCATCTTTATCTGTTGTTAATGAAGTATGCATAGTCTCAATAGCAAGCATTCTATCTTCAATACGTGTATCCCATTTCTTTTCTTTTTTGTCGTAATAGTCGCTTTTTAATTCTTCCATTACATCTTTGTATTTCATTGACACTTTTTTATCTGGTTCTTTAGGGTCGGAAGGGAACTCTTGTTCTGTTGTTAACAAATTATCTTTTACTTCATCTAACATGAAATATATTTCACTGTAGATTACTTCATCGCTCTTTTTAATACCATTGTATTCAGTCTTATACTCGCTAGAACCATAGGATTTGTCATCTATATTTTTAGCTAACCCTTTATCAAAGATATAATTTACACAAATTTGTGTTTTTTGAGTAGATAAAGCACTCTCAGAGCAAATATCATCACAATCTTCGCAATCCTTACATTTGTTTGTAATTTCTTCAAATGTTTTTGAAGTATCACCAACCATAACGCCTAGCTCATGAACTTGTTCGCAAAGTTGTGCCAATACCTCTTTTAACTGATATTCTGCATTATCAAGATTTGTTTTAGCATCTTTTTCTGCAGTTACAGAATCTAAGAAGCTACCAAATAAATTACGCTTATATGCTGACAAGTCATGAAGTTGACGCCATACATTATTTATTTGGTTAGGAGGAGTTTTGTTCCTTTTCTTTTTAGTTGTATCTGTCAAGAATTTATATATTTCTTGTAAGAACCATCTGTACTTCCTATCTACATCAAGAAACTGACCAAGCTCACTCATTTTTGAAATTTTAGCTATATCTTTACGTTTCAAGCTAGAAGTATTTTTATCTTCATCTGCTAATAGATGTTTTATTTTGTTACTTCCACTTAATTGTACCTCCTTACATTGTGGATATTGATCACCGTCTTTTGGTGTAGTGTAAATATACTCCATATCATATCCTTTTAACACATCAGCAGTTTTCTGTTTTTCTTTAATATCCATTGTAGCTTTAACGTCAATAATTCTGCTTCCTAGTTTACATGGATATACACCTGCCCTTGCAATAATTTGAGCATATGCATTGTTATAGCCTGAAGTATCATTATTACCTATATGATTATTTAGCATATTATCTTCCATTGCTCGTTCAATAAATGTTTGTTGGAACTTTCCATCTTCGCGCAAGCTTGGAATAGCTAGCATATAGCGCCAAACTTCTGGAATATATTCCCAATTTTCTTCTCCATAAGTATCATATTTGTACTTTAACAAATGAGATATTGATGGACTAAAGCGCTCTTTCTTTTTCTTTCCTTTTTTATAACCTTCTTTTGGAACATCATCATAGTCTAATGGACTGTAGTAGAATACTTCTCTTAGAGGAGGTAAGTTCATCATAGGTCCTTTGGGAGCTGTATAATCACGACCAGAATCTTCATCATCCTCAATTACTCCGCGAGCAGGAAGACCTACAAAATATTCATCATCAACTAGAGGATGGTTTCCTACATTATGTTGATGTTGTACCTTCTCATCTTCAGATAGAACTGGAATACTATATACATCATTGATATTTACAGCATCGCCGAGCAACCACTCTGTTTCAAGCTCTGTAAACATATCTTTATGTAGATTTGTTATTTTATTTGGGGTACGATTTCCATTGTTATCTACAGTGTATCCATAGTTTGCTCCATACATTATATCAATCTCTCCTGTTCCATCACTTTCTGAAGATACACCTAATTTTTGTGCAACATCATTAATCAACTTTGTTGCTCTTTCCATCTCTTTTTGTACGTTTGTATCGGTAGTTGTTATGGTATTTACTATTTCATTAACGGTGTGTTCTATAACTTTTTCTTTGATCACACTAACAACTGTATCAGCAACTCCTGTTTTTAACCCTATTGAATTTAACCCTGCGCCTGCAAGAGTTTCTCCTAAAGTTCCTCCCAAATAAAATTCATCAGCAATTATGCTACTTATTTTAGATTTGATATCTAACTTGTTAATTTGCTCTTCAACAAACTTTCTTACATGACTTTCAAGAGTACTTCCACTATTATAAAATTGCTTTATTGTTTCTTCTAGATTGTCTTTATCATATGTTACGGCTACTAACTTTCCTGGCATACAAAAACCAGTCCATTTAGCTATTACATACTCTTTACAGTCTTTTTCTTTACTATTTCTCATTCTCTTAGCTGTGTCATCTAATGGTTCAACAAAATTTTCATAATCTTGATTTGAGTACTCAATAAGGTTATGAGCATTTTGTGCCTCTACAATATACTTATCTGAGAATTCTTCTACTAAATCTTCCAATTCAGTTTGACGTTCTGCAATACTAGCCTTTAATACTTTGGTTTGTTCTTTAGTAACATCTAACTCTTGAATAGCCTTATTTTTATTAACTTCAATAACCTTCTGAGGTAAATATTCTGTTGTTGGGCAATCTTTAGTGCATTCTGTTTCGGAATTTTGAAGATATTCTTTTTCCTTTTCGAGACTTTTAATTAATTTATCTATACCTTCAATTGCTTTTTCATTTAGGGCTTTTACTACTCTATTAGTCGCATTATCTCTTTCTACAACTAATTTTGCTCTCTTTTCTTGCTTTATCTTTATTTGATTATCTATATCCACAAGACGCTCTTTGGTGCGTTTTTCTTCATCTAAAGCTTTGTTTTTAGCTTCTTGTGCTAAATCTTGTTTTTTAACTAAACTGCTTAAACTTTCTTTTTGCTTTTTAATTAACAACTCTTTTTTTGTTATAGAACCTAGAGGTTCTTTATCGTTATAATATCCTTTTAAGAAGTTCTCTAGTTGCTCGTTTGCTGTATTTCGTGCATCAAGTACTTTTTCTAGCAAATCTCGAGCTACTTCACGTCCTTCATTCTGAGCTTTTTTGTAAAATGCTTCTAGGTCTGGACTATCTTTTTCTGCAAGATACGCTAAATATGCTTCTTTTATTGTATTTGGGAAATCTGTAAACATTGAAGTTAACTCATCTGTTCCCTTTTCATCATTTTTATAGTACTGTGTCCCTTTTACTCGAGAGAATATTGTACGTGTTATTTTTTCCTTAACTTGTTCAGTTTTAACACTTCCATCTTCATTATATACTAACTCACCTTCTGCATTTCTTACATTTACTGTCTTATATTTAAATGCGTGTAATGTTACAGAACCATCTTCTTTGTTTAAAACTGTTCCACATGGTGTAAATCCGCAACCACTACACCAAATACCGTTTTTACAAACCTCTGCTCTAAACTTAGTAGCCACTTCTTCTAATGGAACATATGTGCTTATATCTTTTAAATCTTGCAATAAATCTGCTGGTAAATCCATAGCTGTCACAGGTGTCTGAGCTGCTATTTGATAAGAAATCTTACCTTGATCCATACTCTTTACAATCAAACGAAGATTACGATATTTATTACGCAAATATTCTTTTTGTAAATAATGTTGGTCTACCCATGGATCAAATGATAACTTTCCGCTTTGAGTTAATTCCATCATCATATCAGCACCAATGCGCCATGAAAACTCATTCTTTTTACGAGTATCATTTTCTAATTGTTCTGATTGGTCACTATCTGACATAAATTCATTTTCATTAAACTCGCCTTCAGCGTTAGGATCAGAAATACCAGCCATAGCTAATGCTTGTTCGTTGTCCTTTTTATTTTCTTCAGCGTCTGGGTCATTAGGGTCAACCTCTAATAAATCTATAGTTGTTCCTGCTTCTCCTTGATTTGTAAAGTCATCTGTTATATTACTTTCAGGAATATCTGGAGTTACTGTTTTAACTACGCATGGGTAAAGTTTCTTACCTGTTGAATCTAAAATATCTTCGCCTTCTTCACTTTTACAAGCACTCGCATCTTTTACATCTAAAATGTAACCTGATGGGCATAAATCACCTTCTATACGATAGTTTTTGCATTTTTCATCATCACTTGTATTTAAAATTGTTTTTTGAGCTTTTTCTTGATATTTTTTGATTAATGTTTTTGATATAGAATTATCTGCTCGAGAATCGTGATCTACACCAGATTTAATATCTTTGAACGGATTTGCAGTTAAACCTCGCCATTGTTCTATTGCATTTAAGTCACTGTTGTGTTCGTCTATAAAATCAATAATACATTTTTCGCCATCTATTAATGTATTAAATGCTCTTTCGTGTATTTTTTTAGCCATTAAATATTGACGATATTGTATTTTATAATCAGGCAACTGGCTCTTTAAATTATGAACTTGTATCGCATTGTTTAATATATTTTCGAGACCTTGTAGTTTACCTGCATCTGGGGCTGGCTTTGCCTCGCTTGTTTTTTTGAAAGTACCTTTTACATTTTTCTTCTTTGTTAAAATTTCTGGAATATCCGGTATTTGTATAAAATCTCTAATTTTAGCATTAGAATAATCAATATGATTGCTATATGCAAACTTAAATGTATTATTTATGTAATCTGATGCATCGCTTTGTGCTTCCCCTTGATTAGCAGGAACAACGAGCTCTATTTGTTGTGACGCACGAAATTCAGCTTCTACAGCTGTTAATTCTTCTACAATTTTCAAAAGTCTATCATATACCATTGATACAATATAAGCATTTTGCATTTCTTCTGATTGACCTGCAGGTGCTTCTTCCCCGCCTTCACCCTCGGCTCCTCCTTCGCCACCTTCTTTTTCATCGATTTCTTCTTGTGTAGGAACTTCTACCATAGCCATACCGAAGAATGTACAATCATCAGGTTTGTCAATTTTTGTTTTTTCTGCTGCTCCCATTGCTTTTTGACAAGCATCTAACCTATCAATTGTTCTTTCTATTACATCTAAAAACAACTCTTTTTTCTGAGCATAAAGATATGTGCTCATTGCAATATCTTGACGATAATTTACATTGTTTTGTTTGTGAATTGTTTGCAATACTGGTAATTTGACAGGTTCGCCTGTATTATCTTTGTATTGTTCACTTTCTACAGGGTATATTAAAAATAGCTTATAAAATGCTGTTTGTAATTCTTCTTCTGTTGGATTTTCACCTATTCCTAGATCGGAATTTTTAGCTAATATAGGACCTGTTTCTTGAACTGAGATAGATCCACCGCCACTTGCTCCACCACCACTTATGCCGCCAGGTATGTTATCTAAGATTCCTGGGGTAAATCCTAAATCTTTAAGTTTATCTTCAGCAAATAATCTTATTTTACCTACAACTTTTTTTATATTTAATGACTTCCTATATCTATTTGCACTATCTACATAACGTTTTGTTTCTTGTAAAATAGAAACAACTTTTCCCGCATTTGCAGGAATATCTAACACGATATCAAATGGCATAGGAGGATATGGCCCAAATGCATGAGATGACTTGATTGTTGCGCACATAATGAGCAAACAACTTAAAACTAAAATATAGATTTTATTCAATATGTTTCTCATGGTTCCCTCCATTAATTTACTTCACCTTCAACCTCAGATTTTCTTGTTCGGTTGAATATAGTCGCTCTCTCTATTGTTTCCTTACTTAATAGCCATCTGTTTAAATCGTTATGCAAGTAAGTTTTATAATCTTCAAAATATTTATCTTCATCTAAATCTATTACTTCTTTTGCTGATAAATATTGTAATTTTGCTGTTTGCATTTTTGCGTATAACAATAATGCTCTAGCGTATTCAATCTTAGTTGCAGAATAAGCTGAAATACTTTCTGTTTCACCTTCACCTTTAACTACAGTATCAGTATATTCCTTAACAATTATTCTTCGATGTGTAACATCTTCTCTTAATGTTGCTGTAACTTGCATCAAATGAGCTGCTGTATTCATTAGTAACTGTCTTCTTGATCTTTCTATAGCATCTCTTTTTCCTTGGATTTCATTCATCATATTACTGTTTTCTTCAGCAGATTCATTTGTACGATAAAAATATGTTTCAAGGAAAAGTTTATAATCTTCCTCTTTTACTTCAAAATCTTGTATACTTTCTTGATCGTCCCAGCGAGTATTCTCATCCTTTGCCTTTTCTATTAAATTTTCTTGAATTTCTTCTTGTTGCTTATCTCTCTCTTCCTTTTCAGCTTTTTCTTTCTCTATATTTTCTACTCGCTCATTTAGTAATTGTAATTTTGCATCATTATCAATATTTGCTTTTTCCTCTGCAATTTTACTTTTTACTTTTTGTAGTTCATTCTTTCTTCCCTTTAAGTTAGAAAGTATTAACCCCATTTCTACTAACTTTGCTTCTTCTTTATGATATTTCTCACATAGTTTTTTACGTCCTATTATTGCTCTATCACAAGCCTCTTTAGCAGCTTTAACTACTAATCTTTGAGCAGATATTTTACCTTCCATTTTTGTTATTTCCATAATTATATTATTTAGCTGTTCTTTTGTTTCTCCTTCTTTTGCTTCAAAATCTGTGGTTAAAGCTTCTTTATAATTTTTAACATCCTCCTCATATATCTCTTGATTTTTCTCGTCCGTTGCTTTTACAATTTTTTCTTTAAATTTGCTTGCAATAAAGCCTTTAACATATTTTCCTGCAACATTTTTTACTAAACCCATCAATACTTCTTTAGAAAAGCCCTGAGTCAAAGTTTGTTTTACCATGTTCACACTATTGGTAATTTTGCCGGCTGCATCAGTAATTTTACCCACAATTTCACTAATCTCGGAAACTATTTCTGTAAGGTCAAACACTATATTAGCGTTTGCTGGTTTTACGTTAGATAAAAACAGCATTGATGTTGTGATTAATATGCATAAAAACTTTCTCATAACTATTCTCCGCTGTTTCCTGTTGTTTCTTTACTGTGTGACATAAGTTCATATGTTGATGGAGCGCTAATCATATATGAACGCAACTCTAACATTCTATTTATCCTTCTTGCGCTTAATAATGACAACGTTTGCTGAGATGCTAATAATTTTTCCATATTTGCTTCATCTTCTTCAGTTGAGCTTGGCGTTAATGTAGCCTCATACAACTCACTTTCATCTTCTTTGAGTATTTCTTGTCTTGTTGCTGTTGCTTTTGCCCAAAGAGTCGCTACATCTGATGCCAAAACAGCATTATTTTCATCTTTAATTTCTTGTGTTTTCTGAATATCTTGTTTAACTCCCTTCTTATATACTCCACCTTCTTCAAATTTATTAATTAAATCTTCACTAGGTGCTTCCAAAAGAGCTCCTTCTGGAAGTTCAACATTTTTCATTACTGCAATATCTTTAATGCCTTTAACACTACTACCTATTGTTCTTATTGCAGCAAAACATGTCCTTGGATTTTTTATACAACCACTTGCCGCATCATAACCTCTTCTTGCTCGAGTATATACATCCATTGCTTTTTTCTTTATTTCTTGATATTTACCTAGTGTTTTTTGAAAACTTTCAAGCTGAGATTCTATTGTTGCTACAAAATCAAAAACTGCATACGCTTCTCGCGTATATACAAAGAGAGAAAATATTAGCGCTAATGTTAGTCTTTTTATCATATTTTCCTCCTACTCTTCAACCTTATCTGAGAAATAATTGTAATCTATTTCAGGTAAAATCATTAAAATTTCTGTTTGTAGCGCTTGAGCTTCTGAGTCTATTATATCCAATATTTGCGTTGTACCAACGCTGTTTATAAATGCTCCTGTGATATATTCATCACGCAAATCATTAGTTTGCCCAACTTCGGTTGTAAGAGCTTGAAATGTCCCTTCGACATCACCATCTTCCACAAAAATAGAATTATTATTATCTTCTATTGAAAACGCTAATGTTTTTATTGCAGCATCACTTACACTCATATTGCTTTTTATATTCCAAGCTGTCATATTGTATTCAGTATTTTCACCTTCTTTAGGTGTATCACTTGGAGTAGTTGTTCCAAGGCTCATGCCTAATGCAAATTTATACATGCAATCTTTTATTTTTTCTTCCATTTCTTTTTTACCATCTTTTTCAGAAGAATAAATATCCTCTCCCTTGTAATTGCAATAATAAAACAAAGCATCTGGAAATAATTCTACTTCATCAGTCTGCTCTTGATTGTTACTAGTTTTTGTTTTTATACTAACTATACCTCGTCTTTCTTGTATAACATCCAAATAGTTTATAGGCACTTCTTTATCATCATAATATCCTGTATCGTGTAGATAAGTGCTTTCTGAGGTGTTGTAATAATTTACCATATCTTTAGCCCTATTTAAGGCATCTACTCTGCGAATAAAATTCCATGCTCTTGGGATTTCTAAATCTATTAATTTTCTTTGGCTCTCAGCATTTCTGTTATTATCACCATTTTTTTGAATTTCTCTCAATAATTTATTGTACCCTTCTTCTTCTGAATTTATCCAGTTTGATGCATATTGCTTAGTTTGAGTAACATTTGCAAGATTGGCTAGACTATAATCCTTAGTAATATGGGTAAAAATTCCTTCCTTTCTTATTTTTTCTCGTTCAGCTTCATCTTCATTACATTTTTCTACACATTTTTTTCCATCCATTTCTTTTGCATCATTCAAATATTCTATAAGGGTTTGAAGGGTTATTTCTTTTCCTGGATTTGTATTATCTGTTAATTCGTTTTCATTTTTATCACATAATAATTCGCAAGACACCAAAAAACGTTCTCCATCTGATGAAACAACTGTTGCATTAGCTAGCTCATTAGTGTAGCTATAGCTAAAACTATATTTAATTTCTGTATCTAGAATATTATTAAAAGCATCATCTGAATAATCTTTATTATTACTAATTGCATCCAAAATATCATTTTCTAACGTTTCTATATCGTTTGCAATATTTTGTGCTGAAGATACTAAATCTGATATTAAATCATCATCTATTTGAACGTCTAGTGAAGAGACACTCTCATTAAGTTTTGCACCAGCTTTTTCTAAATCTTCTTTAGTTATCTTACCACTATAGTAATCATTTATTGCTTGGGTGTACTCATTAAATGCTTCTGTTACAAACATTGAAAATTGTTCATTGTAATTTTCTTTAGCATTATTGATAATTTCGCCCAAATTAACTTTAAGCTCTTCTATTCTTTTTTCTATATCACTTGCTCTTTGTGAAAAATCTTCTTTTTGTTGATCGTTAATACCATCGTATTCATTAACTGCATCAATCATTGTTCTAAGAGTTTCACTTGCTTCATCAAGCGTTTGCGAAACATCTTTGCCTGTATTATCTATATTTTCTAGCCCCTCATTTTTAATTTTTTCAGCTTCTTCTTCTGCATTTTCAACAACATCTATTACTTCTTCTTTTGTTGCTCCATCATCTATCAATCCTTCTACAGTTGATATTGTATCGTCTACTAGACTTTTTATCGCTTCTGTTGTATCGTCTATTGCCTTTTTAACATCATCAACAGCTTTTTTAACTGTTTCTACAGCACTTTTGACAGCTTCTATTACTTCTACAATTTGCTGTTTAATTTCATTAATTTTACTTGTGATTTTATCTGCATATTTTTCTATAGATCCAATAACATCACCAATTGCATTAATTTTACCTACTGTAGTTTTTATTTGTCCGGTCACATTGGTAACTTGAGATATCATATTATTGATATTCTTTACGGTTGTAGCAATTTTTTGTAAATTTATTACTGGCCAAACAAATGCAAATGCTGAAGACATAGTTGCAAAGTAACTACTTATAATAGTTACTATTAAAAGCTTTTTTGTTTTACCCTTTATCTTCATCTCGTAGTCTCCCTAATAATCTTCAACTCAATGCATAAATATATTTATGACTTTGCCTTATCTTTTTCTTCGACCTTTTTAATATCCTTACTTAACTTTGTTAAATCTTTTCTTAATTCTGATGCTTCTTTTTTAATTTGTGCCATTATTTTTTTATCTGTAGCGACATTCATAGTTTGGGCATCTTTTTTTATTCTTATTCCCTCTTCATTTACTTCTTTTATTGTTGCATCACCATTTAAATAAGCAATTACAATCTTTTCGTAATTAGATAGGTTATCTAATATTTTATTTTTGAACTCTTTATTATATTTATCTTTTAGTTTTTCGGTTAAAATGATATTCCAGTCATATATCTTCTGATGCCTTACTTTTATATCATCAACTCGCCCCAAAAAAGTATCCTTTTCTTTACTTGAAAAAGAAGAACTATTTGTAATATCTATTTTTAGCTGAGACAATATTTTTTCTGTATTTTCTGCAGAAGTATTTAGCTTATTAATATGCATATCTAGTACATCATTTAATCTATTTGCTATTTTTTTATTCTCATCTTGAATTGTAGAAAAATAGCTCTTCATATTAGCAATATTTTCCTCTACACTAACCTCTTCTTCCTCTTCCTCCTCCTCTATTGGTAAAGAAATTTTTGGTGCTGCTAACATTGGTCTTTCTAGACTTGGCTCTTGAGTAATAGATGGCACTCTTAGAGTAGGTTTACTTGGTTTGCTAGGCAAACTAGGAGTTACCGGAGCATCTAGACTTGGCTCTTGAGTAATAGATGGCACTCTTGGAGTAGGTTTACTTGGTTGGCTAGGCAAACTAGGAGTTACTGGAGCATCTAGACTTGGCTCTTGAGTAGCTGGCGGCGTTTTTGGAGTTGGATTTCTTGGTTGACTAGGCGAACTAGGAAACGATGGGGGTTCTCCGCCAAGCATACTGCCAACGTTGTCTACTGTATTATCAATAATTCCTTGTTGTACACCTTCTGCTCCTGAAACTATATCGTTAAGACCATCGCTTATATCTATATCTACTCCTAACGCATTACCCACATCATCAATTGCATCACCTATTGCTTCAGCTGTTTTTTTAACCTTTAAAACAAGTGACTGTGAATATGAGGCAACACTTCTAATGCTATCTCCCATAGCTCTTAAATCTTGTCTAATTTGATTAAGTTGCTCTTTTGTATTACGTAAATCAGCGGCTAATTCTTTAAACTGCTTTAAATCAGGAATAAAACTCATTGGATCAAATGCAGGAATGTTTGCAAAACTAGTTTTTGCGAACAACAAAGCAAAACAAAACGCAGCACATATAAACTGTTTGCTCTTACTCATATCATTCTCCCCTTCATTTATAATAATTAATGTGCATAATTTTATCATATTTTTTGATATTTGTCAAGCATTTTATCCCCCTATACCGTTGAGATATTTTGTTACGAATCCGTCTTCACCATGTTCCTTAACAAGACTTTCAACAAGAAGCACATTCTTAATACCGGAGTTATAAAGTTTAAGATATGGTCCAAGTCCTCCTAAGTTTACATCTAATATTACAGATTCACCACGACCATCGTCTGCATCAGGGCGCTTTAGTAAGATTGCATACGGACAATCTCTATAACTTTTACCTTGAATAAAATCATACTCACTAGCAGTCAAGTTCCACTTTTCGTATGATTCAGGAGTTGCTTGCGTGTTACGGAAGAATATCATTGTTTTACATTGTCCTCTTACTGCATCACCAACACCAAGACTATCTACAATATTTGGCTGTTGGAATGCACATAAGTATGCTTGACGTTTTTTACGTCCTTCTTGTAAACCTTTAATAAATGCGTCACGAAACATTTCATGTTTTAACATTGGCGCAGTCTCGTCTATCATAACTAGCGCAGGAGTTCCTGTTTCTGTACTTTCTGATTGAATACGATGCATAATATAACTAATTGATGCAGCAGCTAAAGTTTCATCATCAAAAATTTCAGTAAAGTCAAAAGCAACAAAGCGATTGGAACTTAAATCTAGACTATCATGTTCTGCATTAAATATATTACCATATTGGTCTGGATTTATCCATCGATATAATTCTCTACGCATACTACCTGTTGGAGAGAAACAGCTTTTATATAAATTTGTTAAAACTCTTTCTTCTGGTCTTAAATAATCAAATGCAGTTGTTACAGCTCGTGATGCTTCTCTTTCTGATAGTGCATCATTTGCCATTGTAATTGCCTTTAACCAGTTACGTAAGAATGCTCGGTTACTTGCCGTGTCTCTTGTATCAAATGGGTTTAATGATACGTTTTTACGATCACCACTAAATCCAACATAAGCTCCTTTTACTGTGTGTGTAAAAATTTCTGCACCACGGTGGCGGTCAAAAAAGTAAACTTTTAAATCTTCGTGACGCATAGCTTGACCCGCTAAGAAGGTTAACAATGTTGTTTTACCTTGACCTGTTGGTCCAACTATACAACAGTGAGCAACCGCAGATTCATCTGCGGAAATATGAAACTGGAATCGATACGGAGAACCACTCATCGTTCTAAATACAGAAATAGCACCCTCACCCCAGTCACTTCGTGGTAAACCAGTTGATAATTGTTCAAATGATACTGCCAAAGAAACTATACGTGATAAATAATAGTATGTTCTACCACAAACATCATATCCAGGAAATTGATTAAAGAATGTTGCTTGTGCAATCCAATTTTCTCTTACTGGGGTAACACTAAATAAACGGCAAATTCGTTGAACTTCACTTTCTCCAAAAGTAATTTCATCCATGGAATCTCCTTTTAAGATAAAACTCATAGAGTATTCCACAAGAGATTGATGATCTGCATCACTATCTTCAATTGCCGCTAAAGCTTCACTATATTGTTCAATAACGCTACCAGAGAAACTTGTTACTTGAGCCATTTTTTGTTGTTGCACCAAAATCATACGCGCTTTAGGTTTAAATATCGGGCGAATATTATGCAAAACAGTTAATTCACAATCTATTGACAATAAAGATGATATCATACTTTCATCCATATAATCACCAGAGTTACGTATTCCTATTGCAATTGCATATTTAGTTTTATTCCCTGAAAAAAATTTTATAACACCCTCTTCTCCTGTAAAGTGTATACCTTCTGAACTAATTAATTCTTTAAGTTGGAATCCTGTTGCACCCCTAGCTTTAGGCAAAGGCTTTGTAATAGGATTTAAAACTCTAACAAATGGATATACAGGGCTCATTTGTGCGGGACTATTTTCATCCTCATACATAACTTTTACGCCATAATCATTTAGTGTAGCCATTAAAGTCTGGCAAGCTACATTTAAATCTTTCACAGCATCTTTTCTATCTTCTATTGAAACTACAATATAGTGATCATTTTTGTATACACGACTTAAATTTTCACGCCATACATCATCCACAATTTTCAACCATTTATTACCAAAATTATTTTTATTTTCCTCAATAGGAGCTCTCTCTCTTATTGTAATAACTCGACAATAAACTTGCATATCGGACATATTGTCTATCCAAGATTTACGAGCTTCAAACATAGAATATACTGTCTCTGCATTTGCAGATGTTAAATCAACACCCTCAATTTTGAATACACGAACATATGTACCATTTGTACAACGCAATGTTGCACCATCTGACAATAAAGAATCAAATGGGAGAAAATCAGCCACTCTTGTTTCATTTGGCTGAGGAAGGATCTTTGCACCAATTCTAGATACTAGAGATATAGCTATTGCAGCAGCTGCAATAACACCAAATGCCGCCACAAAAGAATCTGCACTTTGTAACCCCGTTACAAATAATGAGTAAAAATCAAAATTAAGGTTCAAATTTTCGCCCTTTCACTGGATAAACATTCGTTGTAGAAATATTGGTTAAACCAAAAGCCTGTAACATTGATGATAAGTGAGGGTCTTTTGCTCCTAAAATAACAACCAGAAGATGTCCTGAAACTATGGTAACAATAAACACCAAAGGGTTCATTTGCCAAATACCCATCGCCATGAACATGAAAGGAAGTTGCAACCCTGCATTAATAGCTGCAGGAATAACTGGAGCCCAAAATAACTTTGGGGGATTTGCAACAGCTTTTAATATCATATCTCTCATCAAAGTTTCCTTGAATATTGTTATATAGATATTATAAGCCAGAAATTCTTACAAAACTGTTAAACTTTTATATATTTATCTACAAGATTTTTAGAGACTACTATTTCCTTCTAATTTACCCACGCCTGCTTTTTTATAATCTTTACCAAAATACTTTCCTTCTAAATCCAGATTGCCCTGTTTACTAGAACCACCATCTGTAACATAAACAATTATAGAACCAACAGCTGAAAGCATGAATAAACATAAAATAATGTAGCCTAGGTGTTTAAAGTTGATTTTACCGCCAATAGCCAAAAAGGTAAACATTATAATACCAAAGCCTGAAATTACATAGGCAAAATTTCTTAAATTTACAGCAAAGTCCGCTGTTCTTTCAGACAAAGGATTAAAAATATTTCCGTCATCAGCAAAACCGAGCTCAGCGCTCACAACAACTAGCCCTAAAGATAAAAAGATTAATGAAAATATTTTTTTTACTAACATTTTTGCCCCCTATTTTCCCGTCATAACATCCGAAGCTATTGCGCTAGCTGACTCCTCAGGCGCAAATATGCTAACAAATGCAACACAACAACTTATGATTACCAAACCAACGATTATCGCTGTTAACCATTTCCAGTTAATATTACCAAAAAAACCACCCATACATATTGTAATAATACCAATAGCCGAAGCAGGATATATAATCTTTCTCAACCCTTTAAAGATTGTATTACCCGCATCCTTCAATGAGTCAAATGGCGCTGCTGTTGCAATATCAGGCATACACACAATAACAGCAACCAAAAGAACAAACAACATCATATTTACATTAAACGATTTAAACATGGCGCTCCCTCCATAAATATACTATTATCATACCATAAATATTGCATTTTTTCAAGTTTAAAAAATTTTACCAATCTTCAATAACCTTTTGTTTTTTAACAATTATTTCTTCTGTAACAAAAAATTCATATACCCATTTGACCACAAAAAAGAGGCGCCATTTGCATGACGCCCTTTGTTCTGATTGATAATATTCGCTTAGTTTAGTAACCACCAGGAGCGCCGCCAGCTCCACCACCATTTTCAAGTGTACCATGACCACCTTGAGCAAATGAATCCGATACTGTATGACCATCTGATCCGTCATTCATACTAGCACCTGTTGCGTAGTTAACAATAGCTCCTGCAGCAGCTAAGATTGCAAGACCTACTGCTAAACCTGCAAACCACGTCCATTTAACCTTACCAAAGATAGCTTGGAATGCAATACCAACAAGACCAAAACCACCTACAACAAAGATAATCATTTTAACATGATTAAAGATTGTTATGGCTTTACCTGTAGCAACATTCATAACACCGTCTTTATTTCCAGCAAAAGATACGCTTGCGAATATTAATGTAAACACGAGTGCCAATGAGCACAATGTGAATATTTTCTTTAATGTTCTCATTTCAGTTCTCCTAAATAAAATTCATTACACAGTTTTACTGTACCATATTTTTATAATTTTTCAAGCTTTTCACAACACCCATAAAACAATGCAACATATTGATTATGAATAATTTTCACCCCTTGTAACAATAATTTAACAATTGAAATCGATCACTTTTTACATAAAAAAATACAAATATATGATTTTGTTGTTATTAGTTTGTAAATCTACTTGCCATTGATTCTAAATAATGTTTAAAATATGGTTAATATTGAGTATAAACTATGTTTTGGGGATATATTTACCTATGTCGGGTATAAAAAATTTTGTTTTAGGGTTTGGGTTTTCTTTAGCTAGCATGTCTTTTATTGGACAGCTATCATCAACCAATCACTCAAACGCACAGAACCTCCCCGAACAAAAAATACAAATTGAGCTATTTAAAAGTGCAGAAGCTAAGACCGCTGCGCATAACTTTAACTTTAATACAGCTGTTACTAAGAAGAACATTTCCTCATCAAGTTTTCAAGTTGCGAGCCTACACTCCAGTACAGATACCCCGTCTGAAGGAATAGAAGACGATGAAATATTAAGTATTAACATCGAAAACATTATCCCTATAGAATTAGAAGACAATTCTTCTGATAACAACTCTCAAATACTAAATACAGATGAGAATGACAACCTTGTTGCAATGCTACCAAGTAATGATATACAACAAGAAGAAACATCCCCTTGGGTTATCACTAAAGGTAGTCAATTTGTTGATAACAAAAAGTTTGTAGAAGAACACAACTTACAAAAGAATCTATTATCAGATAACTTCTCACAAACAACAGATGATGAGTTTCTATCTTACAAAGTAGCTGAAAAGATTAAACAAAGCATACTATTTCCAATCCCTGATGAGATTTTAAATGACGAGAATCTCACTCCAACCTTCATAAAGAAAAAGACAAATACCAATAATAGAGAAGCAAAAAAAGAAGCACAAAAAAAACAAAACACAAAAACAGATACAACACCAAAAATGGAGAATAAAGGTATTATCTCAAACATATCTTCATGGCTAAAAGATAATAACAAAAAAGAAAACAATACAAAAAAAGAAAAAAACACCCCACTATATAGCAGCAACGAAGCAGCTCCAGAGAAACAAGTTGATAAAAACGAAAAACAAGCAGAGCAAACTAATAAAAACAGAGAAAAAGATAATTTCGTAAGCTTCTACAAAACCCTACAAGATACAACAACTAAACACGAAAAAGAAAAGATAATTCCATCTGAGCTAAAATTATCATTTAGACCAGATAGAGCTGAGATTTCCGGACAAACCCTAAGATGGCTTAAGGCTTTTTCCGAAAAAACAAACGATAGCAAAACATTCTTACAAGTCAGAATTGATGCTTCCGCACCAATTGAACTACAAAAGAAACGTCTTAACTTGCTATACTCTATTTTTATGAACAACGGGGTTAATCCTGAAAAGATTGATACCGTATTCTCATTAACCAAGCCAAACACTTTCATTATAAGGATTTTAACAACAGACTAAACTACACAATACGATTAATTTAGCATGTTTTAAACAAAACGTTTTATAAATAAAGTGTTAAGCTTGATTAATTAAATTTTAATATTTATTGTAATGTGAGATTACATTTAAAGATAGGTCGAATTATGAAAAAGATTTTTTTATTACCATTTTGTTTATTATGTGTTTGCGTAAATGCTAGCGCAAATAATGCGGTAAACGCTAATGCTAATTGCGGTACCAACGGCGTTAGTTGCAATGACACTCCTCTCATTAATTACACCAACACAGAAGCCGATTATAGAGCTTATGGTGAAAGAGCGAAGAGAGATCATCTTTACACCAAAGAAGCTGTAGGCAACAATTTGACAGCAACAATACCCCCTTCTGTTGAAGAAGATATTATCAAAGTTGCCCCTACCGATAAAGTAATAAATGAAGAGATAAAACCTATCTTGCAAAATAAAGTTGAAATTGAGGTTGCTCCTGTTGAAGAAGATGAATTTTCAACAGTTGAATTAAGCATACCAGAAGAAAAAGAACCTATTAGAGCCAAAGAAATAATTGGCGCGAAAGAAATCAGCAAACCTATTGAAGATGGTGTTTTTGCAGCAACTGATAGCAAAGAAATTGAAATCACACAAGATGACTTCGAAAAAGCAGGTGAAGTAATTAGCAGAGAAGAAAAGATTGCTACAGCAGATACCCCTAAGAATGAAGTTAAGCGCACAGATACTATCCTTATATCTGAAAATGATGGTTCTGCTTATGAGGTAGTTTGTGAAGAAGAATGCGATGAAATTTTAGATGATGATAGTGTTTCATCTGAGTTCACAGAAGAATCTTTTGATATTGCAGACTACATTGGTGAAAATGGTGAAGAGGTTGTATTTACAAATATTGGCGACACAAAGAAAGTTGTTGCTGAGTTAGATATAAAAGAAGTTAAGATCACAGACAATACCATACTTACATGGGAAGCTAATGAAGGAGAAAATCTTCGCGAATTACTTACTAAATGGAGTGCGATGTCTGGATGGAAGTTACTTTGGAACACGAATCGTAATTATGTGTTAAGTGCTAGTGTTATGTTCAAAGGTAAATTTGCTGATGTGAGCTCTGCTCTTATAAGAGCATTTGCAAGAGCAAGACCTGCACCAATTGCAACATATTATAAAGGTAACCGTGTTATAGTAGTAGAAACAATGGAGAACGAGAATGCATACTAATAAAAACTTTTTACTTGGATTTGCCTGCCTTTTACTTTTGGGTGTTGCTTCTTGCTCACTCCCTACAGATTATGATGCAGCACTTGAAAGGGATGTTGATACAACTATTCAACATAAAGAGGCATCTAAAGCTCCTCAAAAACCTGCTGATACTGATGTAATCAGAATCAAAGATGATATTTGGTTGGGTGACACTAGTGAAATTGAATATGAAGGGGATAAACCTTTGCCTAATGATTTAGAAACATCTGATGGAGTAACATTAGTTAGCAATAGGCCTATTACTTTATATGAAATTGGAAGTATGATTGGTCAAATCACAGGTATTAAGACTAGATTTGCACCTCAAATTGAAAGTACAGCAAAAGCTGCAGCTGATAAAAATGCACCTTCTGTAAACAAGGTTGGATCTAAGTGGTCTGATACATCAAGAATGCTTGTTAACTACAAAGGTTCTTTAAGTGGATTATTAGATGAAGTTTGTTCATATTTTGGTGTATGGTGGAAATATGAACATGGAGAGATATACGTATATAAGTACACAACGAAAACTTTCACTTTGTATACTTTACCTACAAAACCTTCTATGACTGCTAGTGTAAGCAGTTCTGCAGGTGGAGGTAGCATTACCAATGGTCTGTCAGGTATTGACTTGTGGGCTAATATTGTTACAGCTGTTAGATCTATGTTAGGTTCAGGATCTAGCCTTGTTACGGACCCAATGAATGGTACATTGACAATTACGGCAACTCCAACTGAAATTAAAAAGGTTGCTAAATTTGTTCACGAACAAAATGTTAGATTATCTCGCCAAGTTGCTATTAGTGTAAAAGTTTTACAAGTAGAAGTTAGCGAATCTAGAGGTTTTGGTTTTGACTTAGACTTAGCATTTAAAGATAGAATAGCTGCTGGTGGTGATGTTTCGTTAGGTAAAATAGTTACACCAGAAGGATTACCTGGTGCAATGCAGAATTCTAGTATTCAAATGAGAATCGCTGCTGGAGATTTTTCTTTAGATGCGTTTATGCAGGCATTAGCTAAACAAGGCACAACTACACTTGTTACAAGTGGTACCGTTACAACAATGAATAACAAACCTGCACCAATTCAAGTTGTTAAAAAACAAAACTATATTTCTGAATATACAAAAACAAACAATGGTACTGTAGGTGGAGAAGCTTCTTGGGATACAACTGTTGAAACTGATGAAATTGAAACAGGATTTACTTTGGATGTTTTACCAAGAATTATGGATCATGGTAGATTAATGATGTTGTTCAGCTTAAGTTTATCTGATTTACTATCACTTGAATCTGTATATTTGGATAGCTCTGAAGAAAGTGGTTATATTCAAAACCCTGTTATTGAAGAACGTGGTTTTTCTCAAGAAGTTTCATTAAAATCTGGTGAGACATTGATTTTATCAGGTTATGAAAGAGTTGAGACTTCTAGTCAAAAAGAAGGATTGGGTGCGGTTAATAATAACATCTTAGGTGGACACCAAGCTGTTGAAAAGACAAGAAGTATTGTTGTAATATTATTAACACCTGTTGTTTTAGAATCACCATTATTACCTGAATCTCGTATGAATTATTAAGGAGTAGGCTGTGGCTGAAGAAGTTGAAATAATAGAAGACGAAGAAGAAGCAGAATCTTTAAGAGAAAGCAGTAAAGAGTGGGCTTCAAGCTTTACTGTTGACGGACAGCAATATGCGGCTAGCGTTTTTTGGGAAAGTTTGCAGAATATTGACGCACCTTTTCTTGATGCTAAAGAAGCCGCTGAAAATGTTCTTGTTGGCGCTGATTTATTCTGTGTGAAAAGCGGTAAATCACCTCAGTTGGGTTTAGCTGTTTCAGCTCAAGGCTTTAAAAAAGGTATGAAAGTAGCTGCGGTAAATGCGGTTACAGCAATGAGTGATGCCTCTTCTCTTTTAGCCGTATTTAAGGTTGATGCGGGATATTGGTATTTATGCGTTAGAAACGACGTTATTTTATCTGATGGTGATGTTCTTTTCGTTAATGAAGAAGATGCAAAAGAACAATTCATGTCTATGTTATCTGTTCCTGATTGGGCAAAAAAAATTGCTCCTGAGGAATGGGGTATTGATGATACAGAACAGAAAGATTTATCTGAAATTTTAGCGTCTGGTCTAGATACTCAATTAGAAAAAATTAATGCTTTAAGAGGTACTGAGCTAGCTATTGTTGTTGTTTTATCAATAGCTGCAGGTATTGGCCTTATCAGTTATATTTCAAAAACGTTCTTTTCTACACAGAAAGCTCAAACAAAAGTTATAACAAGAAGAGCGAAAAAGAAAGTTGTAAAAAAGGTTGAAAAAGTTATTCCTGCGCCATGGGAATCGATGGTTGATCCTGTTTGGGTGATGAATTCTTGTAGGCAAACAATTTTATCATTAGTATCAATCTCAACTCCTGGGTGGAGTAATAAAGGTGTTACATGTACACAATCTGCTGCCGTTACATCTTGGAGTAGATCATTTGGTCGCTTATCTTGGATTGAGATGTCTTTGAATTATTCTGGATTAACTTTTGCAAATAAAACAATTGATCCTAGTTCAAAAAATGTGACTGTATCCATACCTTTTCAATCTGTAAGAAAAGTAAAATCTGCACCTAAGAAGACAGCAGAGGAACTTCGTCATTTAATAAATGATTTATTTCAGGCTTTAAATTTAACCATTGCTTTAGGTGAAGGTCAGGTTAAAGTTGGAGGAAAGATTTATAAATATCTAACTTTTAAGATAAATTCTAAGTATGATCCAGAAATTTGGGAGCGTATGTTAACAAAATTTTCAGGACTTACTGTTAATAATATACGTTATAATAATGGCACATGGAATTATGAGGGGACAATTTATGTTCAATAAGAGAAATTATTTACTTTTGTTTTTGGCTGTTTTAGCTGGGGCAACATATTCTGAAAAAGTATTATCTGCGCAAGATAATATAGCGTCTGTTAGCTCATCTGCTTTACCAATTAATGTCGCATCTAAATCAGACGAATCGACATCAAATGTTGATACAGAAACTAAAAAACTAGTATCCCCTTCGCAAGCGAAAGTAGTTACAGAATCCAATTCTGCAGGTACTCCTGTTGCGAATCCGTCTACAAACACAAATACACAGGCAACGTCTAAAGCAAATGATTTCAACTTTGATTTAAAAATGAAATCTGTGAATAGACCTGCAGAAAAAGATAATAAAGAATCTACAAAAAATTCCGCTCAAAAAGTTGAAGAAAAAAAAGAAGAGTCTCCTGTAACTATTTCAGATGCTGATTTACCAAAAGATATTCAGTACAAAGCGAATCCTATTGATGCTTTGGGCAATAGTATATTATCACAAATTGATAGTGATTTGTTTAGACAGATGTCTGAAATTGAGAAGAGTACAACATTATTAACTCTAGAATTAAAGAGAGAAAAACTTCGCAATGAAATAGAAGCACAGAAAGCTGTTAGACAACGTAGTGCTGACGAAAGAGAAAGATTGAAAGAAGAACAACGTTTGAAAGATTTAGAAAAGCAAAAACAAATTGAAGCTTCTCTTGTTAAAGAGCAACAAACTTTGATGGATAAAAAACAACTATTTGAGGTGTTAAAACAGAGAAAAATGTTAAACTCCTATATGAATAGTATGCTTATTGCTGAACAAGGTTGGTTAAAAGAAAAAGAAGAGCTTTATGCACAATTAGCAAAAGCAGAACAAGAGAAAAAAGATTTGATAGAATTATTTAAAACGAAAATTGATAGTGTTCTTGATGTTTCTTCTAAAAATATTCAAGTAGCAGAAACAGCAAAAGCCAATTTTGAGAGAATCGTTAAAGGTTTGAAAGCTAGAAATGAACAACTAAGAAAAAGAGTTGAAGCTGATGCTAGAATTATTAAAAGTGCAAAAAATAGCTTATACTTAAATTCTCGCTCTATTGAGGAATTGAAAGAAAGGAATGCTGAACACGCAGCAAACACTGCTGCATCTTTAGCACTAGCTCAGGCCGAGGTTGAATCTCTTGAAGCAGAGGCTCTTGAAGAAGAAGTTGAGAAACTTAGTGCTCAATATGCTATTTTAGGTATTACAGGTAGAGCGTCTTCTCTAACAGTTGAATTAATTGATAAAGAAGGACAATCAATAAAATTGAAAAAAGGGTCTATTCTTCCTACAGGTCATATTGTAGATGAGATAGGTGGTGACTTTGCTAAGTTTAACTTCAATGATACTGTTGATTACCTGTATGTAGGAAAAGGTATTGATGGCTTTAGGCCTACATCAACCAATGTTTCAAATATGGATAATTGATATTAGCATAGGTATTTAAATAAATGGCAGAAGAAGTAAAAGCTGAAGAACAGAAAGTCGCTCAAGAAGCCCCTGCTTCTAACTTTGAGATGGATGAAAGTGAAAAAGAATCGTCTCAACAGGTAAAGAAGCCTAGTCTTTTTGACAGATTATTTTCAAATGGTAATAAGCTTATAACTCTTAATGGTGCTTCTGATATTATTATTTCTAATGAAACTCGTCGTTTATTAGCACTTTTTTCTGATGGTACATATTTAGTTTCTAAAGATAATAGATTTGATGGTGCCGTTTATAACTTTGAAGCCAATGTAAAAAGAAGAAAAATTCCAATCAAAGCTGCTACATATGTAACATTGAATGAGATTGCAGCAATTTATGCTTACGCAGAGCGTGGTGGTGGTACTGTTGATGTATCAGCCGAAGAAGCTGCTGATATGCAAATGCAAATTGACTTTATTAATATTATTCAGCGTGCTTCTAAAAAGAAAGTATCCGATATTCACGTAGTTGTAGGTTCTTCATCTACCATCTTATTCCGTGAAGGTGGTATTATGATTAAACAAAGTGAATATGGTGGAGAATGGGGTGAAGCTTTTGTTCGTTCTGTTTTTGCTTCTGCAGATATTTCAGACTCGAACTATAACCAAAACGAATTCCAAGGTGCTCAAAAGCTTGGTGCTACGCCTTTGCGTGGATCTAATGGTAAATTAATGCTTCCTCACAACGTTCTAGCTATTCGTCTTCAATTTAACCCTGTAGCTTTTGGTTCTCAATATTTGGTTATGCGTTTATTGTATGCCGATGATAACCCTGAAGGTAGTTCTGACTTACGCTCTCTTGGTTTGGGTAAATATGAAGAAGATTTATTCTTTAAAATGCGTAGTATGGCTGTAGGTTTGAACGTTGTGGCAGGACCTACTGGTTCTGGAAAATCTACAACATTGCAACGTAATATGATTAAGCTTTTGCAGGAAAAAGATTATAAGATTAACTTGCTAACAGTGGAAGACCCACCTGAGTATCCAATTCCTGGCGCAAGGCAAATGCCTGTGACCAACGCTAATACAGAAGAAGAAAAAACTGAACAATTTACAAAAGCTCTGTCTGCTGCTCTTCGTTCCGACCCGGATGTGGTGCTTGTGGGTGAGACTCGTTCTTTGGCTACTGCAGAGTTAACATTTAAAGGTGCATTATCAGGTCACGGTGTTTGGACAACACTTCACGCCAACTCCGCGCCAGCTATTATTACTCGTTTGCGCGATATGGGTATTCAACCTTATATGCTTAATGACCCGGAATTGGTGAAAGGTCTTGTTTCACAACGTTTATTTAGTAAGCTTTGTCCTGTTTGTAAACAACCAATCAAAACAAGAGAAGGTTCTCCTGAGTTTATACGTTTGAACAACGCTCTTGGTGAATATGGTGTAGAAAATGTGTATGTAGCTGGTCCTGGTTGTAAAGCGTGTGGTTATAAAGGTTTTAAAGGAAGAATGGCAGTAGATGAAATCATCTTGCCTGACTCTAAATTCTTGCGCATGATTATTGATAATGAAACTGCACAAGCTATTGACTATTGGGTAAGTGAACTAAACGGCAGACCTTTAAAAGATGCAGCTATTGAGCGTATGCTTAAAGGACAAATCGATTTGGATGAGGTTGAGCGTTGGTGTGGTTTGATTGACCAACGTCCCGTATACTAGGAGGATAATTTTATGGCAGCACCTGAGGAAAAGAAAAATAATAACTCATCTTTTCATAAAGCAATGAAAACCTTAAACTCATTGGAGGTTTCTTTTGCAAAATTTAGAGTAAATTCTAATACTAAGATGAGACTTAAGGTTTATAAAAAGCTTGCTTCATTATTAGGAAACAGGTTCTCTTTGATGAGTGCCTTGGATATTATGTATGATAGTATTACAGACTGTGGTAAAAATCCTAGTGAACCTATGGCAATTGCGATTGCTTCTTGGGGTAAGTCATTACAAAATGGTTATGCATTTTCTGATGCTCTAAAAGGTTGGGCACCCAGTCGTGAAAGACTTATGTTATCTGTGGGTGACATGTCTGACTTGGAAAGCGCCCTTTTAAACTTGATTAAAGTGGCTGAAGGTACAGAAAAGATGTTAAAGCCTATTATTGGTGCTATTGCTTATCCTTCATTCTTATTATTAATGTCTGTGTTAGTTATTTATGCTATTGGTGCATACATGGTGCCACCTATGGAAGAAGCTGCGCCTAATGCAAAGTGGTCAGGTACAGCAAAAGACCTTGTTGCTGTATCTCACTGGATTCAAAAGAATTGGTTGCTAGCCTTTTCATTTTTTCCTGTTTTATTTGGTACTATATATGCTACAATTGGTATATGGACAGGACCAACTCGTACAGCTATTGATGACTGCCCACCTTGGTCTTTGTATAAAATGTTTATGGGTATTACATGGTTGCTTTCTTTATCAGCATTAATTAAAGCTGGTGTGCCTATTTCTGTGGCATTATCAAACCTAAGAAAGGACTCTAATAGATATCTTAAAGAGCGTATTGATAAAGCTATGGACTTTATTAAGAACGGTGACAATCTTGGTCAAGCCCTATCTAAAACAAAGCTTAACTTCCCAGATAAAGATGTTGTTGCAGACTTAAGAATTTATGCTGAATTAGATAACTTTGAAGAAGCTCTAGATAAACTAGCTAATGACTGGCTTGATGAATCAGCAGAATCTGTTGAAGCTAAAGCTTCTATTTTGAACATGGGCGCTATGTTTGCTATTTCTGGTATTATTGCTTGGGCCGTATTTGGTGTGTTTGAAATGCAAGACCAAATTACAAGCTCTATGGGATAAAAAAATATGAATGTAAGAGAACATATTTATAAAATCAAAGATACATCTAAAACATTTTATAATAAATGTTGTTCTGCATATGAAGATTGTGATAAAGAGAATTTGATAAAGTTGGCTATACCAGCTCTAATTGTTTCTATTGGTTTTTATGCATGTACAATATCCCAAAATGAAGCAAAGAATAATGTAAAAGAAATATTTAATATTGCTCATAATATTCGATCGCATTATGTAGCTAGAGCTGATTATTGGGGGCTTTCAACCTCATCTTTGATAAAAGAGAATGTTTTACCCAAGAAATATATCTTTAATGATAAAATTATTTTAAATGATATGGAAATTTTTGTTGGTAGTGGCATAAATGCTGAAATTGTTATGCCTCAATCTCAAAGTTTTGATATTGTTATAAATGGATTAAATAAGTCTAAGTGTATAGCCTATGCAGAAGCAAAATTAAGTGAAGAAGATTTAGTTTCAATTGATAAAATTTCCATCATAAATAGTAAGGGGGCTTATTCATTTGAATGGGGGGGAGAAAATGCTTTGCCCATTAAAAACTATACCTCAAAAGATTTTTGCAATGATAATGGAAATACTTTAATTTGGTCAATAAAGTAAAGATTATTTTTTTATTTCTAGTTTTGTTAGATTAGATATCGATTGGTCAATAAGTTTTGTTTTTTCTTTTGATGATAAGATTAAAATTTTGCTTAATATTGTACTAACCTTTTGACAAATTCTATCCTTAATTTCCTTGTGAACTTCATCAAAAGCGCTATTTATCTTAGCTTCAACTTCTTTTTGTTTTTGATTTAAGATACTGTTTAGTTCTTTAACTTTTATTTGTTTTGCTTCTTCAATTACATCTTCTTGATTTGATATTATTTGTGCAACTTCATCTTCAACGTGCAATAAATTTCTTTCATATTTAGCATATAATTCTTGTGCTTCTAGTTTTAGGTCTTCTGCATCCTGAAGTTCTGCCTTTATGCGATTTATTCTATTTTGTAACATTGATATAATTTTTTTGCTTACGGGAATAAATAACCCCATAACAACAAGGATAAATGCAACAGATACCCAAAACTCCTCGCTATAATAAAAAGCCACATTAGAAGAATGTTCAATTATTTCTTCTATAACCTGTGTAGGTGTATCTATATTATTTGGTATATTTGATGGCATTTTAGCTTTCCTTTGTTAAAGATTTTTCAATATCTTCTCTTTTTCTATCTATATCTAAATGATGAATAATTGTATAAGTTGCGGAAATAGATAACTCATCAATTTTTGCAAAAGCATCCTCTCTCTCATGTTCAAGTGTTTTTTTGCTTTCTGCCATTTTTTTCTCTAATATTTCTTCAAACTCTTTTTCTTTTTTTGTTATAAAATCTTGTAATTCTTGTTCATTTTTATTAATTAGAATAGAAGCTTTTTCTTTTGCCACAGCTAGTTTATTTTCATACTTTTCCAAAGATTTCAATGCCTTATTATTTATCGCTTCAGCTTTAGAAATAAGGTCATTATATTTGCTTTTCCTTTCCTCTATTCTTTCAGTTATCTTTGGTATAAATATTTTATCCATAATAAGCCAAAAACTTACAAAAATAGCTACAACCCAAAAAATTTGGGCAGTATATGTTGAAAAATCTAGCTGTGGCATTTTCTTACTCTAAAAATTATAAAAGCATTAATACGGCAATTGCCAAACAATATAAAGCGATAGCTTCAATTGTAGCAAAACCTACCATTGCATAGCCACTTAACTCTTTGTTAGCCTGAGGATTACGAGCGATGTTGTCAAACAATGACATCCAAAACTTTGTAATACCCCATGCTACAACAGCCATTGGTAATGTACATAATGCTACACTGATGTATTTAAAAGCTTCTGCTGACATTAAGTTTTCCATAGTTTTTCCTTTCAATTTAAATTAATGCTCATGTAGAGCGGCTCCCAAGTATATGCATGACAAGATTGTATATATATACGCTTGCAAACACGCAATAAAAAGTTCAAATATTATTATTCCACCATCAAATAATAGAGGAATAATACCAACTACTCCCATCATTACAACAAAACCTGCAAATATTTTTAATACAATATGCCCTATAACCATATTCATAACCAAACGCACCGTTAAGCTAAATGATTTTGAGAGTAATGATATAATTTCAATAGGTACAATTAGAGGGGCCAACCATAAAGGAATACCTTTAGGTAAAAAAGTCCTTAAATACCCCCATTTTCTCTTTTTAATTCCAATAAACATATTAAAAAGCAAACCCAAAACAGATATAGCACCTACTGTTGCGAAATGCGATGTAAAGGTAAAACTATATGGAAAAAGACCTAACACATTGCCCGCTAAGATAAATAAAAATAGTGTAAACAAAAAAGAAATATAACGAAGACCTTCTTTTCCAATATTCTCATTTATTATGTTATAGATAAACTCATATGCGCTTTCAGGAATACTTTGAGCCATATTAGGAATCAATGTTCTTTTGCGTAAACATAATGCAAATATAGCAATAATACTTACTGCAGAAATCATCATGCAAAGAGAAGAATTTGTAAAGCTAATATCATATTCTCCTAACTTAATAGGAGTAATTTCTTTAATTTCAAACTGATGCATTAAATCAGCCATTTTTTACATCCTTTTCTTTGCCATTTTGCTGTATTTGTTTTAAGTATCTAGATACATTCAAAAATCCGGCTATCCCACCTAATATTATTAAACTTATCAGAAATATTGAACCAAAGTCAAATATTTCATTTAACATATACCCTATACCTGTACCTACTACAACACCAGAGATTAGCTCTATCACTATTTGACTAGCCACTGATAAATGGGAAAATTTAGAATCCTTATTTTCATTAGCGCTTCCTTTTTTTTTCATTTTTTGTATTTTTTCATCTAAATAGTGCAAATCCTCTGGTATTTTTTGCATTATTTACTCTCCAATATTTCCTCTAAATATTCTTTAAACTCGCTATATTTATGAGGACCTATTAATTCTTTTTTATTTTTATACTCTAGTATAAAGGATGGTGTTCCTTCAATTCCTATATCATTTATAGCTTTATCCCTTATCATAAGAATATCACTTGTTAACTTTTTATTATCACTACATTTTTTTATTTCTATATCTGTCAAACCAAATTGTTTAGCATATTTATTAAGTATTTTATCCGAACTAGAAAATAGCCAATCTCTTTTACTATATAATTCAGATATGTAAGTATAATATTTATCTCGAGGTAAACAATATCCCAATTTAGCTGCGCGCATAGATGTTGCATCAAGAGGTAGGTGAATATAGATAACTTTTAATAAATTTTTAGAAACAAAATCTCTTTCAACCTTAGGCAATATATACTTATGATAATCTCGGCAATGAGCACATGTCATTGATGAAAATATATACATTGTAATAGGCGCTTTTTCATCACCTAAAATACGGGTAACACTATCACTAGTAGTAAGATCTTTCGTTATTTCTTTTGAAAATGGTTCATTTTTTGCTTGCGCTGTATTTGAAAGAATAGGTACTCCATCTTTAAAGACAAACCCCTTTGCCATTAAATAACTATATGAAACCACTGCATATATTAATAAAAAAGCTAAAAATTTACTTATACGTTTAATTATTATATCCATATTACTATTCCTTTTCTCTAGATAATATTACATCTTTACCTATTTTAATTAAAATTTCCTTTATTTTTTCATCTTCT
>JAZQTW010000060.1:0-4174 GCA_045630985.1 Alphaproteobacteria bacterium
GGTATATGGTGATGGTGTATGTGGAAAAACGCACCGAAGACGTTTATTTAAAAATCTTATTTTAGGTATATTTTATTAGTTATGCTTCTGTTGTTTTGGATGGAGAGAGATGAGAGCTTTTAGTGATGCAAGTTATGTAGACGGTGAAGGTGTGGCTGGAATCGGTATTGTAGTAGAGAAGGGGATAAAAACTACTATTATTTCTAATTGGATACCTAGTTGTGATGTAAATTATGCCGAGTTATTTGCTATTTATATTGCGGGGATTATGCTTGGTGGTAAAGGGACTGTTTATACTGATAGTCAGGCGGCTATTGAGTATATTAAAGGTAATATTACTGAAGAAAGACCTAGGACAAAAGAGCAGTATATTAGGTATCAGCAAAAAAAGGTTTTGGCTTATAAAATCAGAAAATTAGATTTAGAAATAATTAAGGTTAAAGGTCATTCTAAAGAATTTAAAATGATTGAGCTTAATAATAATGAAGCTGATTTGCAAGCAAGAAAGGGTGTGGCTAAATATCGTCTTATTGCCGATAAGATGAATGAGCGTTAAGTTTGGTATTTAATGAAAATAATTTTAAATTCGGGCTTGATTTTTTTGTTTAAAGTGATAGTGTGAGGACATTGAATGACTATTATCCCTATTATTTAACAAATATAGATTATTATGGAACCTGAAAAGAAAAGAAAACTGTTAAACATTATCGGTATTGTTACTTTTCCTATTTGGGGAATTGTGGCAATTGTGCTCCTTTATGTGGCGATAATTCTTGCGTCAATTATGATTGGAGTGCTGTCGCTGTTTGGCAAAAATCCACTGTCGTTTAGAGAAATTGATTTCTCGGATATTGAGTTTGATGAGATTTGATGGCAGTTTAAAGATTTAGTAAAAAAAAGTTACTGTAAGAGCTCGTTGGTTGTGATAACTAACGAGCTTTTTCTATATATAAATAATCACCGCGCCTTTATGGAGGCGGTGATTATGCAGCATAGGATGTAATTTTTTAATTTACATTCCTTCGTTTCGATTGTTAAATGCTTTAATCAAGTTAGGTGTTATAGTGGATTTTGAAGCTTCGTTTGGAGTTTTTGTTTCTTGCTCTTGTTGAGACTTAGGAGCTGTAATTCCAGCTTTTTCTCTTACTGAAGCGAGATATTCTTTATTTGATTCTCGTTTTTGAATGATTTCTTTTGAAGCGTTATTTATATCGGTTAACTCATCGTTATATAAATCGCTTTTTCTTTCTAGATAGCTGTCTAATACTCCTGGATGATGAGAGAAAAGTTCTGCTATTTCGGTTTTTACTTCTGGTCGAGCAGATGCAATTTCACCAAGGTAATAAGAGGCATTATCTTTCAGATCTCTATGCGTTGTTTCGTGAGCAAGTAATTTATCAAAGGCACTTTTTGCATCATCAAAATGGTTTATGTTATTTATTGTGTGCTCAGATAGTTTACTACAGTCCATCAAAAGCATAGTATCGCTTGTATATTCATTTTTTTCTAGGCGGTTACATATTCCTTGAACTGACATATCTTCTGGTTCTTCTATAATTTCTGTAGACCATGTTATTGGTTTTGTCATTCTACTTTTTAGAAGGGCTAGACCATTTTCATTTTCTGGAAATGATTGTTCAAATGTTTCTAAAATAGTTGCTTGTTGTTCAGGTGTGGCACTTTTTCGTAAAAGGAAATCTAAACTACTCATGCCATCTCTGTTTAGGGCATAATTTTTTTTCATTAAATCGCAGATATTTTGACAGCATCCTTTGTAATCTTCTGGAGATAGATTTTCCTTTTGCATTTTCTTTTCTAATGTTTGGATGGTTTCGTAGTCATTTTTATATTCATCAGTCATTGTTTTTCTCCTGCTTTTAGCATTGTATGGTGTTATTATATCATTATTTTAAGATTTGGTCAAATAATTTTTTACATTTCAATCTAGGGGTTTGTTTGTATGGCATGCTTATTTTGCGGTAGATATATACTGCTATTGGCACACCGAGTAACATACCCCACATGCCAATTACTGAGTGAGCTATGTATAAGATGATTAATGTCATTACTGGGTTTATGTGCATTACTGATGATACTATTCTTGGGTTTAGTACGTATGCTTCTAGCATGTGGATTACGATTATCATTAATAGAGCCCATAGGCCTAATTGTACGCCACCACTATTGATTGCCATTAGGATTATTGGTACAGATGATAGCCACATTCCTAATACTGGAATTAAGCCACACATAAATACGATGGTTGATAGCAAAGCGATTGCTTTTACTTTGAGGAAGTATAGGCAGATGGCGGTTAGTAGGGTGTTGATGGCTGAGATTATTAATTGTGCACGGAAGTTTTCACCTACTACTTTGGCAAATAAGATGATATTATCTGAGATTTCGTGATAAGAATCGGCTAGTCTGGTAAATCTTAAGTGGCGTACGCCTTTTGATAGTTTGGGTAGGTCAAATAAGATTAGGAAGCTAAATAGTACTGCTAGGAAGAACCAACCCATATAGTGGATACCTTTTTCTAGGATGTTTCTGGTTAAGCTCCATGCTGATAATACTGTTTTTTCTGCAGAGAAGCTTGCTCTTATTTGGCTTATTATTGGAGAGATTACTTCGTTATCGCTGAAGTTTGTATCTAGCCAATTATTTACGGATGTCATACTTTGTGGTAGTTGCTCGGTAAAGCTGATTGCTTCTGATAATAAGCGAGCAGGGATATGGGTTAAAAAGGCGATTATGCCTACTAAGAACATGAGGTAGATTATAACGATTGAGGTACGTCTATTTATGCGATAATTCTTTCTTAATTTGTGGACGATGTTTGATACGATGAAGCCCATTATGAATGTGATGAATACTAGGCCGAACATATCTCGGAATAGGTAGAGTATTCCCATGAACATTGCCCAGATGAAATATACTCTGTTTGTACGTATGAATTCTGATATATTAAATGTCATTTTTTACCTCAATTTTTGTTTTTATGGTACGGATTTTAAATAATAAATAGTTAAAATATAGTATATGTATTTGAGGCAAAAAAAGAACCGGTACTTGCGTGCCGGTCTTTTGGTGTTATCTTGGTGAGGGAATTTTTTGTGAGGTACAGCTGTCTATTAGTGGTTCGGCTGTGCGCTCTAGTACTCCTTGTGTGCAAGCAATTACCATGCCGTAGTTTGTTACTGGTACTCTTTGTTTTTCGCACATATCTAGTCTATACATGATTTCTCTTCTTCTTAGTACGCAACCCCCACAATGTATTACTAGGCTATATGGGGATAGGTCTTCAGGGAAGTCGTGTCCTACGCAGAAGTCAAATTCTAGTTCTTTTCGGGTGTATTTTTTTAGTAGGTTAGGGATTTTTACTCTGCCGATATCGTCACAGCTTATATGGTGTGAGCAACCTTCTACTATAAGGATTTTGCTTTTGTCTTTTAGGTTTTTTAGCATTCTTACACCGTCTAGCATTTGGGTGAAGTTACCTTTGTTTCTGGCAAATAATAGTGAAAAGGTGGTTAGTGTTATATCTTGTGGTACGATTTCTGCTACTTCGTTGATGACTTGAGAATCGGATATTACCATTTGTGGTGGTATTAATTGAAGTTTTATTATTTCTTTTAATTGCTCTGGTTGTACGATTATTGCAGGGCAGGGTTTGTTTAGTACCTCACGTAAAACTTGTGCTTGTGGCATTATTAGGTTTGTTTTTGGGGCAGATTTATCCATTTTACTTACAAGCACAACGCTACTTTTGGGGCATATTAAATCTGATATTATGGCTTTTTCAGTAGCTTCTCCGGATAATTTAATAGCTATTTTTTGTTTTAGTTCTTCTATGCCTAATCCTGTTTTTGCAGATACACTTACGCCATCAAATAATCTTTTGGTAAGATTGTCTGTTTGGCTTAGTTCTGATACATCTGCAAAGTTAAATACTGGAATAAAATTTAGGTTTTGCATTTGATAGTTTCTTAATAACCAAGAACCGTTATTATCTAGACCTTCTTTGCCAACTATGTATAATATTAAATCGCTTCTGGCTATTACTTTTTCTGTTGCTGCAATGCGTTTTTGACCTAATTCTGTGTCATCATCTAAGCCAGCTGTATCATAAAATACTACTGGACCTGCTGATTTTAATTCATATGATTTTGTTACA
>JAZQTW010000061.1:0-30796 GCA_045630985.1 Alphaproteobacteria bacterium
GGCTAAATATTCTTCACGTAGTTTTGTAATTGATTCATCTTCAACGCTTCCATCTGTTGGAGCTTCTCCTAAAGCTTCAAGTGATGTTTGAGCATATTTAGACATTTTTTCTACTGCTTGAATAATTAAGCTTAATTCAACATCTCTTTCGCTTAAATTATTTAAGGTATCTTCTAAACTTTGACGAGTAAAGTTATTGTTTTTAAGATTATTTTCTACAACATCAAGCTCATCTCTTATTTTTTCATATTCAAAATTAGCTACATCATATTGTATTTCTGTGTTTGTTTCTGTTGATATTACCGCATTTGCACTAGCTAAGTTTGAGGTAAATAGCATTACACTTAGAACTAAAATCTTAAATATTTTACTCATAGTTTTATCCTTTTAATATTAAGGCAAAGAGTGGATTAATGGAGATTTCTTGTCATTAAATTCATTACTTCAAATGCAAGTTTAGCTCCACCTGCTCTTAGGTTATCAGCAACTGTCCAATAGCTTATACCATTTTCTACAGATACATCTTGTCTAATACGAGAAATATAGATGCTGTCTTCACCTTGAACATCATCTACACTTACGTAGCCTCCATCAACATTTTTATCAAATACTACAACATTTTTAACTTGCTTCATTTGATTTCTTACTTCTGTTGCGTCTATTTCATTTTCAAACTCTGCATTTACAAAAGCACCATCGCCTATAAATGTTGGGACAAATGCACTGTTTGCGTGTACTTTAATATCTGTATTAAGGAGTTTTTTAACTTCTGCATTAATACTCCACTCTAAAGAGGTTTCTTCACCAATAAATTCACCTACTTGGGGCAACACATTGAATGCAATTTGTTTTTTGAAAACTTGTTGATTATCTGCCAAAGTTTCATTTAAGAAAATTTTGCGAGATTGAGAAAATAACTCATCCATTGCACTATGACCATAGTATGATGTTGAGTTAAAAGTTGTTACAACCAATCTTTTTAAGGTATTTGTTTTTAATGTTTCAGCTAATGGTAATAATGTTTGATATACTGCAGATGAAGGAATACTAACAGCTTGAGCTCCTGTGCTTAGTACTTCACCATTAATTTCTGGAATAACCATTGGAATATTGCTATCTGTAAATGTTGCTCCAGATAAATCTATTACCTTACATTTAGCTGATAGCGCTTTTTTGATATAGCGTTTGCCAATTTCTTTGGTTGTAGCAAAAACTGCAATATCAACATCATTAAAATTGTATTCATCTAGAGAGTATACATCTAGCTCATCATCTTCGCCATATGAAACAAGTGTTCCAAGTGGAGATTTTGCTTCTAGAGCCACAACATCTTCTGGAGAATAATCATTTTCACTTAAAAGATTTAAAAATTCACGACCTAGACCACTTTTTACGCCAGCTATTGCAATTTTTGACATTATTTAAACACCTTTCAAAAATAAAATTCTCATAAAATTGTTTATAATTTGCCCCTATTATTCTAATTTTTCAAGCTTTTTAATTAAACCTTACAGATTTTTTTATTATATAAAGTTTTTTGTTTATTAACCTTTTATTATATCCTTTATGATAGAGCATAACTATGATTTTATGAAAGGATTATATTATGACTAAAACTATGTGGAACCCAGGCACTATGATTGCCCCTCTTCCCCCTGCTTTAATCTCTTGCGGAGATATGAATAAACCTAATGTTATGACAGCGGCTTGGACTGGTATTATTTGCTCTGATCCTGTTATTACATATGTTTCTATTCGCCCTTCTCGTTATTCTCATGAGCTGATTAGTAAGAATAAAGAATTTGTTATTAATATCCCTACATGTAAAATTGCTGAAGCAGTTGATACTGTTGGTGTTAAGAGCGGTAGAGATTTAGATAAATTTGAGCTTACAGGTTTAACTGCTGAACCTTGCAATAAAGTTAATGCTCCTCAAGTAAAAGAATGCCCTATTTCTATTGAGTGCAAAGTATTAGAAGTACGTAGTTTTGGTACGCATGATATGTTTTTAGCTGAAGTTTTGGCTGTTAACGTTGATGATAAGTACATAAACAGCAAAGGCGCTTTAGAGCTAGATAAGGCTGGACTTTTGGCTTATGCTCATGGTTTTTATTATACACTAGGTCGTCAAATTGGTAAGTTTGGATTTTCTGTTGAAAAGAAAAAGAAAGAACCTGCAAAATCAACAATTATTAAAGCTGATGAAAAGTTTGGTAGGCGCAAAATCTTGAAAACTGAGCAAAAAGTTCGCCAGATTGTTGAAGAAAAAGTTTTAGATAATGGTGTTAAGGTAACAATTAAAACTCCTAAGTTTAAAAAGCCTATTAAAGATGAAAAAACTGAAAAAACACCAATGCGTGAAAAAAGAACAAATAAATTTGCGGAAAAATCAAAAAAATCTACAAATTATGAACCTTATAGCTTCAAGAAGAAATCTGACGGAAGCTTTAAGAAGTCTTTCAAAACCAAAAGGTAACTTACTTTTGCCGTACTTTAAGCACCTTTTTAGGTGCTTTTTTTTATTTTTTATTAAAAAGTACTTGAATTTATGATATTTTATGTTTATATAGTTGTCCACTTATGAATATTGGAGATAAGAAATGTTTTTTAATATAACAAATCCTCAAGGACCTACAGAGGTATATAAGCATATAAGTACCGCTGTTGAAGATGGGTTTAAGCCTGCAGATGGTTTTGAGGTACTTAATCGCACAAACAATTATGCGGTTATCAAGAAAATGCTTAATGTAATCAAAAACCTTCCTACTGAGGCGCAAAAAGACTTTAGAGAGGTTGTTGTTGCATCTTTAGAAGGAAGAGAACCATCTACAGATTCTAGATTCCTTATGACTGAACTTGCTGTTGCTGGTGGTTATGAAGATGAATTGATTGCAGCTGATAATAAGATTAAAGTATATAAAAGAAGAGAAGAAGCTAATAAACAAAAAGCTACTAATAGAAACAACAAGAAAAAAGAGTTCTTTAGCAAAGCTAAGGGGCGCACTGTTTCATAAAATTCTTTTCACAGTTTTTTTTAAAGCCCTCGTTTTGAGGGCTTTTTTTATTTCTATTAATAACCACGACCTAACATTGTTTTGATAACAAGCATTGCGTTATCTTTGAATTTTAATTTTGGTTTTGGAGAAATTATCTCCCATCCTCTATTATCCATTAATTCAAAGTATTTTTGATACAACTTCAACATATAGATGATTGGTTTTGAATTTTGATTATTATTTTCTTCTAGCAAGCGATATGCTTCGGCAAAAGATTTACGAGTAACATCTGCTAGTTTTTGACGTGCCACATATAAATTTGTGTGAGTTAATATTTCTTTGGCTGTCAAATTTTTATCTATTTCAGCTTCTGTTAAGAACTCATCTGGAATATACACATGACCTAAAGTCATATCTTCTTTTATATTTTTGAGAATATTAGTAAATTCTATTGCTTGCCCAATTTGGGTTGCTAATTTATTATTAGTCTCATCATCAAATTCAGCTATAACCTTTAGCATCAAGTAAGTTGGAGTTATGGCAACACCTTGGCAATATTGATTTAATTGCTTTTGAGTTGGACGGTGTATTGGTTTAGGACAATCACTTTCTAACGAGCTTAATATATTTTCAAAGCGTTCTTTTAACAACTTGAAGCGCATACAATCTTTGTAAACTCTACGTCCAATTTCTGTTACAGGAACTTTTTTATCATAGATATTATCAATCTCTCTTTGCCAAGCTTTGATAATTTCTTTTTTTTCTTTATCTGAAATTGAGCTTGAATTTAGGTCATCAAAATGCTTGATTAGAGCATATAATGTGTGAATAGCCTTTCTCTTTGCTTTTGTATAATGCCTTGTGCACCAGTACAAACCTGAATAGTTTTCTTTTACTACACGACCAATTGAACTCATTAATCTTTCCTAATTTTATATTTGATTTAATCCTTTTGTTTTAGCTCTTATTTGTAGCATATAACACAAACCATATAAAAATGCGTTAACATAATCTATTTTTTCTAGTTTATTTTTGCCTATTTGTTGATTTTTTTTGATTAATATGGCGCTTAAGCCTAAAAAATATGCTATTTTTATTTTATTTTTTATACCATAGGTTACAGATAAAACTTGTTTTGCTTCATTGTGTAGACGTGGTAATTGTTCATCTAGTGCTTTATTATCTAATTCTATTAAGTTGTTTTTAAACAATAAAACCAATTCTTTGGTATTTGCTATATATAATGAGGCAAAAACAAACAACAAGTTAGAAAATGGTTGATAAAACGGTGGCTTTTGATTATTTACAACAGCAACAAATCTACTAAATGGAGCAACTACTTGCAACATCATTGCCCCCATGGTTGAGATAGATAATTTATAACGATTTTTAGAAAGCCAATCAAATCCTTCAATAGGCTCAATTAGTAATGACAATGACATATTACGTTTTATAAATTCTTGTTGCAAATATCCTAAAAGTCTGTTTTTTGACCATTCCTTACTTACAGACTTATATAAATATTTGAAATTAGTGTTTTTTATTTTTAATCCACGTTTTGAAAGTAGATAAAACCACTTTATATACGCAATAAAAAATTCCTTATCTTTTTTTGAAACAAGTTCTAGATAATGACACAATGGAGGCAGATTTACTGGTGTATTAAGATATTGCATTCAACCACCCTTCTATAGCCTCTAACGCTCTTTTAGTTAGTGCTTGTTTTTTTTCTGATCCTTTTAGATATCTTAATTTACCGTTGGCTGTTACTTGTTTAGGAAGGTCTGGAAACAAGCCAAAGTTTATATTCATTGGTTGATATCTATCTATATCTGTTGCGTCTGTTAAGTGAGCTAGTTGACAACCAAAAGCTGTTTCTCTTGGTGGAAGCATCGGCTCTTTACCCTTTAGTATATTAGATGCAAAGTAGCCCACAAGCCAACCAATTGATGCACTTTCTATATAGCCTTCACATCCTGTTATCTGACCTGCAAACATTACGTTTGGTTGAGATTTCAAGCGAAGATATTGGTCTAATAAAATTGGAGATTTTATAAAGGTATTTTTATGTATTCCACCTAAGCGAGCAAATACTGCATTTTCTAAACCTGGAATTTTACGGAAAATACGGGTTTGTTCATTATGTTTTAATTTGGTTTGAAAACCTACAATATTTCTTAGAGTGTCTTCTTTATTATCTTGGCGAAGTTGAACTACTGCATATGGACGCTCAGGGCTATGTGGGTTAGTTAAACCAACGGGCTTCATCGGACCATATACAAGAGTGTCATAACCACGTTCTGCCATTACCTCTATTGGCAAGCAACCATCAAAGTATTCTGGCTGTTCAAAGTCATGGAATTCTGCTTTTTCACCACTCAACAACTCTTTTATAAAGTCATCGTATTGTTCTTTGCTTAAAGGACAATTGATATAATCATATTTATCACCTTTATCATATCTTGATTGATACCATGCCTTTGAAAAATCTATGCTATCTTTATAAACTACTGGAGCTATAGCGTCATAAAATGATAGCTTTTCACCACCTATTGCTCTTGATATATCTTTAGCTAATGCTTCTGATGTTAGTGGTCCTGTAGCTATTATTGTTAAGTCTGCATCAGATGATGGAAGTTTGGTTATTTCTTCTGATACAATTGTTATTAATGGATGAGATTTTATCTTTTCTGTTATATATAAAGAGAATCCATCTCTATCTACGGCAAGAGCCCCGCCTGCTGGAACTTTGGTATTATCAGCAGCTTCCATTATCAAAGATTTAGCCATACGCATTTCTTGATGCAAAAGCCCTACTGCATTATTATTATAATCATCTGAACGAAAAGAGTTTGAGCAAACAAGTTCTGCAAACCCGTCTGTTTTATGTGCTGGAGAGTGCTTTTGAGGTTTCATATCATATAGAGTAACACTTATACCTCGCTCAGCCAATTGCCAAGATGCCTCTGCTCCGGCTAATCCACCTCCAATAACATTTGCTTTTAATTCCATTTTGCTTCCTTTCGTAATTTATTTTGTTATATATCCACTTCTTCGGTTTGTAAATACTAAAAATTAGATGATTTTTAAAAAAACTATGTTATAGTGTGTGACGGATTGATATGTGTTTTGAGAAAATTCAGGATGTTAACTACATTATTCGCTTTGATATTTGGATTATTTTTTAATATTAGCACTGTATTTGCCGAAGACAGTGGTGATATTGATTTATTATCTGAGATGGATGTTTTGATGGAAGAAAAGAAGAGTGAAGGTAAATCATCCGATAAAAATACAAACAAAAAAGTTGATAATACATCTTTTAGTGAAAACTTAAATACTTCCAAAAATAAAAAAAACGAATCGGAAAGTTGGCTTAGTAGTCTTATCTCTGGTAGAAAAAAAGCCGACGATGTTGGAATCGAAAAAGATACACCTGAAGATAAAGAACGAATTGATAGAGTTAAACGCAACCAAAGATCTAATGCTGCTAATTTTGATATATCTAAAGTTAGACTTAGAATGAAACCTCAACAGGTTAATAAAATTTTATCCTCTCAAGGTTTTAAGAAAATAAATCAAACATTTGCTATTCCAAACTTCATTAGATGGAGAAGTGAAGAGTTATGCAGACTAAATGGAGTAATTGGCTTTGAAAGGTTAAATGCTTGCGCTGCCGGAATTTCAAGAGAAAATGGATATCAGTATATTGACAAGGAAATATATAATAGATACTCAACCAAAGAAAGTATTACAGTGCATTATACTTCTAATTTTACTGATAATGTTGCTCACCATATTTTTTATAAAAGTTATTTACCAATGTCTGAGAGTAGAGCTTCTAATAAAGTATATATCAACAATCTTAAGATATATGATTTTTGGCGTAGAATAAATCTCAAATATGGTGAACCAGATAACAAAAGCGAGATTAAATGGGGATTGGGTGGTAAAAAACCTTATCTTAAAGCTACTACTGGATATTTAGAACTTGCAGATCCTTTATTAGAAACATTAGATTCAAAACGTATGTTTAATGAAGATACTAGATTGTCTAATATTCAGTACTATAATTTTTAGAATAAATTTAATTGGGGTATATAATAATGAAAGATACTTTTTTGAGTGAAGTTTTAGCAACTCGTTTATCTCATGACCTTATTGGTAATATCGGCGCTGTAGCAAATGCTGTTGAGCTATTAAATGAAGGTGATGAAGATGATAAAGAAGACATTAGCAATATACTCAATTTTAGCTCAAAAGTATTAACTAAGAGATTAAAATTTTTTAGACTTTGTTTTGGATTGTCTAATGCTACAGTTAAGTCTATGAATGAATTACAAGAAATTACTGAAGGTTATTTGCAAACTTTAGGTAACCCTAACTACCCTATTTCATTAAAGCTTAATATTGAGAATTTTAATATACATAAATTGGTTATGCCTGCGGTGATGATTATGGCTGATGTTTTAATTAAAGGTGGCGAAATTAAGGTTATACAAACTGAAAGCTCTTTAATTATAGAGCCAGCTTCTAATTTTAATCTAGATAACAATAAACTTAGAAACATTGCCAATGTATTAACTGATGAAAATGTTGATGATAACAATCCATCTTCTTATGCTCCTTTATTTTATCTTTTAGCGTATCTCAAAGGTAGTGGTGTTAATATTAGCTTGAATGATAATAAGTTGGTTATCGGAGATTAGTTCTTAATGGCTATATATGGTATTCTACTTCCTTTGCCCTTTGATGAGGTTTTTGACTATAGCTCAGATGAAAGTTTGAGTATTGGGCAAATGGTTGTAGTGCCTTTTGGTAGAGAAGAACTAGTTGGTGTTGTTTGGAAAATTGGTAAATCTGCTGATATTGATATTAAAAAGATAAAAAAGATTGTTAGCGTTGTTGATTTGCCCAAACTATCTAACTCTTTAATTTCTTTTATAAAAAAGACTGCTGAATATAATATGGCAAAGCTTGGCTTGGTTCTTAAGATGGTATTAGGACAAATGAGTAACCAAATGCCAAAGCAAAAGGTAAATTTGTATGGTTTGCAGATTAAAAATGAGAATTTACAAGGTATTAGAATAACAGAAGCTAGAAAAGCTATCTTTAAGTTTTTAGAAAATGGTGTAGAAGCAGAAAAAGAAGATATTATTGAAGCAACTGGTGTTAGCGAAAATATCTTAAATGCGATGATAAAAAATGGCTTTTTATATAAGAAAGAAATTCTTATTAATGAAGAAGCCAAGGGGCAAATTGTTAATCTTTCTAAACAGGTTAATTTAACTGATGAGCAACAAATGGCTGCTGATATTTTGGTTAGAAAAGTTGATAATGGTTTTTCTGCAACATTGCTTGATGGTGTTACTGGTAGTGGTAAAACAGAAGTTTATTTTGAAGCTGTATCTGAGACTTTAGCCAAAGGAAAGCAAGTATTAGTGCTAGTTCCTGAAATTTCTTTGACATCACAGTGGCTAAAACGATTTGAAAATAGATTTGGAGTTACTCCTTTTATTTGGCACTCTGAAATTAGCTTAAAAGAAAAAGCTAAAACATGGAAAGCTATTGCACTTAATAAGGCTAAGGTTATTGTGGGCGCTCGCTCAGCATTGTTCCTTCCCTACTCTAATTTAGGTATTATTGTTGTTGATGAAAGCCATGATCATTCTTTTAAACAAGAAAGTTTGGTTACATATCAAGGAAGAGATATGGCTATTCTTAAGGCTCATTTAGAAAAAATACCCGTAATTCTTTCAACTGCAACTCCAGATTTAGAAACAGTTGTTAATGTTGAAGAAGGTAAGTATGATTGTGTAAAATTACGCAAAAGATATGCTAAAGCTGTATTACCTGAAGTAAAAATTATAGATTTGAAAAAAGATAAGCCTCAAAAAGGTACATGGGGTGTTTCTTTTATTGCTCCTACTTTGATAGATGAGTTAAAAAAGAACTTAGAGAGAGGTGAGCAATCTATGTTGTTTTTAAACAGGCGTGGATATGCTCCTTTAATGATTTGTAGAGATTGTGGTTTTAGAATTCAATGTCCTCATTGCACAGCTTGGTTATCTGAACATAGAATAACTGGTGAGTTAGTTTGCCATCATTGTGGATATAAAAGATTTACCCCCAAGAGATGTCCTGATTGTAGCTCTGAAGATGGCTTGACTGCTTGTGGACCAGGTGTTGAACGTATTGCTGAAGAAGTAAGAAATCGCTTTCCTACTGCGAGAACTGCTATTTTATCTTCTGATATTACTACTAATTATAAAGCTATTTCTGAGGTTATTCAAAAAATTGCCAATAAAGAGATTGATATAATAATTGGAACACAGATTTTAGCTAAAGGTCATAACTTCCCTGACTTGACATTGGTTGGTGTTATTGATGCTGATTTGGGTTTAATGGGAACAGATTTACGAGCAAGTGAGCAGACTTTCCAGCTTTTAGCACAAGTTTCTGGGCGTGCTGGACGAGGTGAAAAGAAAGGTGTAGTTTATCTGCAAACGCTCTATCCTGATAATTTAGTGTTGCAAGCGGTGTTAGAGCATAATCGTGAGAAGTTTATTGAAATAGAAAAAAATTCTAGACAGCTTTTGCGTATGCCACCTTATGGAAAATTGTGTGCTGTGATTATATCTTCGCAAAATCAACAAGCTGCAGAAGCTGCTGCTTATTATTTAGGAAAATCTGCACCTAATACAGATTTTATTGAAACATTAGGACCAGCTCCTGCCCCTATGCATTTATTACGTGGTAGATATAGATATAGACTTTTACTTAAAACTGCTAAGCATATTAATATTCAAGAAATTATTAAAAAGTGGATGTCTATGGTTAATATAAAATCTAATGTTAGGGTTGATATAGATATAAACCCCTACTCTTTTATGTGATTATTAAAGGGATAATTTGTTTGTTTTATTGACTAGTTATGGTTTTGATTATAAAAGGTAAATATATTATCTTTTAAGGACTTGTTACATGAAAAATAAAAAGTTTGATGTTGTATATTCTTTGGGCTTTGGCTGTGGTATGGCTAGACTGATGAAAAAATCTAATCTTAGAACTACGTCTGGTCCCTTTGATTGGATTGTTGGACCTGACTTTGGGTATAGAATAGATCTTATTTTAGATGATTTTAGAGAATTCTTTAATAAAGATGACTTTGTTTTAAATAATGAAATTGCTGAAGACTATCGTCCTGATGATTCCAATAGGCATAATGATGTATACACTAATAAAAAAACTGGATTTATTCATCCTCATGATTTCATGCAAGGTGATGATTTTGAGGCTACTTATCCTATGGTTTTAGACAAGTATAATCGTAGAATTGAGAGATTTTATGAATATTTGAAAGACACTAACAAAAGAGTTTTACTAACCTATCTTTCTTTTAGTGTGTTGGATGATAAAATAATATATGATTGCTATAAAAAGCTTATAGAAAAATTTGGTAACCATATTAGCTTATTGATTTTTAACCATAAACCTAATTTAGATTATAACACTATAGAAAAAAGATATCTTGATGAGAATTTGATTGTTTATGATCTAAATACTGTTTTATACGATGAAGAAGGCAAGTTAGTGGTAAGAAGTAATAGAGCTCTTATTATTCCATGCCTTAAGAAATATAAGCTAGATATGACTATAAAACAAATTTTAACACATATATCAGTTAAAACCCTAGTGAGACTTAGTCCTTTGTTTATATGGGATAAAAAGAAAAGGTTTGAATTTAGAGAAAAGTATAAAAATAGAGTTTAGTTAAGGTTGTTATGAACAGTTTATTTAAAACAATATCTGATAGTTATAGATTAAAAGCATTTCTTTTAATTGCTATTACAGCTGTGCTTTATGGATTTTTAATTAATAACTTAAATCTGTGGAGTGATGAATTATATTCTGTTTTGATGGCCAAAGATAGCTTTAGTGATATGTGGTTATTGCTTACAACAGAAGATTCTAAACCACCTTTATATTACTTCTATCTCAAAGCATTTTTAAGCATTGCCCCTAAAGAATATGAAATTTGGGTAGCTCACTTTTCTTCTTTTATTCTTTTGATTTTAGCTCAAATTTTTGTTGCAACTGCTGTTAAAAAAGATTTTGGAGCGAGTATAGCTTTATGGTTAATCTTTTTAATTGCTGTAATGCCACAATCTTTATGGCTAGCATTTGAAGTTAGAACTTATATGCTATCTTCTTTTTTGTTGCTTGTTTGTCTGGTTTATGGGCTTAGATTAACTAGAACTCCTTGTAAAATTGATTTTATAAAGTTTGGTATTTGTAGTGTTTTAGCTTTGTATACCCATTACTACTGCGCAATTTATTTGATGTTTTTATATTTGGGAATACTAATCACTCAAATTAGATATAAAACTTTTCAAACTTATGGTAAGAATTTTATAATTACTTCAGTGGCGGTGGCATTGTGTTTTGCGCCTTGGCTTTATATACCATTATCTACTGCTGGAGATATAAGTAAAAGTTGGTATGTACATATGGGGTTTGTAAAGGCTAGTATTGGCTTTTTTGTAGATCCACTCAATCCAGAGATTTTTCAATCTGAATATGTTAGAGGTACACTACTTGAAGCGTCTGTCTTTACTTTTATTGTTATTGCAGGAATATTTAATATTAAAAAGGACTCCTTATTATCTAGAAGAGTATTTATTTTTAGTTTAGCTACTTTTATATTATCTTATATACTTTTAATTATCCTATCTATTGGCATTAGACCAATGGTAACTAGTAGATATTTAAAGCTTTTTTCTTTGATTTGGTATATGTCTGGGGCGGTAGTTTTAGCAAACTGTAAAAATTTTCAAAAAGCTTTTATGTTGGTTGCGTTGATAGGATTTGTGTTTACTTACCTTGATATTAAGGCTATTTCTTTTAATATGGGGTATAAAAATGCAGTTGAGCAGATTTATAAAAACATTCCTAAACGATCAACATTATTGGCTTTTGATAACTCAAATCTTTTCTGTGAATATTATCTACCTGATTATAAATGTATTTTACAAGTTGGTAAAGGAGGAGAAATTTTGAGAAAACATAATGTTATGCGTAACATTAATCTTTACACCCAACCTGTTGATAATACAATGTTTTCAATTTCAATATTTGGTAAGCCTGAGGCTGAATGTATTGATGTTCTCTCTTATTATAGATTTAATCAGAATGTTCATATATGTAAGTTTGATAAGAGTGAAGCGAAAAAACATATTATTGATAGCTTAATTTTCTTGGAAAATAATTAATTTAATTGACTATTTTTGAAAAGCATTTATAGTTGTTTTAATATTTTATTAACCTTTAATTTTAAGGGGAGTTCTCTATAATGAAAAAACCACAAATAGTTGGTATTGGTGAAGTTGTTTTTGATATTTTCCCTGATAGTCGTAAGCTAGGTGGTGCGCCTGCTGATTTTTTACATTACGCTGTTAACACTGGAGCAGAAGGACATTTGATTAGTGCTATTGGTGCTGATGATTTGGGACGTGAAATTATAAGTGAACTAAATAAATTTAATGTTAATCCTGTGCTTGCAGTTACTCCTTATCCATCTGGTAGAGTTTTAATATTCAAAAGCCCTGATGGGGTTCATTCTGCTCATATTCTAGAAAATGCTGCGTGGGATTATATTCCTTTTACTCAAAATGCAGAAGATTGTATAAAAAATGCTGATGCTGTTTATTTTGGAACTTTAGCTTTAAGAAAAGCTTATTCAAAAGAAACTATATTAGATTTAATAGAAGCAGCTCCTGAAAATGCTATAAAATATTTTGATATCAATTTAAGACAAAACTATTTTGATAAAGATACGATTATTGCATTGCTTAATAAAGCGACTATATTAAAACTGAACCTTGGCGAGCTAAAGATATTAAAAGGTTTATTAAATCTTCGTGGTGCTAATGACGATATGTGTCTCAAGCTTAAAAAATTATATAATCTAGATTATATTATTTTATCTGATGCAGTTAAGGAGACTAAAATTTTTGGAGAAAATGATGTAACTTGTATTAAGAATACAAGAATACATTCATCTTTTGCTTTTGGTTTAGGTAATGCATTTGGTGGAGCTTTTATAACTTCTATTCTAAAAGGATTATCTCAAAAAGAAGCTCATGAAATTGCAAACAAAACGGCTTTGGAAGTGTATCACTCAATAAAAGGATAAAATATTGATGGCTGTAGAATTAAAAATAATTAATAATGTTGCAGTCGTTTTAATTAGTGAAGCTAAATCAGATAATTGGAGAGATATAGCTGAAAACACACTTGAAGAGTGGAATAAAAATAATATAAAAATTGCCTATATTAGAATTGATGATTGTTTAGCATCGTCTGCTTGTATGGCAGAAATTTATCATTGGATGATGAAGCTAAAAAATGTTGGAATTGAATATAATTTAGATGATTTACCAGCTAATTATAAAGATTTACTAAAATTGACATTAAATTCTGCTAATATTCCTCCTGAGCCCCAAGTAAATAACCAAGATGTTTTTGAGAATATTGGCGAGTTTGGATATAATACAGTAAAAAGTATAAAAAAATCTCTCAACTTCATTAAAGAATCAATGATATCTGTTTTTAATTTTTTAACAGGAAGAGCTGTATTTAGAAGTGAAGATTTTTGGTTTATATTTGCCGATTGTAGCTATAAAGCTGTTGGAATTATATCTTTAGTAAGTTTTTTAGTTGGCCTAATCCTTGCATTTGTTGGAGCTATGCAACTTAAAACTTTTGGCGCAGGAGTGTATGTATCTAGTATGGTTGCACTTGGAATGACACGCATTATGGCTGCTATTATGGTTGGCATTATAATGGCTGGTAGGACTGGATCATCATATGCGGCAACAATTGGGACGATGCAAGTTAATGAAGAAATTGATGCTTTGAAAACTTTAGGAATTAAAATTACAGACTTTTTAGTTGCACCAAGAATTGTTGCTTTGGTTTTAACTATTCCTATCCTAACTCTTATTGCTGATGTTTTAGGTATTTTGGGCGGTGCGGTTGTTGGCATTTCATTTTTAGATTTATCATCAACCACTTATTGGGATTATTCTATTAAAGCGCTAACTTGGAATAACACTCTTATTGGGATTTTACATAGTATTATTTATGGATTTATCATATCTATATGTGGATGCTATGAAGGTATCTACTCTGGTAGAAATGCTGATAGTGTTGGTAAAGCAACAACTAGTGCTGTTGTTACTGCTTTAGTTTGGATGATTGTGGCTACTGGTATTTTAACTGTTATATTGGAGGTTGCTGGATTATGAGCAAGGAAATTATAACCGTTAAAAACTTACGAGTTGCTTATGGCGACTTTGTTTTGTTTGATGATATAAACTTTGGTGTAAATGAAAAAGATATATTCATTATTATGGGCGCTAGTGGTTGTGGTAAAAGTAGCATGCTTAGAGTTCTAACTGGACTTGTTAATCCAATTAAAGGTGATGTATTAATTGATGGCAAAGAATTTGCTAGAGCTGATATCAATACAAAAAATGATATTATGAAGAAATGTGGGGTTATGTACCAAAGTGGCGCTCTATTCTCTTCTATGACATTAAAACAGAATGTATCTTTGCCCCTAGAATTATATAGCAACTATACAGAAAAAGAGATAAGTGAAATTGCTTCTTATAAGCTTGCTTTAACTGGGCTTGGTGGATTTGATGATTTTTATCCATCTGAAATTTCTGGTGGTATGAAAAAAAGAGCAGCTCTTTCTAGAGCGTTAGCTTTAGATCCTAAAATAGTTTATTGCGATGAGCCATCTGCTGGACTTGATCCGATTAGTTCAAAACGTTTAGATGATTTAATTATCGAACTTAACCAATCACTTGGTACGACATTTGTAGTTGTTACGCATGAGTTACAATCTATATTTAATATTGGTACTAATTCTATATTTTTAGATGGAAGTGTAAAAAATATTACAGGACGTGGCAACCCTAAAGATCTTTTACGTAATCCACCTAATGAGAATATATATGAGTTTTTAACTAGAGGAAACAAAAATGATAAAACAGCCTAATATGAAATTAATTGGTTTATTTATTTGTTGTAGCATGCTTGCTATATTATTGATGTTTGGATATTTTATAAAATCTAAACTTGATACAGATGAAGCGATGGTTGTTATGTATTTTGATGAATCTGTTAAAGGACTTGATGTTGGGGCTCCTGTTTTATTCAAAGGTGTTAAAATTGGTGAGGTTTCTGAAGTTAAATTATTAGCCAACCTTCGAACAATGAAGTTCTTAATTACTGTTTATGCGAAAATTTATCATGGCAAATCTTTGATTACAAGTAAAAAAGATAGAGAAAATGAATGGGAGCGCTTTATAAAAGAAGGCTTACGTGCAAGACTTGCGATTAACTCTGTTATTACAGGACAGCTTTTAATTGAGTTAGATATGCTACCTAACACACCGGTAATACTTCGCAAAACAAGACATGATAGTGATATTTTTGAAATTCCTACAATAAACTCTCCTTTTGCAGAAATTTCAAAGAGCTTGCAAGTAATGCCTATTAATAAAATTATGGAAAATATTAATTCCCTTACTGAAGCGTTGAGTTCTGACATACCTCCTTTTATTGTAAAAATGGATGCAACGCTTGAAACAATTAATACTATCTTAAATGAAAATAAAAAGAATACGGCTAAAATGGTTGAAGAATTTGGATCTGTGGCTCAAAGCTTTGATAATATCTTAACAGAGAATGCTAATAATATATCTGCTACGATTAATAGCATGAATGAGGCGGCTCAATCTATGAAAAATCTTACTGACTATTTACAAATGTATCCTAGCGCAATAATTACTGGAAAGGAATATTAAGATGAGAATTTTCTTACTATTTTTGTTATTAGGACTAATTTCTGCTTGTACAAGTCCAAATCCTAATTTTTATCAACCTATTGCAATTTCTTCATATGATATGACCTTTCCTGAGGTTAAGAATACTATACTTATTAATAATGTTTTATTGCCGGCTGAAGTATCTCGTCCTCAAATTACAACATTGGGTAATGAAAACTATGAATTAAATATAGATGAATTTAATCGTTGGGGAGCTACTCCAGAAAAATTATTCCAAAATGTTATAAATGAAAATTTGAGTACTTTATTGCCGAATGCAACAATAGAAAATCAAACATCTTTGCGTAAAAATTATAAATATGCGGTGGCGGTTGAAATTACTAAAATGAGTGGCAGACTTGATGAAAATGCTATTTTAGAAGCGTCTTACTTTATAAAAAATACAAATGGCGTGGTTATTAAGACGGGTAAATTTTATAAAGAGGCAAAAATTGATGGAAAATATGAGCAATATATTCCTGCTTTAAGTAAGCTATTATCGGTATTGTGTTTGCAAATTGCTAATGATTTAGCTTAATAATAACTTCTAAGAGCCTTAAATAAGGCTCTTTTTTATCAAAAATCATTTGACAATCTATATAAAAGAAATTATACATCTCAATACTTGACTATAATTATAATATATATATGAAAAAAACAGTTCTTTGGGATGGTTGCAAAAAAGAGATTTGCACCCAAGCATTAAAAATCTTAGGCTCGCCTGTAAAGGAGTTTCCGCCTAAAAACTTTGTAGAGTTCATCTCTAGCTATCCGGGTATTTCTAAGAAGGCTATGATGTCTTTTTTGAAAGCTAACCTTGACAAGTATTGCTTAGTTGATGCGTCAAAAGAAGTTTACCAGAAAGAAAATGAATGTTTGTTTATTTCTGGAAATGGATATTCGACTGCATTGGGAGTAATTCTTCGATATCTCAATCAGGGCAACAGTGCAGAATCTGTATGGTGTTACCTTGATATTGATAAAAAAGCAATTGTTCACTTTGTAAACAGAAATGGTTGGTTCGCTGAAGCTTACTTTTTGAGTGATGCTAACTTTTCTGCCATTCATTTGGTTGAGACGGAGTACGGTTCACTGTTTATTCCTGTTGTTTTTACAACTGATTTATCAGAGTTTACTCAGAATGTATCTCTTAGAGGAGATTACTATCTGCAGGAATATTTACCATCTGATATAGGTGATTTACTCTCTAAAAAGAGTTGTAAAAAAACTGTTGTAAATGATGAAGTGACAGTAATGAATGGATATGATAGAGGCGATTGCCTTTAATCTTTTTTTCAATGTGCTTAGTTTGAGAGATTGTGTTGTGAAACACAATCTCTTTTTTTGTGAGTTGTTTGGGGTTGATACTTGCATATTCTCTTACAAATGTTTAGTTTATTCTAAAACAAGGAGTTTATTTATGTTATTTTCAAATTTTGAGAGATTAACAGCTTTTAGATATTTAAGAGCTAAAAGAAAAGAAGGTTTTATTTCTGTTATTACTTCATTTGCTTTTATAGGCATTGCTTTGGGTGTTGCAACATTGATTATTGTAACATCTGTCATGAATGGTTTTAAAATAGAGTTATTGGGCAGAATATTAGGTATTAATGGACATATTAGTATTGTTACAGTTAGAAATACTCCTTTTAATAACTATCAAGATGCCACAAAAACATTAGAAAGCAAAGTTCCTGGTGTAGATATTGCTATCCCTTTGATTGAAAAGCAATTGTTAGCAACTGCTGGTAATTCTGCTGAAGGTGTTATGCTTAGAGGTATTAATGCAAATGATATATTAAAGAAAAAAGTATTGCGTGATGGCTTTAAGAATCTAGATTTAAACTTCTTTAAGGGAGATGTTGTTGTTTTAGGCTCAAGACTAGCTAATAAACTTGGAGTTATGGAAGGTGATGAAGTAACCCTACTCTCTCCAAATGGTAAAATTACAATGTTTGGCACAGTGCCTAGAATGAAGAGCTATTTGGTTATCGGTACATTTAATTTAGGCATGTATGAATATGATGCAAATTATATTTTTACACCGCTTGAAACTGCTCAAACATTTTTATCTTTAGGTGATGGTGTTACTGGAATTGATGTTACACTTAGAGAAGATGCTGACTTAGATTATACTCGTGAGTTAATTGGGGCATCGATTGAAAATTCTGGAAATCGTGCTTTTATATATGATTATCGTCAAACAAACTCTGCATTTTTTAATGCTATTGATGTTGAAAGAAATGTTATGTTTATTGTTTTGACTTTGATTATATTGGTTGCTGCATTTAATATTATTACTGGCTTGATTATGCTTGTTAAAGATAAAAGTAGAGATATTGCAGTTCTTAGAACTATGGGAGCTACAAAGGGTATGATTATGCGCATATTCTTTTTAGATGGTGCTTTTATTGGTTTTGTAGGTACTTTTCTTGGTGTTATCTTAGGTTTATTGTTCTGTGATAATATTGAAAACATAAGGCAATTTTTGCAATCTTTAGCTGGAAGAGACTTGTTTGCAGCTGAGATTTATTTCTTATCTCAACTTCCTGCAAAAGTAGAACTACCTGTTGTTATTACTGTTGCTAGTATATCTTTATTGTTATCATTTTTAGCAACATTATACCCTGCTTATAGAGCAGCTAAGATGGACCCTGTGGAGGCTTTACGTTATGAGTAATACAAATTGTGTTTTAGAATTAGTTGATGTTTATAAGGCTTATAAACAAGGTAAACAAAATTTAGAAGTATTATCTGGGGTTAATCTTTGCCTTTATGAAGGAGAAGTTGCAGCGCTTGTTGGGCAATCTGGCTCTGGTAAATCTACTTTATTGCAAATTGCAGGACTTTTAGATAGACCTACTAGTGGTAAAATTCTTGTTAATGGTGAAAATATTGATAAAATTTCTGATGATGTAAGAACTTCTCTTCGTCGTGATTATATTGGCTTTGTTTATCAATATCACAATCTTCTAGGAGATTTCTCTGCTCTTGAGAATGTTATGTTACCTATGCTTATTGCTGGTAAAAAGAAGAATGAGGCAGAAGAAAGAGCTGAATTTTTATTAAAGAAATTGCATTTAGCTCATAGATTGCAACATCGTCCTGCTGAACTTTCTGGTGGAGAACAACAAAGAGTTGCTATTGCTAGAGCGTTGGCTAATTCTCCAAAGTTGCTTCTTGCTGATGAGCCTACTGGAAACTTAGATCCTAGTACATCTGAAGAAGTATTTTCTGCGCTTTTAGAAGTTATTCAAGAAACTGGTCTTTCTGCATTAGTTGCTACTCATAATATGGAGTTGGCGGCAAGAATGAACAAACAAATTAGACTTGTTAAAGGAAGTTTGGAAGATATTAATCAACCATTCTTTTCTAAAGTGAAAAAGAACTTCTATTAAACGAAAAAAAAGCTTGCAAAATAAAATAATTCAGTTATTTTAACCTCACTTCCGAGAAAGAGGGTAGTAAATACCCCGTTTGCGTATGCTTTGGTGAAGTTTCATTGAGGTGTGAAAGACAAAACTATCGGGACAATAATTTAATTAAATTAAAAAGGATTTGAAATGAAAAGTATTGTTAATGCTAAAAAGAAAAATAGCCGTCGTTACGGTCAAAATCTTTGGGGTGATGCAAACAGCCCAATAGTTAAAAGAAACTATGCTCCTGGTCAACATGGTCAAAGAAGAAAAAAGACTACTGACTACGGTGCTCAATTATATGCTAAACAAAGATTAAAAGTATATTATGGTAACATTTCTGAAAAACAATTCTACAAATATTATGTAGAAGCTGTTCGTAGAAATGGCGATGCTGCTGAGAACTTGATTGGTTTGTTAGAATCTCGTTTGGATAACATTGTTTACAAAGCAAAATTCGTTCCAACAGTATTTGCTGCTCGTCAATTTGTTAACCATGGTCACGTTACAGTAAACGGTAAGAAAGTTAACATTCCTTCTTACATCTTAAAAGCTGGCGATGTTGTTGAAGTTCGTGAAAAATCTAAGAACTTAACTATGGTTTTATCAGCTGTTCAATCACAAACTCGTGATTTCCCTTCTTATGTAGAAGTTGACGCTGGTAAATTAACAGCTAAATACACATTCGTTCCTAAGTTTGAAGATGTTCCTTATGCTTGCCAAATGGAACCAAACTTGGTTATCGAGTTCTACTCAAGATAATAGTCTTGATGAAGAAAATTTTAGCAGGGTTTTTAAGCCCTGCTTTTTTTTATACTAGAATCGATAAAATTTTATATTATTTCTCGATTAGGTTAACTTTATTGATTTGCGGTATCACTTTACTCTTTTTATATTTTTTAGCTTGGTTGGCAATATAATTGTAAATATTTTGCATTTTTATATTACCTTCAGAAGCTAAGTCTTCAGGATGACCTTGCACACATAAAATACCTTTTTCTTCGTTACCCCAAATTTCTGGAATTCCATCTGCAGTTGATACTGCATATAAATCCATTTTTACTATAGGATCTCCTTTTACATAATCTTGCAATGCTGGATGAACCATTGATTGATTATGACGAGAATTTATGAAGATTGTTTTTTCTTCTTTTGTAATATCCATTATATCAAATATTGGAGTATCTTTTATAAGGCTTATTTGATGTACTCTCACATCTGTTTCTTCTCTAGGTTTGTGTACAGTATGTTTTGGAATATCTGTTTCTAAATAGCGATACATCTTCATATTACCAAGTATAGCACCTATCATTTGAGCTCCGGCGCAAATTCCTAACATTGGCTTGTTATCTGCATGAGCTGATTGAATAGCTGATTTATATGCAAAAAATCGCTCTCCCACATTGCTTTTCATTACTTTGTTATCTATGAAAAAATCTTCAGGATTATCAAAAGCACCACCTATGAGGATAATTCCATCACATTGTTTTACTTGTTTATATGTATTTTTATAGTCTAAAAATCTTATTTTAGCCCCAGTATTTACTATTGTATCAATATAAGAATTGCCTATTGTATAATATTTAGAACCAGATATTGAGGTATCTTCTCCTAGCAAAACACCAACTTTAGCTGAAGTTCTAGAACTTTTTTCAATATCTTTAGGAAGGCGAATATCTGCAATATACCCTGCCTCATGTAATTTAGATATTGTCTCTTGCTTTATACCGTAACAATCAAATTCTTCTATGTACTCTAGATAAACAATTTTCGTCTTATCCATTTTATTATATCCCTAAATATGCCAAAACATCTTCTGGATATTTAACAGGAACAACCTCGCAGTTTTCCATATTACGCATTGCTTCTGACAAAGCATAGTCATTACCACCTTTTTCTGTTCTATCGCCTAAAAAGATGATTTTATCATTAGGATGTTTTTCTCTTACATGTTTGATTATTTGCTCCTTACCGCAGCCCTTTTCTACAATATCAATTGAGATTTTACCGCCTAAACTAAACTCATATTGAGGAAATGCTTCATTCATTTCTCTTGCTATAGTTTCTCTTTCTTTATGTTCTTTATCCCAGTTATTATATTTTTCTCGTTCAGAAAATGGGCAATTTCTACCCAATATGCTAAAATTCAACATTCCTGGACGTAGTTCCATATAGTTGCCATATAGTTTACCATCGTATTGGGTATTACGGCGATAGCGCTCAAGCGATTGAAGCATTTCTTTATTTAAGGTTATATCTTTGCGGTATACCTCTTTATCTTTTTGGTGAAATACATTACCCATTGAGCTATATATACCACTAAAAGCTCTTACAACATCTGGGGATAGTTGCTCTACAACCTTTTCGTAGTTTGAACCAGCTGCAACATAAGCATAATGCGCTTTTAACCATGGTAAAAAGCGAAAGCAAAAATCTGGTTGCATAGGTTGACGAGCTGGAGTTAATGTACCATCCATATCAAATAAGTATATATTCATAATTCCTCCTTCCTCCTCAAGGCTATTTTAGGCACTTGAAGTAAGCTTTTGTAGGGACAAATAATTTACAACTAAAAACATCTTTTGTTACTAATTCAGCTTTAGAACCTGTATTATTATCTTGGCAAATCTTATCTGCCATTTTTTGGATATCTTCTTTATCTTCCCATAAAGGGTTATAGCAGATTGCTGGACTTGTAGGCTTTGATGAGCCAACATAGATATATTCTGTTCCTGGCTCTCTTCTTCTATCTTCAAAAGGCGCTAACTGAGAGCAAGCAGTTGTAACCAATATTAGAGATAATAACAATGTTGATTTTAGAGTAGACAATTTGTAAAACTCCCATTAAATTACGTATAATGTTTATTATATATGAAGATGAAAAAAAATGCAAAGTGAAAATGTATATATTGGGGATGATAAATTCAATCGTTTTTTAGAGCATTATGCTTGCCCTACCCCTATTGAAATAGTTAAGATGAGATTTGCTGGTGCAATTTGTAGTCCAAACAGCAACTTACGACCAACAGATGTTATCTCTTCTATATTCTTAGAAGACCAACAACCTCGCCTTACAACTAAGGCCGAGGCAGAATTGTTTTTTAAGTTTTTTATGGGTTTATGGGATGAAATGTTTATTGAAGTTAAAACTAACACCCTTAAATTATCTAAGATTGAAAAGAAGAATCGTGAAGATTTGATTGATTTATGCATTAAACGTGCAGATGAAATTGAACGAGGCTTTGTTGAAGGTTTTTGGGGCGGTTGTGAAACGCTTAATATACCAAATTTTGCTGCAGAATTGATTTCTTCTTTAACAGATATGTCTGATGTTTATATGATTTTGGCTGAAAAGCTTAAAAAATCTGAAAATATTGAAGATATTTTACCAGTTATTAAAAATACTGATAAAACGGTTGAGAAGACTTTTAATTTCTTGATTGAAAATATGGTACTCCCTAACATTTCTAAATTACAAAGAAGTGTTAACTAATGTTATTTAATTTTTTAGGAGAAAATTCATGGAATTATACGAAGGACTATTAACTCGTCGTTCAATAAGGAAATATAATCCAGAGAAGACATTGACTAAAGAGGAAATTTTAGAACTTATTAGAGCCGCAAGCTATGCTCCTTCTGCTCATAACAAACAACCTTGGCACTTTGTTGTGGTTGAAGATAAGGAAGTTTTGAAAACTATTAGAGATTTCCAACCATGGACATCTTTTGCTAAAGATGCTTCTTGTATGATTATTGTTTGTTCTGATGAGGAAGAAACATTCCACAGAGAAAAAGAAGGCTGGAGTTTTGCTCAAATTGATGGTGCGCTAGCTACACAAAACTTATTATTAGCTTGTCATGCAAAAGGATTGGGCGCTTGTATATGTGGGGCTGCTCCTATGCCAGCTGTTATTGATGCATTAAGAGAAAAGTTCAATATGCCTCAAAACATGTTACCAATTGCTATGGTTACAATTGGATATCCTGAAGAAACTCCTAGAGTTCCTCAAGACAGACTAAATTTAGAAAAAGTACACTGGGGTAGTTTTTAGTTTTAAGTAAGAAAAAAGACGTTATCTTGGTGATAACGTCTTTTTTATGGTGTTACTTCTTTTTTGGGCTTACGAAATATGTATAACATATAAAAGCCAAGAAAGAGTAGAGACAGTTGCACTCCCCTATATATTAATCGTTTTACTTCGTATTGCTTAAAATAATCTATCAATTCTTCTTTTGTATAGTTTGTTGAAAAAAAGTAGAAGTCCTTATCATAATAAAAGCAATATACTGTTTGGTTGGGGTATGCAATCTCATTTTCGCCTCGTAAAGAGGGAAGTGAAGAAACATACACCAACTCATTGTTGTCCTCAATGAAGCAGGTTTTCGTTTCTTCAACGTAATGAATAACTTCTTCTCTGAAATCTGTAAATTCTACAGGATGACAGAAATAAAGAATAGTTGCTAATACCCAAGCTGTTGATAGAAGCAACAAAATCTTTAGAAAACCTTTCATAATGATTTTATAATTGTACGATTAAATAATAGAAGCTTTGGGCTGATATTATTTAATGAATTTTATTTTGTCAACTTTAAAAAAAGATATATGTATCCCATATTCATTATTTACAGTTCTTTTTGTTGGAAAATATTTTGTTGCTGATGCTCTGTATATATAATTTTTCCACTAAAGAAACTGCAACCTTTAAAAAATTCAGTTTTTTGAGCTTCATTTTTGAATCTTATCTGCTTTACTTTATATAATTCTGCTCCTGTTAAATCAACTTTTTTGCACATTGATAAATCTAATCGTTCCGGAAAATTATGACAAAAAGCTAAATCTACTTCTGCATCTTTAGCAAAATTTAATGGCTTTAAACACAAATCAACATGCCTTAAATTTACTTTAGAACATTGGCTAAAATCTATTTCGCTCCCAGAGATATCTGTAGTCCTCATATTCACATCAGAACCTTTTTGAAATTTTATTTTTTTAATAAGTTTCAGTTGACACGTTTCTAAATCTACTATTTGAAATGCCCTTAAATCTAAAACATACATTTCAGGAAAATAACCTTGAAACTTAATTTTCTTGCAATCTTTAAACTTTGTTTTCTCTATTAAAGCTAAATGATCAACATGTGTTTCTACTGATGAACAATTTGAAATATCTAAATCTTGTGGTAAAATTTTTCCTAATACGACTTCAGCTCCGTCTTTAAATCTTAGATTTGTTAAACCACTCATATCACAGAATCTAAAGTTTACATAATCACATTTACTTACATCTAGATCTGACGGCAAAATAGTTTCTTTACCCCCTCCATCAAATCGAACTCTTGAACCATTTTTAAACTTTAGATTTTTTATATTTGTCAGATTACAACCTGCTAATTTCACTATATCACACATTGATACGTCAATATTTTCTGGTATATTTTCTGATAAGCAAAGTGATATCTCTTTTGTTTTTTCACTAAGTATGATTTCTTTTACTTTTTCTAAATTGCAGTCCTCTATATCTACTTTTATACACTCTGAAAAATCTAAGTTTTCCTGAAAATTGTATGCTTCTTTTAGAATAATTCTACGTAATTTTTTCATTTTTGAAAAGTTTATGTTGCTAAGATTACTTTTAATAATTCTAAGCTCTTCGCACTGACTTACATCTACCTCTTCTGGAAATTCTTTAATTTCGCTTATGCTACATGCCTTAGATAAACTTATTTTTTTTACATTACTAAAATCCATATAGTCTAAGTCAGTCACAGAACTACATTGGCTTAAATTTAAAAATTCTGGCAAATTATTCTTTGGAAGTCTTAACATTCTCTCGTTATATATTTTTAATTCTTTAACATTCCTAAAGTCTATATGATCTATTACAACCATATAATCTTTGCAATCTATGCGAGCTATAATGTTTGGAGCTCTTTGGTTTATAGCATCTATTAGCTCTTCAGATGTTGTAACATAAGTACCACAACTATCTGATACTTCGTATAATTTTTCTTTTTTATTAGCTTCATCAAACTCTTTTTTGTATCCCCCTTTTGTAGCTAGCTGTTCTAATATGCTTAGATTATTTGGAGATTGTTCCCTACCCTCTATTGCTGATATTACAAAATCTTTATATTTTAATTGTTCTTCTTCTGGTAAATTTTGTATATACCCAAGAATTATCTTTATATTTGCTATATGATTTGTTTTTTCCAGCACACTATGAGCAAATTCTGGTGAAATTGCTTTATATAGATTGCGATATTGCTTTATATAAGCGTCTATTTGTATAGCGCCAATCTCTGCATTTATTATTGGTACGAACATCTTTTTCCTTTCTTAGATGTTCGCATTTTAGTATAAAATATTTTTTTGTCAATATTTTTGTTTACCAACCAATTTTGAGATTTTATTAGAATACAGAGTATAATTTCTTTATGCTATCTGGAACTTCCATTTTTAAATCAGCAAGAATATATGATGCTGTGTCTAAATACAGTCTTGCAATTGATTTTATGGAGTATTGATCAGAGTTTTCTATCCAATTTGGATTATTATAATCAACCCAATAACGTTCTCTATATGATGGCAAAACTCGCGTTTCTGGCTTTTGCAAGTGTAATTTACCATCTGTTGCAAGGTAGGCAAATTTATCTATTTCACCTTCTTTAGAATATTCTTTTACATAGATTTCTCCGTTATCATAGAATGATATTTCTGATTTTACTTTGTTTGGTGAGTAATATGCTACAAGAGTTGTATTATCTTTGTTTACTTTAACCTCAGATATTAACTCTCCATTCTTGCCATATTCTTTTGCGCCATCTTTAAGTATTTCTATATCATTATTGGCTAAGTTTACTGGAACATCTTTACCATTTAGAGTTACTGACTTTAACTCATTATTCTCATAATTCTTTACGAGTATTGTGTTAGCAAGGTTTTGTGTGTGTTTAACTAGCGCTCCATCCTTATTATATTCTTTAACAATAAATGACAATGGTGATGTTTGAATGGTTTCTGTTTTTAATTTACCGTTTATATAATATGTTTTTTCAGTAAATAATAGCTTATTCTCTTCTCTTGACACATCATATCTTGTATTACCGTTATCATAGAAGTATGTGCGTGATACGAATGACATTACAGCATTATCATCGTATGTTTTAGTAGTTTTCATACGTATTTGGCCAGAGCCATAATATTTTTCGGTTAGTATAGTATCAGAATTAAAGATTGTATCTGTTAGTAGCAAACCTGTTTTGGAGTATTCTTTAACCTCTTCTGTTCTTGAACCTTTGGTTTTTATGGTTTTTCGTAAATTTCCATTTGGATAATATAGTTTTTCTACTTTAGTTTCTTCCACAATTTCAGGTTCTGTAACAGTTGGTAATATATTTTCTTTTTCAACTACATCTGTTAACTCTTTGATTTCTGGTTTAGAAACCGGTCCTATATTTTGAGATGCTAATTCCTTTTGCTTTTTATCAGCTGGTGTTGGAATGATTGCATTTTCTACTTCATGTTCTTCTATTTTTGTAGTAGATATTTTTTCTTCTTGAGCTATTGGATTTTCTTCTACAACCGTTAGCTTTTCTTCTTTAGTATCAACATCAATATCTTCATTTTTTGAACTTGAATAAGTTAATGGTTGTAATTTGATATCTTCATACCCACAAATTTTACCACCTTTTATGGGTGTTCCATTTCTTACCACAAGGTATTCACCTGTTGCTAAATCGTATTCGATAAAGTTTGTTGGATTTATAGCATTTACTTCGCGAATATTATCTATTTTACCCTCATAATATCTTACAAATATATCTTTGTTATTTACTCCATCAAATATAAACGCTTGATTTCTTTTATCATCTTTATAAGTTAGACTGTATTCTAAATCGCCATTTTGAGTATATCGTGAAAGTACTTTGCGTTTACTATCATCTGAAACTGTTATCATTTCTTTTACAGCTCCATTTTTGTAGTAACTTCGTGATGTCTCTGCTAACTCCCCTTTATTATAGAATATATCGGCGATATGTTTACCTTCTCTATTATATTTCTTAGTCCAACCTTGGTATTTCTTTTGATAGTATGACACGTCATAATCTCTCTTTCCATCAGGAGAGAAAATGAATCCTTGTACAAATTCTCCTCTTGCATAGCCTATAGGAATTGATACTCTAACTTGATTAAGAGAATCTATACAAAATAGACGACTATTTTTCTTTTCATATTTTTCTATATTTATACAATTGTGAGGAACTCTTATTTCTAACATTTCAGAAATAGTATTTTCATTTGCTTCAACATCAAGTGTTATTGCTTCTTTTTTTGAACTGAAATCTAAACAACCTTCGTCAACGTGTTGTAATAATGGTAGTTTTGAATATAATTTTCTTTCTTGATTATTATTTTTTTCATCAACTATTTCATCGTTTCTAAATTCTATTTTACGAGACTGTGCACCATACACTTCCCCTATTCCTTCTTTTTTACCATTTTTATAATAAAATTTTGCCGCCTCTTCTCCTGTAGGGAAGTAACATGTCATACTACCTTCAACTTTGCCTTTTATATATTTCTTTTCAAACGCAACTTCTCCTGTTGGGAAACGGCCTATTGCTTCTCCTTCTTTTACACCATTTTCATAACTTATTTCTGCAATTACATTACCTGAAGCGTCAAATTTTTGCTCAATACCATGTTTTTGACCTCTAAAGTATGGAGTAATTCTACGTAGCATACCCTTATCATCAAAACTTAATTTTTTTATATCATTTCCTTTACCTATATTTACTTCATACATAAATGTTTCACGATATGGCATACCACATTTATTATAAGATATATCTCCTTCGTCTTCATATAATTCAACTAAATCTTTGATTGTTAGATGAATAGTTTTGCCAACACAATCTGCTTCAGTTAATTCATTTGAAAACCTTACAACTTGTGTGTTTTTTATTTCTTTTAACGTATTTCCCCCAAACGTATAAAATGTTGTTACACCTTTACCGTCTACAGGAAATATTGCAGCTAAGTTACCATTGGGATAATATGTAATTACTTTTCCCTTTCTGATGGTTTTTTGTTCGCTTTTAGGTTTTGATTTATCTTCATCTAAAATACCCCAAAAAATTTCTTGTCTTAATTTCCCCTTAGCATCGTAGATCTTTTCTTTACCCATTTTATTGCCTTCGCTTAAATAGGCTGCTTGATTTCCTAAAACGCCATTACTATAAAATTCTTCAGCATAGAAACTTCCATCTGTATCTGCTGTTACTTGACGTGCTAAAGATCCATTTGGATGATAAAAATTTAATATTTTTTCTACAACTTTATCATTTTCAATCTTTTTCTGAGCAATTACTTTGCCTTTATCATCCACTAGCTTTTCTATTCTACCACCAGGTATTTCATCTACAATAATTTGATGCTTATTATCTACTGGTGTGTTTTGCGGATTGCTTGGTGTTTCTTGACTAATCATTTCTGCTTTGTTTGTTTCATAATCTGCAACTTTTTGCTCATCTAACTTAAAATTTTCAGACTTCTGCTCTTCTAGAGCTAAAACTGAAAAAGATATAGATAAAAATGAAACGCTTGCAAATAAAGCTATTTTTAATGTTTTTTTCATATCAACACCATAATTTTTTGTTAAAAATATAATTACTCTAGGCTGATTTTAAACATATTTTGTTTTAATTTTAAAGCATTAATTAGAATTTACACAGATTTGTTTTTATGGCTTTAACAGTCTTTTTGCTAATGTTTCTTTGATTATTGATGATGGTAGTTGATGATGTTTTACTTTATCTATCATTTCTTCAAAATTAGGCAAATCACATACCGAAATGGTCTTAGCTTTTTCTACTAAGTTTTCTAGATATTGTTGGAATACATTAAAATGATTTATTTCTGATGTAAATTCTGGCAAAGCTCTTCCTTGCATATCAGCTTTCATCACCGCTATCAATTTATTTTTATACGAATCGTTTTTTTGATCTACCAAATCTATTGCTACTAGCGCTATATCCATTTTTACATCTTCGATTTTTTTGTGATACAACATATGTTTTGCTATAGCATATGACGCAAATTTAATATATTTTTCTGGAGCTTTAAGCCTTTTTCCTATTGTTTTTATTAATTCTGCTCCGTATTTATCATGATTGTGATGTGACGGCCAATGTGTTTTATCTGTTAAACCTTTTCCTATATCATGAAATAAAATTGTGAAATTCACCATAGCATCAGAGCTTTGAGCATTTTTTAACGCTAACATTGTGTGCTCTCCACTATTACCTTCTGGATGGTAATCTTTACGTTCTGGAACTTGCCAAAGATATTCTAGTTCTGGTAATAATTCTTGCAATGCTCCACATTCCCTAGCCTTTTCCACAAACTTATAGCAGGTTGGATATGACAATGCTTTTTCAAACTCCTGCCAAATTCTTTCTTTGCTCAAGTTCTTTAATTCTCCATTTTTTACCATATCTTGGCATAATTTCATAGTTTCTGGAGCTACTTCAAAGTTTAGTTGTGCTGAAAATCGGCACATTCTTAGCACTCGTAAAGGATCTTCTGTAAAGTGTTCTGAGATATGACGGAGAGTTTTATTTTTTATATCGTTTATACCATTATGATAGTCAATTAACTCGCCAGTTTGCACATCTTGATAAATTGCATTACAGGTAAAATCTCGTCTTATAGAATCTTCCTCTAGTGTAATATCTGGAGTGAACTCAAATTTGAAATCTTTATGACTTGGACCTATCTTTATTTCTTTTCTTGCAAGAGCGTATTCTTCTTTTGTTTGTGGATGTAAAAAAACAGGAAAGATTTTTCCTACTTTTTTATAGCCTTCATGCAACATTCGTTCTTCAGTTGCGCCTATTACAACAAAATCTCTATCTTGTGAAATTTTGTTTAATAATCTATCTCTTATTGAACCACCTACTTGGTAAATACGCATTTTTACTCCTTTACTGTTTGGTGAATATAAGCAGATTATACTGATTTTGCAAGTGTTTTATATACTCTTAAAAAAAATTGAAAAAAAATAAAAAAAGTGGTTGCAAATAAAATTCTTTTGATTATAGTGTGTTTTACTTGATTATGCGTGCGTAGCTCAGTTGGTAGAGCAACTGACTCTTAATCAGTGGGTCTGGGGTTCGAACCCCCACGCGCCTACCATTAAAAAAACCGGCTTTTATGCCGGTTTTTTTGTGGTTATAGAAGCGTGAGGTGGTTTGAACCCCAGAGGGAGGGGTTCGACTACCAGCGAAAGCCAGACGTAAGTATGGCGGTCGGCGATGCCGATGAGCGCCAGTGCGACGAAGAGCAACGAAGTCAACCCCCACGCGCCTACCATCAAAAAAATCCGGCTTTTATGCCGGTTTTTTTGTGGTTATAGAAGCGTGAGGCGGTTTGAACCCCAGAGGGAGGGGTTCGACTACCAGCGAAAGCCAGACGTAAGTAT
>JAZQTW010000062.1:0-6727 GCA_045630985.1 Alphaproteobacteria bacterium
AGGGGGTAGCTGAAAGTGGGACGAGTTTAAATAAAGTTTATTGGTGCTAAACAGAGAGCTTTGAGGATGACCGGTTGGGAGGGGATGCTGAACGAGGGATGACCGAGAAAGATAGACTTACGCCACGCCTCGAGGATGACCGATAGGGAGTGACTTACGCAAAACGAGGGATGACGGTTTAATTATATTTTATTTAGGTGGGTTGCAGGTTACCTCTGTGCCATTAATATTAGCAGAAATTTTTCTTCCATCTCATTTGTTGTTGGGATAGTAGGCAATGATTGGGGTGGAACTGTTTGCTGGGGTACAAGTTATTTTTCCATCATTTTTTACATCAACAGAAATTTTTGTTCCATTATAAAAGGTTAATTTTAGCGGTTTAGGGTCTCTATCACTATCACCGGATGATTCTTTTATTTTATTACGAAAATTTACATATATACTATCCTTATCTTTTTTTGTATTTAGTATTTCTTTTATGTATGTATCGCAATTAGGATTAGGGGGAGTGCAGGTTGTTTCTCCAGTACCCTTCTTCATATTCCAACTATGAAAAATTCTTGTACCGTCTGTTAATTCTACATAATATGAACCGCCGTCATTAAAGCTCCCATACTCTTCTAGTTTGTTGCCAAATACTGCAGGTGGGTATTTGCCTTCTAGTTCTTTTAAGTATGTATCGCAATCATTTGCGTGTGCAATAAAAGGAATGATACAAATTAAAGATAAAGTTACTATTAAAGATAATATTATAATTTTTTTGTGTTTGTTCATAAAAATTCTCCTTGTGATAGATGTTAGTTTTTTTAGGGCTTAAGCTTTGAAGTCTAGGTTCCAGTCTTCGTAGCGGGCTTTGTCTTCACCCCAGTTTTCACGTACTTTTACGAATAAGAATAGGTGTATTCTATCTTCTAACAAGTCTTCTAATTCTTTACGGGCGGTTTGGCCGATTTTTTTAATCATTGAGCCTCTTTGGCCTAGTACGATTTGTTTTTGGCTATCTCTTTCTACATAGATTGTCATTTCTGCTCTTACAGAACCATCTTCACGTCTATCCCATAGTTCTGGTTCTACTGTTAGAGCGTATGGTACTTCTTGTCTTAGGTATAAGAAGAGTTTTTCTCTTACAATTTCGGCTGCCAATAACTTCAATGGCATATCAGACATTTGGTCTTCTGGGTAATACCATGGGCTTAGTGGTAGATTGTTTGAAAGATAATCATAAAAGTCTTCTACGCCTTTGCCAGTTAGGGCAGATATCATAAACGTTTCTTCAAATTTATAGGCGTTGTTTAATTGTAGTGTTAGCTCTAATAGATTTTCTTTTTTTACGATATCGGTTTTGTTTAGTACAAGCAAAGCCTTGGTTTTGTTTTCTTTTAATTTTTCTATTATGGCTTTTGTTTCTTCATCAAAACCACGTTTGGCATCTACTACCAAGGTTACGATATCTGCATCGCCAACACCAGTCCAAGCTGAAGCTACCATTGCTCTATCTAATCTGCGTTTTGGTTTGAATATTCCAGGGGTGTCTAGGAATATTATTTGGGTATTATTCCATATGCCAATGCCTTTTACGGTTGTGCGTGTGGTTTGGGCTTTGGGGGATACGATGCTAACCTTTGAGCCGATGAAATTGTTTGTTAATGTTGATTTGCCGGCATTTGGAGCACCTAATAATGCTACAAAACCGCATCTTGTTTCTTGATTAGACATTTGTAGCTCCCATGATTTTTAGTAAATTCTCAGCGGCATTTTGTTCGGCTTGTTTTTTGTTTTTGCCTTGACCTTTAGCTTCATAACTATTTACTTTTACTTTTATTATAAAGTTTGGGCTATGCTCTGGGCCAGTTTTTTCTACCGTTTCATATTGTGGTAGTGGTAGCTTTAGGCCGAGGCTATGTTCTTGTAGCATACTTTTATAGTCTTTGATTGGTTCTGCGTTTTTAGTTAGTAATGGTTGCCAATGTTTTTTGATAAACTCTTGTGCGATTAGCATATTTTGACTATCTAGGTATATTGAGGCGATTATTGCTTCGCCTACATCACATAGTACATTGATTTGTGTTTTAATTTCTGGGTTTGATGTGATGATATGTTTATCTAAGCCTAATTTTAGGGCAACTTCTGCAACAGTTTCTTTGCATACTAATTGAGTGAAGCGACGCGCAAGACTTCCTTCGGGCTCATCAGTAAATGTTTGGCACAACATATCTGCGATTGTTACGCCTAATATTCTATCGCCTAAAAACTCTAATCTTTCATAATTTTTGTGTATGTCAGAAGTATAGCTAGAGTGCGTTAGCGCTTGCTTTAGTAGGTTAGGGGCTTTGTATGTATAGCCCAATGTTTGTTGCAATTTGTTCATTTTTACTTTCCTTCGAGGGGGGAGTATAGGGGTGTTTTTGGAAAAAGTCAATACTTGGGTTTTTTAGAGGTGAAATGCTAAAGGTACTCATGATGTTATTTTGTTAAATATTCATTGTGAATAAAGTACAATATCTCCTACGTCTTTAATGACGTGTAGGTGTGACGTGCAGGTTAAAATGGGCTGAAAAAAAGGCATAAAAAAAGCCCTTAATTTAAAGGCTGGGGAGAGAAATGGAGCAGGCGACGGGAATTGAACCCGCATTAAAAGCTTGGGAAGCTCTCATTCTACCATTGAATTACGCCTGCATTTTGGTTTACGATACTACTATTGTTGAAAATATCAAGTAAAAAATCGCAAAATATTGCTCTGATGATGGCGAAGAGGGAGTGAGCTGAACGAGGGGGACAGATAAGATTAACAAAAGAGATGTTTATATATAGGGTATTGATGTAAGTTATTACTATGAAGGATATGGTGAGTATGACATTCATAGTTTAATGTCTGGTGGTAAAAAATAACAATAAAGGACTGAGATTTCATTTAGTTGCTTTATGTATACAATAAAAAAACACCTCTAGCTTGAAACTAGGGGTGTTTTGTGTGTAGATAGACTACTGATTGAAGTGTCTTGATGTGGACACGACGTGGAATTCATCTACTTCTCTCATGTACTCGAACCCTCTATCTTTCAGTAAGTTGTAGCGTTGCCTAATCATATTTTCAGGCGTGTGGCGTTTGGTTCGCATTTCACGAATTCGTACACGTCTGATGGCCTCGTCAACCTTGCATGAGAGCTCGTAGATTACAGTTTTGTATCCACAGTACTTTTTGACGTTTTTCATCAGTTCTACGTGGCAAGCAGGAGAACCACCGTGGTCGAGCACGATATTCACTCTCTTATTGATGGCACGGACGAGGAGTTCGTAGCCAGCAATGCGAGCAGGTATTTCCCACTTCTTAAAAGCCTCGACTGAGCCAAGCTTGAGTACATCTTCGTGGTATTGAGGAAGTGCTTCCATTATAGCATCAAAGCCGATGATGAGGTAGCCATCAAATTTTTTGGCGTTTTGCTTGATGAATGTTGACTTGCCACATCCTGGGATACCCAACATATGGATAAGAGTTGGTTGGTCGACTTTCTCAACGCTAGAGAGTTTCTGCTCGAACATAGGCTCAAACATTTCTTTTTGTGTCAGCTCATCGTATAGATGAGGGACAACCTCGGAAATTCCGGGAATTAATTTACTAATCTCTATCATAAAAATATAATTTGGTTGTGTTGCTTATATTTGGGTTTTGGCAATTTGTCAATATCTATTTTGTTGCAAACATACTTTTTTTGCTAAAAAAGTGAAAATTAGTGTTTATTTATTTAGAAGTTGTGTTTATATTTGGAATGATTTGGAAGATTTTAGGGAGTTTTCTATGTTATTTGGTGTGTCCAAAGCTATTATTGCTAGTGTAATTTTGGTTCTTAGCTATGTTGTTTTGTTTTCTGAAAAGTTGAATCGTGCAGTTACGGTGATGCTTGGTGCATCAGCAATGATTTTGTTGGGCGTTTTATCTTATACACAAGCAATTGAAGGGGTGGATTTTAATACTATTGCACTATTAATCGGTATGATGATTATGGTGGGTATTATGGAGAAATCTGGTGCTTTTCAATTTGCGGCGGTTAAATCGGCAAAGGTGGTTAATGCTAGTCCTCGTGGATTGTTGGCGGTGATTGGTTTGGTTACAGCGTGTTTATCTGCTTTGTTGGATAATGTGACCACGGTTTTATTGATTGTGCCGGTTACGATTGAGATTACTCGTAAGCTTAAGGTTAAGCCTTATCCTTTTTTGATGATGGCGATTTTTTCTTCTAATATTGGTGGTACAGCAACACTTATTGGTGATCCGCCTAATATTATTATTGGTTCGGCTCTTGGGCTTAGTTTTATGGATTTTGTGAGAGAGTTGACGCTTCTTGTGGCGATTAATATGGCGATTTTAATCGGTATTTTTGACTTTTTCTTTGGGCGTAAGATGACAGCTACAGCTAAGGCTAAAAAAGAAGTTATGAGCATTAATGAATATAACTGTATTACTGATTTTGCGTTGCTTTGGAAGTCTTTGATTGTGCTTGGTGTGACTATTACTGGGTTTATTGTGGGTGAGCATTTTCATATTGCCAATGGTACGATTGCTTTGTTTGGGGCTTCTGTGTTGTTAGCGCTATATACAATTGGTTTTTCGCATAGTCAGAGAGATAAGCATGTGGAAGATGCTTTTTCGCTTGTGGACTGGACTACTATCTTTTTCTTTACTGGGCTTTTTGCTCTTGTTTATGGGCTTGAAGTTGTTGGTGTGTTGGAGATGCTAGGACATAAAGCTTTGGGGCTTGTTGAGGGTAGTATTCAAAAGGCTACATTCTTGATTTTGTGGGCGTCTGCTGTTCTTTCTGCTATTATTGATAATATACCATTTGTGGCTACCATGATACCTTTATTAAAGACTATGGAAGAAAGTTTGGGTGGTCGCGAGGCGATGATGCCGGTTTGGTGGGCTTTATCTATAGGTTCTTGCTTTGGTGGTAATGGCTCTTTGATTGCGGCTTCTGCAAATGTGATTGTTGCTGGTATTGCTTCTCGTGAAGGGCATGCATTGAACTTTATCAAATTTTTGCTTTGGTCGTTACCGATTATGTTTTTAACGATTATCGTTTCAACCGTTTATATTTATATTGTACACTTTATGTAAGGAAGTTATTATGCATTCGGCGGACTTAATTTTTGGATTATCACATCAGACTATAGCTCTTCTTACTATGGGGCTTTGTTATGTTCTTTTGTTTACTGAAAGGCTTAATAGGGCGGTGGTTACCATTATGCTAGCTACATTTTTGATTATGTCGGGTGTGTTGTCACAAAAAGTTGCTATTTCTAGTATTGATTTTAATACCATTTCTTTGCTTGTGGGTATGATGATTATTATTAATGTGGCAGAGATGTCTGGTATGTTCCAGTATGTGGCAATTTGGGGGGCGAAAAAAGTTAAGGCTAATCCTTTGGGTATTTTGATTGTGATTGGGTTGGTTACTGCTGTATTTTCTGCCTTTCTTGATAATGTTACTACGGTTTTATTAATTGTGCCGGTTACTATGCAGATTACTCGTAAATTGGAAGTTAATCCGTATCCATATCTGTTGCTTAATATTTTTGCTTCTAACATTGGTGGTACGGCTACACTTATTGGTGACCCTCCTAATATTTTGATTGGTTCAGCTTTGGGGCTTAGCTTTATGGACTTTTTGACCACTCTTGCGCCTACGGTTTTGGTTATTTTGGCGGTTATTGTGGCGATGTTTGTTTATTTTTGGGGACCTAGCTTAAAGACTACAATGCGTAATCGTGTTTTGGTTATGAATATTAATGAAAAAGATGCTATTACCGATTTTTCTTTACTTTGGAAGGCGCTTTTTGTTTTATTTTCTGTGATTACTGGTTTTATTGTGGCAGAGCATATTGGTTTACAAAATGGCTTTATTGCTCTCTTTGGGGCGGGGCTTATGCTTTTGTTGTATAGCTTTGGAAAATCTCATAACAAGCGTGATGAGCAAGTGGAAGATGTGCTTAATCGTGTGGACTGGACTACTATCTTTTTCTTTTGTGGGCTTTTTGTTATTGTTGGAGCGCTTGAGGAGACTGGATTTTTAACCAAAGTGGGTAATTATTTGGTGGAAGTTACTGGTGGTAGCATTAAGAAGAGCGTTTATGTGGTGCTTAGTGTATCTGCCGTATTTTCTGCTTTTGTTGATAATATTCCTTTTGTTGCGACGATGATTCCGACCCTTAAGGCGATGGAAGAGGCTGTTGGGGGGCGTGAGGTGATGATGCCGGTTTGGTGGGCGCTTTCTCTTGGTGCGTGTCTTGGTGGTAATGGTACGCTCATTGGTGCATCTGCCAACGTTATTGTTGCTGGTATTGCTTCTCGTGAGGGGCATCCGATTAGTTTTGTACGGTTTATGATTTGGTCGATACCGGTGATGGTGGTGAGTGTAATTATAGCTGCAATCTTTTTAAATGCATAATTGGGGGATGTGCTAAATCGCCATCATATGAGCGTCGGCACTCGCTCATGTACGCTTTTTTGTACACTACGCTCGTGGCGTGACTCATAGCATGGCAATTTATCTCACCCGTGGCAACACCTTCGGCTTTCTGTTTTAAATTGGGGTGTGCTAAAGCACAATCATGATTGTGAATTTGCTCCTTTATGTACCCATTTTCGTACACCGCAGTCGCAAATTCACTTCCAGCATCGCACTTTATCCCACCCGTGGCAAAGCCTTCGGCTTTCTGTTTTAAATTGGGG
>JAZQTW010000063.1:0-18278 GCA_045630985.1 Alphaproteobacteria bacterium
ATTTTAACAATTTTAGAACAATGATACTTATACTCTCTTAGAGAATATTCTATTTTATCACTTTTAAGCTTTTTATTTGGATTTTTTAATATCGATTCGCATACTGTTTTTATTGCTTTATCAAACAATTCAAAATCATCATCATCCCAATCATTCAAACGAGAAAACTTTGTTTTTTGAATTTCAAAAGAACGTCCTTTAATACTATCAAAATCACCACTTTTACAAGAGGCCAAAATTAAAATAAGTATAAATAACAGTCCACGTTTTAACATTTTTTAGTCGAACACAACATCCAATTATTAACATTAGCATCTAGACTTTTCTCAAAAGTCCAAATATCTGATATTTGCTGAATATAATTTTCATCACCTTCAATTATATCACCATCAGCATTTTTTAATAAATTAACTTGCTCGCTCACAAACTTAACAACCAAATTAACTTTATTATTTTCAACAAAATTAACAGATTCCACTTCTGTCTCAACAAAACCAATTAGGTCCATTTCTGATGTTATTCCACTTTCTTTTCTTTCTTTAATAACAGTATTAAACTTATTTAACAAATCTTTATTAACTAATTTAGATAAAGTATTTGAATCCCCTTTACTAAAAGAAGATAAAATCATTTCAAAAGCCTTTTGTGCTCCTTTTACAAATGTCTCTTTATTAAAATTAGGAATTTTAATTAATTCTCTATCTAACGGAGATAATTTATCAACATCAACAACATCCTCCGCTGTTTTTAAATTATTTCCCTTCATCTCATTATAAAATTTTTCAAACTGCTCTTTAGATAACATAATAACCTTAGGCTCATTTCCATTAGTACCCAAAACATTCCTTAACTTGCTAAAAATAACTAAAACCAAAACTAGCAAAAATATAATATCCAAATATCCTGACATTTTACCTTCCTTATTAAAATATAAAACTAATATAGTTCTAAATATCTTTATTATCAACTATTATATTTGACGTATAAAAATAAATACCTATATTATAACTAAATAAATTTTTCGAAAGGATATTAAAATGGATAATAAAACACCTGTAGTTGCTTTAAATGTACAATATATAAAAGATCTATCATTAGAGATACCTCATGCACCTCAAATTTTTTCAAAACTAAATACAGCACCAAAAATCAGTGTTGATTTAAATATTGATGCAAAAAAAAATGAAGATACTCAATTTGAGGTAACTCTAAATGTACGTATCAATGCAGATGTAAATAACGAAAAGTTATTTATTCTAGAATTATCATATGGTTCTATCAGCACAATAACATTACCTGAAGACCAAATAGAAACAATTTTATTTGTAGAAATACCTCAACTACTATTCCCTTATGCTCGTCAAATAATTTCTTCCAATTTAGCTGAAGCAGGACTTCCTCCTTTATTATTGTCTCCTGTTGACTTTGCTAAAATGTACCAAACAAAAAAAGAAAACCAACAACAAGTAAACTAACATGAGATTAGCACTATTTCAACCAGATATTCCTCAAAACACAGGTACATTAATGCGTTTATGTGCCTGTTTGGATTTGCCTATTGATATCATAGAACCATGTGGTTTTATATTTAACGAAAAAGCAATGCGCAGAGCTGGTATGGATTACTTAGATATAGTAAACTATAAAAGACACGATTCGTGGCAAGATTTTTTAGAATATAGAAAACAACATCCAGAAGAATATGGTAGAATTATTCTATTAACTACGCACGCAAGTTCTCCTTATACAAACTTCAAATTTGAACCCAACGATATTATATTAATGGGGAGAGAAAGTGCAGGGGTACCAGAAATAGTACACCAAATCGCCGATTCTCGATTAATCATACCAATGAATAGTAACGCTAGATCAATCAATGTTGCTGTGTCTGCTGTTATGGTTATTGGGGAGGCTTTAAGACAAACAAAACTATTTCCCGTGCTAAAAAAGTAAAAAATTTAAATTTTTTTAATTTTTTTAAAATTAGGACTAGATTTGTTTCAAAAAATGTGATATAGTCCAGATGTTTTCAAATTAATAAACGTATATCAGGAGGTATTTCTATATGAAAAAAAGCCAAATTTCGAGCTTTAACTCCGGAGAGTACGTAGTCTATCCAACACATGGGGTTGGCAAAGTAACAAACATTGCCAAACAAACCATCGCTGGTAGCGAATTGGAATTATTAGTAGTTAATTTTGATAAAGACAAAATGACTCTACGTGTTCCAATGGCTAAATTAGAAAAAGTAGGCTTACGTAAAATCTCTGATGAGAGCACAATGAATGAAGCTCTTGCTACCTTAAAAGGAAAACCAAGAGTTAAAAAAATCATGTGGTCAAGAAGAGCTCAAGAATACGAAAACAAAATTAATTCAGGTAACCCTGTAGCTGTTGCAGAAGTAATTCGCGACCTACATCGTAGTGAAAATTTAGCAGAGCAATCTTACAGCGAACGTCAAATCTATGAACACGCATTAGAACGTTTAGCTAGTGAAGTTGCTGTATATAACAACATCTCAATAGAAGATGCAAATAAGAAGTTATTAGACACCATTGCTACACGCAATATCTAAAAATTTCTCCCTCATAAAGAAAAAACAAAGTCCTAAAAAAGAAAAATCTTTTTTAGGACTTTAATTTATTGAAGTCTAAGCTTATCACTTATTGCGTTAAGATAATAATCCCATCCCTCAAATTTTCTTCCATCAACAAAATAATCTGTTGCGTTGTGTAGAGGTTCTAGCGGACATTTCTCCCAATCAAGTAAGGTCCATTTTCTTGACATAACCAAAGAAACTTCTTTAGCATGTTTTTCACACCCATAAAAATTAACAGAATTTCTTTTAGGATCGTAAATCAACATCTCGATTCTTATCCCAACCAACTTTCTTAAACCGCCAATAAAACCAGCATAAGATTCATTTAAACTGCCATCATGGATATGTGTAGCACAGAAAACATAACCTGAAAAAGAAACATCACTAAAATGCCTCTCAATTGCAATTTTTGCTTGCTCAAACTTTGTCATAATAAATATTGTTTTATATAATAGTATTCAATTTAACCCCAAAATACCTAAAAAATTTAAAAAAGCAACAAAAAAGCTCCTATCTAGAGGAGCTTTTCGATTCGTTTTATATTTTTTTATTTTTTATCTGTTATAGGTTCACCTTCTAAAGTAAACTTCTCAACTTTTGCATTCTTAACAAGATCTTCAAAAATTTGAGCTACTACTTGTTGTGTAACCATATTCTTTAATTGAGGTTCAACATCTTTTAAACTTAAAGGTTTAGATGCTCTAACATCTTCAACTAAAATTACATGATAGCCAAACTCTGTTTTTACAGGAGCTTTAGAATATTCACCTTTATTCATAGCAAAAGCAGCATCAGAAAATTCAGGAACCATAACTTCTTTTGTAAAATACCCTAAATCAACTTGATCTTTTGAGTACTCTTGTGCAAGTTTCACAAAATCACCGCCCTTTTTCAATTTAGCTATAACTTCTTTAGCTTTATCTTCTGTATCTACTAAAATATGTTTAGCTTTAACTTCTTTTTGGCTTTCAAATTTAGATGTATATTCATCATACAATTTTTTAATTTCAGAATCTGTAACTTTCTCATCAACCATTTTTTCTAAATACAATTTACGAGCCAAGTCTTCTTTTGCAGTTACGAGCTGTCTTTGATATTCTGGAGTTTCTTCAATTTTAGCAGCTTTAGCAGCTTGATAAACTAACTTACTATTAACAAAAACATCTAAAGTTTTTGCATAAAATTCTTCAAAAGAAACTCTATCTTTAATTTGCGGATGATCTGCATAACTTTGTTTTAAATCATTTATATAAACTAATTCACCATTAATTTTTGCAGCCACACCCTTATCTGCTGCATCAGCTTTTTGTACTTTAAAACAAACAAAAGATGCAACAGCAACTATCACAACAGCAACCACAGAAATTGTAAAGCCAACTATTCTCTTTTTCATAAAAAAAACCTCCAATAAATTTTAATACTATTAACACATATAAACCCATTTATTAAATATTCCAAGTGTTTTTTAATTAATGCTTATAACTTTTGTTGATAGTATTGACTTTATAAGATAAAAACACTAAATGTAGCTATAAAAGATAATTAGAATAAGGTTTTGATATGTTAACAGATATTGCTCGTAAAATTTTTGGCTCTGCCAATGACCGTTTTATAAAAAAACAATATAAAACAGTTGAAAAAATAAATGCTCTTGAAGAAGTTTTTTGTAAATTAACTGACGAAGAATTAAAAAATAAAACTTTAGAGTTTCGCTCAAGATTAAAAGAAGGAGAGACTCTTGATAATATATTACCTGAAGCTTTCGCGACAGTTAGAGAGGCTGCTAAGAGAACATTAGGTCAACGCCATTATGATGTGCAATTAATTGGTGGTATTGTTTTGCATAAAGGTATGATTTCAGAAATGAAAACGGGTGAAGGTAAAACTTTAGTTGCCACACTTGCTGCATATCTTAATGCTATTGAACAAAAAGGTGTTCATATTGTTACTGTTAACGATTATCTAGCAAAACGTGACGCTGAGTGGATGGGACAAGTATATCGATTCCTCGGCTTAACTGTAGATTACATTACTCACGAAAAAGATGATATACAAAGAAAAGAAGCATATAACGCTGATATCACATATGGTACCAACAATGAGCTTGGATTTGACTATCTAAGAGATAACATGAAATTCTCATTAGAAGAAAGAGTTCAAAGAGATTTTAATTTTGCTATTGTTGATGAGGTTGACTCTATCTTAATTGATGAAGCAAGAACCCCTCTTATTATATCTGGTGCTGCTGAAGATTCTTCCGAAAAATATATTCAAGTAAATAGTATAATAAAAGATATTACAGCTTCTGACTACGAAAAAGATGAAAAAGCTAAAAATGTAACATTAACCGAATACGGAATGGAACATATTGAAAAATTATTAAAAAATGCAGGCTTAATAAAAGAAGGTGGTTTGTATGATATTAAAAATGTTTCATTAGTAAACCATGTAAACCAAGCTTTGCGCGCTAATGTTATGTTTACCAAAGATGTTGATTACTTAGTAAGAGACAACCAAGTTCTTATTATTGATGAATTTACAGGTAGAATAATGGAAGGTCGTAGATATAGTGACGGTCTTCATCAAGCTTTAGAGGCTAAAGAACATGTTGAAATACAATCAGAAAACCAAACTCTAGCTTCTATTACATTCCAAAACTACTTCCGTATATATCCAAAATTAGCCGGTATGACAGGTACAGCTATGACCGAAGAAGCTGAATTTTGTGATATTTATAATCTTTCATGTGTAGAAATACCAACAAATCGTCCAATATTACGTAATGATGAACACGATTGTATTTACCGCACAGAAAAAGAAAAATACAAAGCAATTATTGACACAATCAAAGAATGTAACGCTAAAGGACAACCTGTTTTGGTTGGTACAACATCTGTAGAGAAATCCGAAATAATTGCTACATTACTTAAACAACAAACAAATATATCTTTTGAAGTATTAAATGCTAAACATCACGAAAGAGAAGCTGCTATTGTTGCTGAAGCCGGACGTTACGGTGCTGTTACAATTGCAACAAACATGGCCGGACGTGGTACAGATATCCAATTAGGTGGAAACCCTGATTTAACATTAAAAAAACGCCTAACAGGAAATGAAACAGAAGAAGAAATATTAAAAATAAAAGAAGAAGTAAATTCAGAAATAGCTGAAAATAAAGCAAAAGTATTATCTGCTGGTGGTTTATATATTTTAGGAACAGAACGCCACGAAAGTAGACGTATAGATAACCAACTAAGAGGTCGTTCTGGACGTCAAGGTGACCCTGGTCATTCAAAATTCTTCTTATCTTTAGAAGATGATCTTATGAGAATATTTGGCTCAGAAAGAATGTCTGATGTTTTGCATAAATTAGGACTTCCTGAAGGTGAGGCTCTTGTTCACCCATTCATAAGCAAGGCACTAGAAAAAGCTCAACAAAAAGTTGAAGAAAGAAACTTTGATATACGTAAAAGCTTGCTAAAATATGACGACGTTATGAATGAACAACGCAAGGTTATTTATGAGCAACGTAAAGAAATAATGTCAACAAACGACCTATCTGAAACAATTTTAGATATGAGACATGATTATATAGCTTCTATTGCTAACAACAGCATATCTATAGGCACTCCTAAAGAAGAGTGGGATATTATTCGCTTAAAACAAGAATTATTCGGTTTAACAGGTATAAATTTACCTATAGAAAACTGGATTGAACGACCAGAAATAAATAGCGAAGAATTATTTGAACAAATAGTAGCTGAAGTTGATAAGCAAATTTCAGATAGACATAGCAAAATATCTGAAAACACAATAAGATTGGTTGAAAAAAGTGTAATTCTACAAATATTAGATCAACTATGGAAAGAACATATTGCAACTCTAGACTTAATGCGTCACACAATTGTATTACGTGCTTATGGCCAAAAAGACCCATTAAATGAATACAAAAAAGAAGCATTTAATATGTTCTCAGAAATGCTAGATATATTAAAAGAAAGAATAACAACTATTGTTTGTCATATGGTTATAAAAGAAAATAGCGATCAAGACTTAAAAGAAGAGGAACGCCGCAAACAAAGCCAAAAACTAACAACAAACAAAGATGAAGATACAGTACCACAAAATGTAACAAACATTAATGAATGGAGCAACACTCCAAGAAACGCTCCTTGTCCATGTGGTAGTGGTAAAAAATACAAACACTGTCACGGAAAGGTTGCTTAAAAATAATGTCTGAAATACTGCTAGAAATAAAAGACTTATATGCATCTGTTGATGATAAAGAAATAATAAAAGGACTAAACCTTACAATAAAAAAAGGTGAAGTTCACGCTATAATGGGCCCCAATGGAGCTGGAAAATCTTCATTATCATATGTACTAAGTGGAAAAGATGGGTATAAAGTAACTTCTGGCAGTATTTTATTCAAAGGTAAAAGTCTTCTAGAAATGCCAACAGAAGAAAGAGCTTGCAACGGCTTATTCTTATCAATGCAACATCCAACAGAAATACCTGGTGTTGTTGTATCAAACTTCTTAAAACAATCTCTAAATTCTATAAAAAAATATAATAATGAAGATGAGTTAGATACGCTTTCCTTTATGAAACTACTAAAAAGCGAAGCATCTAAATTAAACATCTCTCAAGATATGTTAAAAAGATTTATTAATGTTGGTTTTTCTGGTGGTGAAAAAAAGAGATTTGAAACACTACAAATGGCATTATTAAAACCAGATTTTTGTATTTTAGATGAAATAGATTCTGGATTAGATATTGATGCCTTAAAAACAGTTTCAGAAAGTATAAACAAACTTAAAACAAACGATAATGCTTTTTTATTAATAACCCACTATCAAAGATTATTAGACACCATTATACCGGATGTTATACATATTTTCGTTGATGGAAAAATTATTAAAACAGGAGATAAAACTCTTGCATTAAAATTAGAAGAAAGCGGTTATGCTGATTTTATAAATAAGGATTAAAATGGCAGAAACTCCTTTAATAAAAAATATAGAACTTTTTCTTAATGATAAACCTAATGTTTATGCAATACGCGAACAAGCTAAATCTTTACTAAATAAAATAGGTTTTCCATCAAACAAAACAGAGGTATGGAAATATACAAACATCTCTAATTTACTAAAAACAGATTTTACTATTAATAATGAAAAAGCAGAATGCCATTGTAATAAAAACAATAAAGATGACTACTTTATAAATATTTGTTTCTGCAATGGTATTGCTCACATAGAAACCAAAAACCTTCCTGATGGTATAATTGTAGAAACTTTACCCATAGCTCTATATGAAAACACATATAAAAAATACATAAATAAATCTTACAAATTAGAAAATCACCCATTTGCAATCCTAAACACCATGTATATTGAACAGGGTTTTTGTATAACTGTAACAAAAAATATAAAAATAACATCACCTATAAAAATAAAATACAACAATACAAATTGTGAACAACAACAAACTCATATTCATAACGTTTTTGTTTTAGAAAAAAATACAAAATTAGACATCGTTGAAGAATTTGTATCTAATAAAGATAATTTATATTTTTCAAATATAGTTAATGAGATATATTTAGATAATAACTCTACTTTAAATCATTACAAAGTACTAAACGAAAGCTATAAATCTTACCATTTAGCACTTAATTCTGTTATAGTAAAAACAGAAGCTTTATACAATCAGTTTTACTACTCTAATGCAACAACTATCAACAGAAATGAAAACTTAATTAACCTAGATCAACCAAATGCACAAGCAAATATCTACTCTGCCTACAAAACAAAAATTGGTTGCACAACAGATATAACAACAAATATCAACCATAAGGCAAAAAACACCATATCAAATCAATTAGCAAAATGTGTCTTGGAAGATAATTCATACGCGAATTTTCAAGGAAAAATACATATTTCACCTAACTCAGAAAAAAGTCAGGGTAACCAGTTACATAAGGCTTTATATTTAAACTATAACGCTTCTTTAAATTGTAAACCAGAATTAGAAATATATACAGACGATATAAAATGCTCACACGGTGCTAGCTGTGGAGAGATTAATGAAGAGCAATTGTTTTATCTAACATCTAAAGGTATAAGTAAAAACAATGCCATACAAATCCTAACTGACGCACATTTAGAAGAAATCTTATCCCTTATTGAAGATGAAAATATAAGAAATATTTTCACACAAAACTAATCTCTATTTAAAAATATTTTCTCATATTGATAATTAAGAATAGATATATAAAAAGCTAAACAAAAATAAAAAGCCCACAAATATATCATATTTACAAAAAAATCTGGCAAAACAAAAAACGATGATAACTCTTTACACAAAACAAAAAACATTAAAAACAAAACAAAAGTCCATGCAATAATTTTATTAACATTGTCATATAAAGCCCAAAAATGGTTACGAAAAACAAACCACTCTTCTCTTTTTAGAAAACGTATAAAAATAACATAGTTTAATAAAAAAATAAAACACAACATTATAATAAAAGACAAACCTAAATATAATAAAAATTCTAACCAAAAATTAAATTCAACAACTCTATTAAATAAAAACATAGAGATACCAATAATTAAAACCCATGCTAATATATTAGCAAATACAAAAAACAATGTTCTAAAAACATTTTTAACAGAAAATGATTTTAAAATATTCTTTATATTATTTTCTTTATTTAAAACATTAAACCAACAATTTATAAAAAAAGAAACCACAAAAAGAAAAATAAAAGCAAAAACCAAAAAACATACAAAACTATCTTCTTTAATAGATAAAAATATTTTTAATGCAGAAAGAGGAAGCGAACAAAATAAAGAAAAAAACATAAATGACTTAAAATTATCTATTATACTATCAAAAGATACTTTTAATCCTTTAAAAAAGCTCATTTTAACTAACTCATTTTTCTTTTCCATGTTACCTCCTATATTTCTTTAACTGATGCAACACCTGGAATGCTTTTTAACTTTGTAAGCATCGTATTATCAGAAAAAGCATATCCTCCCTCTAATTCGATTCTAACATCCCATTCATCAAGCTCTGGATCTATATAAACTTTATTAAGCCCTCTTTTATCAGAATACAAAACTTTTTTAATTTCATAAACTGCAGAACTATTATTTACCGAAATTATAATACCTTTAGCTTGCTCAGCAATAGCCTCATCGATTGTTCTAACACTATTTATCATAATCCTAGGACTCTCTTCTTCAGATTGCTTGTTTATTGTAATTTTTACCAATAAAGGACAGCCTGAATTTATAACATCCTCATACTTAACTAAAGCATCAGAAAACATCATTCCTTCAAAATTGCCTGTTATATCTGATAAACCCAAAAATGCATATTTATTTCCATTTTTACTAATACGTTTTTGAAATGTTTCAACACAACCTGCAACACAAGCTTTAATACTATCTCCCACCTTAATATTACTCATAACTTCCTGACAGGTTCTAACTCCCAATTTATGCATACTGTCGGCATAAATATCTAATGGGTGCGCCGATAAATAAAAACCAATAACACTTGCTTCAATTCTTAATTTTTCAAGCTCAGGCCAATCCGGAGCATCAAAAAGTTTAACTTTAGAAGAATATTCTTCTGCACCAAACAATGATGATTGCGCGCTATTCTTCATTTCTGTTACAGATGAAATATTTTTCAAAATAGTATCTATATTAGCATAAAGCTTTCCACGTTTTTTCTCTATACTATCAAAAGCACCAGCTTTGATTAATTGTTCTAATTGCTTTCTATTTAATTGTTTTGAATCTACCCTATTAATAAAATCAGAAATATCCTTAAATTTTCCCCCTTTTTCACGCGCTTCAACAATAGCATTCATATTTGCTTCACCAACACCTTTTATAGCACCTAAAGCATATCTTAATTTTCCATTTTGAACACTAAATTTAGCTAAAGACTCATTTACATCTGGTTTCAATACTTCAATACCTAAAACCTTACACTCAGATTTAAATGCCGCCAATTTATCTGTATTGGTAATATCCAAATCCATAACAGCACACATAAACTCAACCGGGTAATGAGCTTTTAAATATGCTGTTTGATAAGAAACTAAAGAATATGCTGCAGCGTGTGATTTATTAAAACCATATGACGCAAATTTTTCCATCTGATCAAAAATACTTTTAGCAACTTCTCCATCAATACCATTCTTTATAGCACCTTCAGTAAACATTTGACGTTGCTTAGGTATTTCATCGCGCATTTTCTTTCCCATTACTTTTCTGAGTTTATCTGCGCCACCCATGGTATATCCACCTAATTCTCGAGCAATCATCATAACCTGCTCTTGATATACCATAATACCATATGTTTCTTTTAATATAGGTTCCAATTTAGGGTGTAAATAAGCTATTTCTTCCTCACCGTGTTTTCTTTTAATAAAAGTAGGAATATTATCCATAGGTCCCGGACGATATAAAGAAACAATAGCAATTAAATCTTCAAATCTATCTGGTCTAATTTGTTTATGAACATCTTTCATACCTGCTGATTCAAATTGGAACACTGCAGTGGTTTTTCCTTCTTGAAGCATCTTATATGTAAGTTCATCATTTAATGGAACAACTTCCATATCAACATCTATACCCTGAGATTTTTTAATCCAATCTAAAGCTCTTTGAATAACTGTAAGCGTTTTTAACCCCAAAAAGTCGAATTTAATTAAACCTGTTTCTTCAACAAACTTCATATCATACATCGTAACAGGCATATCTGCTCTTGGATCTTTATATAAAGGAACAAGTTTTTCCAAAGGTCTATCACCAATAACCACACCGGCCGCATGCATACCAGAGTTTCGATACAAACCTTCTAATTTTATAGCAATTTCAAAAAGTTTATTAACTTGAGGATCATTTTGCCTCATTTCCTCTAATTCAGGAACTTGTTCCAAAGCTTCAGGAAGTGTTGGGTTTTTTCCTTGAACACCTGCTGGAATCATCTTAGAAATTCTATCTGCTTGAGAATATGGCATTTGCAACACTCTTGCAACATCTCTAATAACAGCTTTTGATTGAAGTTTACCATATGTTATAATTTGCGCAACATGATCAAAACCATATTTATTTTGCACATACTCAATAGTCTTATATCGATTCTCTTGGCAAAAATCCACGTCAAAGTCAGGCATGTTTACACGTTCTGGATTTAAAAATCTTTCAAACAGTAAATCTAGTTTTAACGGGTCTAACTCAGTAATATTTAAAGCCCAAGCAACAATAGAACCTGCACCAGAACCACGACCTGGACCAACAGGAACACCATGACCTTTAGACCACTTAATAAAATCTGACACGATAAGAAAATATCCAGGAAATCCCATCTTTTTGATAACACTAACCTCATATTCGAGTCTATTAAAATACTTCTCATCAATTTCATTTTTTTGCTCTGGTGTCATTCCATCAAAATAAACAGCTTTACTTAATCTATTTGCTAACCCTTTATAAGATTCTTCTGTAATAAACTCATCTTGAGTTCTGCCATTTGGGCACTCAAATATAGGTAAAAGTGGATCAACTTTTTTAGAAAGATAATTACATAATTTAGCAATTCTAACTGTGTTGTTTATTGCTTCAGGTAAATCAGCAAAAACTTCTAACATTTCTGCTTCTGTTCTTAGTCTGTTGTTTATTGAAAATTTGCGACGATTCTCATTCGCAACATATTCACCCGCAGAAATACAAACTAAAGCATCATGAGCCTCATACATGTCTTCATTCAAAAAGAAAACTTCGTTTGTTGCCACCAATGGAATATTGTGTTTATATGCAAAATCAATAAAATCATCTTCAGTTTGATCTTCTTTATCTAGACCTATTCTAGATATTTCCATATATAAGCGCTCATTAAATATACTTTTTAACTCACAAAGAGTTTCTTCTGCTTCATTTTTTCTATTTTCTAATAAAAGACGACCAATAGGTCCTTCAACACCACCGGTTAAAGCAATTAAACCACCATTAAAATCTTTTAGATTATCTAAGGTTAACTGTGGACTCCAACCTTTTGCAGTATTATCCAAATAAAAACGCTTCATTAGTTTATTGATATTACTATATCCTTCTTCATTCATAACCAATAAAACTATTTTATCAGGATCTAATTCTCTTCCCTTAGATTTTAAAATATCGTCTGAATCTTTATTTCTTAATAAAAACTGACAACCAAGTATCGGTTTAACACCTTCATCAGATGCATATTTAGAAAAAGCTTTAGCGCCAAACATATTTGCACTATCAGTAACAGCAATGGCTGGTATATTCATATCATGTAATGTATGAATTAACTTAGGTAGCATAATAGCACCTTCAGCCAAAGAATATGCTGTATGAACTCTTAAGTGCACAAATTTTGGATCTAACATTAAACTTTCCTGTTTATTTTATTTATTATAAAAACAAAATATCATACTTATCAAATATATCAATACTTTTAACGCTCATATAAAACAAAAAAGCACAGTAAATACTGTGCTTTTTGTTAAATTAACATAAAATATTATTCATATTTAGCTTCAGCACCATTATGATAAACATCTTGAGCTTCTTCTAAACTTCCTTTTAATACTTTACCTAATTTTGATGCAGACTCTTTAGTATTAGAAATAGCCTCACCACCAGTAGAATCTGATATTGAAACCTTTATATATTCTAATTGTTCTTGTGGAGTAACGTTATAAACCTGCCACCACACTAAAGAACCTACAGCTAACAATAAAATGAAATATATAATAGCTTTCATTTTACACCTTCTCTATTATTTTTTCAAAATAGATTTACCTGCATAAACTGCTGCATCACCCAATTCTTCTTCAATTCTGATTAATTGGTTATATTTAGCCATTCTATCTGTTCTAGACATAGAACCTGTCTTAATTTGACCACAGTTTGTTGCAACAGCAATATCAGCAATTGTAACATCTTCTGTTTCACCTGAACGGTGAGATAAAACAGCTGTGTATTTATTACGTTGAGCTAAATCTACTGCCTTCATTGTTTCAGTTAAAGTACCAATTTGGTTAACTTTAACCAAAATTGAGTTAGCAACACCTTTTTCAATACCCATAGCTAAACGTTTTGGATTTGTAACAAACAAATCATCACCAACCAATTGAACTTTATCACCGATAGCGTCTGTTAACATTTTCCAACCTTCCCAGTCATCTTCAGCCATACCATCTTCAATTGAGAAAATTGGGAATTTTTCACACAAATCTTTGTAGAATTCAACCATTTGAGCAGATGTGTAAGATTTACCTTCACCCTTCATCTCATATTTACCATTTTCATAGAATTCTGTAGAAGCAGCATCAATAGCTAAAACTACATCTTCACCTGGAACAAAACCTGCATCTTTAATAGAAGCAACAATAAATCCTAATGCTTCTTCAGCAGATTGTAAATTAGGAGCGAAACCACCTTCATCACCAACGTTTGTGTTATGACCAGCTGCTTTTAAATTCTTCTTTAATGTATGGAAGATTTCAGCACCCATACGAATAGCTTCTTTAATAGATGTAGCAGAAACAGGCATAATCATAAATTCTTGAATATCAATTGGGTTATCAGCGTGTTTACCACCGTTCACAATGTTCATCATTGGAACTGGCAATGTACGAGCCATTGTACCACCTAAATAACGGTATAAAGGCATACCCATTTCATCAGCTTGAGCTTTTGCAACAGCCATTGAAACTGCTAAAATAGCATTTGCACCTAATTTACCTTTATTTTCTGTACCATCTAATTCAATCATTGCTGTATCGATATCAATTTGGCTTTCAGAATCACAACCAATCAAAGCTTCGCTAATTGTTTCGTTTACATTGTTTACTGCTTTTTCAACACCTTTACCCATATGACGGCTTTTATCACCATCACGTAATTCAACAGCTTCGTGAGCACCTGTTGATGCACCAGAAGGAACAGCTGCACGACCAAAAGCACCTGACTGTAATAAAACATCAGCTTCTACAGTTGGATTACCACGAGAATCTAAAATTTCTCTAGCAAAAATATCAATAATTGTACTCATTATATATACACTCCTAATCATTAAAATTAAAATGTACTTAAATATAACTTTTAGGCTAATAAAGTCAAGATACTTATGTATATTTTTATAGTTTTATTTACAATTATTTACTTGTAAAATAACAAAATTACTATAAACTGACTAAGGAAGAGTTTAAAGGAGAAACAAATGTTTACAGAAAAATGGCACTATCGCTTTATGGATATAGCAAAATTAGTATCAACTTGGTCAAAAGACACATCTACCAAAACAGGTGCTGTAATTGTTGGTCCAGACAAAGAAATTAGAGCAACTGGATATAATGGTTTTGTTAGAGGTGTTGATGATGATGTTTTTGAACGTTTTGAACGCCCAACAAAATATGATTTTTTTGAACACGCAGAAAGAAATGCAGTATACAATGCATGCTTATGTGGAACATCTGTAAAAGGCTGTGTTTTATATGCTACACACTTTCCTTGCACTGATTGCACTAGAGCCATAATTCAATCAGGTATTAAACTTGTTGTAACAAACCCTTTGGTTATAGATAAAAACACCCCTCAAAACACATGGAGAGATAAAATAAAATACTCTGAACAAATGTTAGAAGAAGCTGGTGTTGAATTACTTATACTAAAACCTAAAGAATAATTACATTACCACCTTTAAAATTTATAATCCGTACTTATATAGCAACTACATTTAGACAACACCTTGTTTTTAGAGGAGAAATAAATGAAAGTTTTAATAACGGACGAGCAATCTTTATTTAGAGATGGACTAACACTAAGATTAAAAGAAATTACCCCAGATGCTATTATACTACAGGCACCTGATTTAATAGAGATGCAAAAAATATTATCAACAGAATTAGGAATAGATATTCTAATTTTAGATATTGATTTAGCAGAATTAAATATATCAGACATAATAAGCAAAATAAAAAACTTATCCCCCAACACTAAAATAATAGCAATATCTTCATCGGAAGATATTAGAACAATAAAGAAAATTTTATCCTATGGTGTTAAAGGATATATTCCTAAAAAGTGCGATAGTAATATTTTAAGTGGAGCATTAAAATTGATTTTAGATGGTGGAACATATATACCACATATAATGTTAGATAATATTTTAGATTATAGTCCACATAATTTATCATCTCCATTAAAGAAAAATCTAACAAACAGACAATCTCAAGTATTAGATTTAATAGCACAAGGTAAGTCTAATAAACAAATTGCATATGATATGGGGGTTTCTGAAGCGACAGTTAAACTACATATTAACGCCCTACTCCGTTCTTTAAAAGTAAATAACAGAACACAAGCTGTTATTACTGCTCAAAAAATGGGATTAATATAAATTAAATGTTATTTTACCATTAATATATATAATAAAACCAAAATTAATCACCGGAGAAAAAATATGACATATATTATAATCGGCTTTATTTTTGGTTTTACAATTCCTTACTTAGCAAGAAGGTTTGCAAAATTTATGCCAGCAACAATGCCTTATGCTTTATATCGTATATTTAAACAAAACAAAACTGTATCAAAAGAAAAACGTAACAAAAATAGCAAATACTTAAAATTAAAACAAAAATATTTTATGCGTTCTTTAGGATGGGCTATTATTGTATCAGCATTTAGCTTCTATACATCATTATCACTATCTTCAGCTGGAGCTTCATGGTTTGTATTTTTAATAATGATGCTATTTTTATTAATGGAAATTGATAATCGAATGATGTTGTTACCAGATTTAATAACATTACCTTTATTAATATCAGGATTTGCATATGCTTCATTTAATGGTTTTATACTAGGAGATGATATAACTTTAGCTGTTCAAAATAGTGTTTTAGGATCAATTTTGGGATATACCATCCCAACTATAGCTGCTCTTTTTATGGTTAGAAAAAATTCAGAAGCATTTGGTGGTGGAGATATAAAATTATTATCAGCACTAGGAGCTTGGTTAGGTTTAACAACTATACCTATTGTTATATTAATTTCTTGCGTAGTTTTTGCTATAACATGTTTTATTAATAAAAAAAGAGTTGGAGCTTTTGGTCCATCTATTGTTATAGCAACATTAATTACAATATTTACTCTAATGTAAAAAATAACTACTATAAAAGAAAGACCTCGCAAATAACGAGGTCTTTCTTTTTGTTTTAAGCTAACTAAATATTAGCAAGCTTTTTTACAACAACAACCGTCTTTAACTGCATCAACAGCTTTAGGTTGACCTTTTTGCTTAACAGCAGCTTGAGCAGCAGCTAAACGAGCAACAGGTACACGGAATGGTGAGCAAGAAACATAATCTAATCCGCAAGAATTGAAGAATTCAATAGAAGCAGGATCACCACCATGTTCACCACAAACACCTAAGTGAATGTCTGGGTTAGTCATACGACCATGAACACAAGCACGTTTAACTAATTTACCAACACCTTCAACATCAATAGATGCGAATGGATCAGCTACATAAACGCCTTTTGCTCTGTATTCATCAAGAATAGCACCAGTATCATCACGGCTCATACCTAATGTTGTTTGAGTTAAGTCGTTTGTACCAAAACCAAAGAAACCTGCTGATTCAGCAATATGTTCAGCTTGTAATGCAGCTCTTGGTAACTCAATCATAGTACCAACTAAGTACTCAATCTTTTGACCTTTTTCTGCAAATACTTTTTCAGCTGTTGTATCGATAACGTTCTTAACGATATCTAATTCTTTCTTAGAACCAATCAATGGAACTTCTATTTCTGGAATTACTTTAACACCCTTAGAAGCACATTCTAAAGCGGCTTCTAAAATAGCACGAGCTTGCATTTCAGCAATTTCAGGATATGTAACAGCCAAACGACAACCACGGTGACCTAACATTGGGTTTAATTCGTGTAATTGTTCTGCACGAGCTTTAACTTGAGCTAAAGTCATACCCATTTTATCAGCTAATTCTTGCATTTCAGCATCTGTGTGAGGTAAGAATTCGTGCAATGGTGGGTCTAATAAACGAACAGTTACTGGAAGACCATCCATAATTGTAAACAAGTCAACGAAGTCTTGTTTTTGGTATGGTAATAAGTTAGCTAAAGCTGCACGACGACCTTCTTCCGTAGAAGATAAAATCATAGCGCGCATATCTGCAATACGGCTAGCATCAAAGAACATGTGTTCTGTACGAGCCAAACCAATACCTTCTGCACCAAAGTTACGAGCTGTTTGAGCATCTTTTGGAGTTTCAGCGTTAGCGCGAACTTTCATAGTTTTGATTTCATCAACCCAAGTCATTAATTTACCAAAGTTACCTGTCATTTCAACTTGAACTGTAGGAATTTTACCTTCGATAATTTGACCTTTAGCACCATCTAAAGATACCCAATCACCTTCATTAATTACAACGCCAGATTTTGTAGACATTGTTTTAGCTTTATAATCAATTGTAATATCTGTAGAACCAGAAACGCAAGGAGTACCCATACCACGAGCAACCACAGCAGCGTGAGATGTCATACCACCACGAGCTGTAATCACACCCTGAGAAGCGTGCATACCGCCAATATCTTCAGGAG
>JAZQTW010000064.1:0-30927 GCA_045630985.1 Alphaproteobacteria bacterium
CGTACGGACCCACTATTGACAATACCTCTAGGTGGAACAGCTACAATAGATAATGATAAAATAATCTTAGAAAAATAAAAAAAGGGGCGAGAAATCGTCCCTTTAAAAATGTTTTAGCTTACTTAAAAGCCAAGCACATCATCATCAACTAATGTAAGATTTTTGAAATATGCAATTTCGCAATCAGATTCAGAAGGCTCTCTTTTATGGACATGAAGCATAAACTGCACACTATCCCCCATTCTGGCAGAGGCTATTGTTGTAAAGGCTGATAAAGCAATATCTCTTGCTTTGCTACTGGTATCTTCTGTTCCAAGCCTTATAGAATAATAAAGCTTTTTATTAGTACAATACCCATTAGCCGGAGTAAATTTAACATACAATACAACAATTTTTTCACGCAAAATTTTGCGCGGAGCAGCAGAAGCTGAAGGAAAAGTTCCTACATCAACATCTCTGTCGATGATAATCGGTACCGAAACAACAGTACCTTTGTACATACTTGTAATCTTAGGCATAATATTTAATTTTTTAGATAAAATAATTCAAATATACAAAGAAACGTTAAAGCATCTTTTTCAAAGAGTCAATTTTTAAATCCTCTTTTTTTTCATAATATCAAATAGTTCAATAATTTTTTTTGCACGCATACTTGAAGACCAGTTTTCTGAAATTTTTCTAATGGTATCACGTCGTACTTTTAGTTCATGAGATGCATTAATTAAACGATTTAGCTCAAATTTAAAGTGCTCTTCATTGTAATACATAGGAATAGCATCCCCAAACATTGAGTAAATTCCTTGATTAAATCTAACAAAAGGTAGATGCCCATCACTGACAATCTTTAATAATCTATCACATACAATCTCACGAGCAATATCTTCATCAGGTTGGTCAATTAGTATTAGTGAATATTCATTGCTATTCTTAAGTTTTTTAGATTTTATTTTATTTTCATCCCAATTTTTATTTTTCACTTTTCCATAAACATCTACATTTATATTTGCATTTTTTATTAAATATAGAGCTAAAGAAAAATCTTCATCATTTCCAACATATGCAATTTTTGAAGAAAAACTAGATTCTTTATTTTTATTGATATCAAAAGCATCAGGTATATATGCAGTTCTAACATTTATGGCTTTAAGATGCCCAAAAGACTTGGCACTTTTAACCACAACAACATCAAAATTACTCAATATTTTAGATGAATCTTTATTGCTAAAATAAGGAATATATAAAATATTTATAGCATTTTTATTTATATTATGAGGCAAATCTTCATAAGATGAAGCTATATAAAAATTATAATTACCTCCACCAATATCGTTAGATAAAACAGCTGACTTTTTCTCTTTTTTTATAGATTTATAAATATTTTTTGCTTTATCTGTACTCGCATCGTCAAGAGCAATAACATAAATAGCATCCTCTTTATCTATAAATACATTTGATTTTAAAATTATAAAACCAACAACCAATGCTAACAAAATAACAAAACTTAAAATTAGATATTTTTTCATTTCTTCTCCTTGCTAATAGTATCAAATAGAGAGTTTATCTTTTTTGCAATAATGGTATTTGTATGTCTACTAAGAGTAATTTCTTGAGCTTTTTTAGCTTTCTCAAGTCTTTTTTCTGGATTATTTAAATAAAAATCTACCAATTGCTTAAATTCTTCTTTGTTTTTAAACATTGGAATACTGTCTCCAAAAATTTCTTCAATATATGGACTATATTCAGAGATAATAAAAGCCCCACAAGCCGTAACGTCATACAGGCGATTTATAACCAGCCCCATTTTTTCTAAATCTTCAGCATGGTCACTTAAAACAATTTTAGCAGAAGAATAATATTTATTAAGTATTCTATTATCTATGAAATCGCCTTTGAGATATTTCTCATCAATTTTATCTTTCCAGCCCATTCCATAAACAGAAACATTATATCCGAGTTCAACTGCATATTTAACACTTTCACGCTCGTACCAAGTAGAACCAACAAATAATAATTCAGATTTGAGGTTTTCATCATATGAATGGAAAAATTTATCAGGATTAGTAAATTGTGATACAAACTCAGCTTTATACCCTTTTTCTCTAAGTTCGTTTAGTACATTCTTTGCAGGAGTAGCTATAATATCAAATGCTTCAAGATCATTGTTTAAAAATGCATCTTTATTGAATACAAATTTATCATTAGTATTTTTAAATTTGTTTTTTTCAGGAATAAATGTAGGAAAGTATAAATACATAATTTTAGCTTTTCTATCATCTTCCTGTGTATAGTAGTTATACTTAAATTGTAAATAAAGAAGATTGCGTGAACGATCATAAAAATCATCAGTGGAATATCTATTTTCAAAATAATAGTTTTTAACTTCTAAGTTATTATTTTTAAATCCTTCTTCAATATCAAGGCCTAACCAATAATCCCCAATTTGTTTATTACTAGCACTCCATGGGCTTTTTATAGATATTTTATTACTATCAAGAAGAACTTCATCAATCATCTTTTGGGCTATTATCTTATTAGTGAAATTAGCTAAAGTAATACTTTGAGCTTGTTTTGCTTTTTCTTTTCGTTCTTCGGGATGTGATAAATAATATTCAATCAAATGTTTTAACTCTTCTTTAGTTTTAAACATTGGAATACTGTCGCCATAAAATCTTTCAATTTCAGGCATATAATCAGATATTAAAAAACCACCACTTGCTGTAACATCAAAAACACGATTACTAATAAATCCTGCTTCTTTCATATCACTTCTTGTATCATTTAATACAATTTTAGCCGAAGCATAATATTTATGAAGCTCATTGTTATCAATATAACTTCCCTTAAAATATTTATTATCTACTTTGCTTTGCCAACCATCTCCAAATAATGCTACATCAAAACCACTCTCAATAGCCCACAATGCACTAATTCTTTCATATCCAGGGCGACCAACAAACAAAATATCATAAGCCTTATCTTTATCATATTCATAAAAGAATTTATCAGGATTTGTAAATTGAGGGGTGAAAATAGTTTTCAAACCTAATTGTTCTATTTCTTTCTGGTAAGTAGGGGAGGCAACTGCAACTAAATCAAAATCCCAAAGTTCAGTCTGTAAAGACATCCATGACGGTTCTTCGATATCTTTAATATTTTTGTATTTATTAGTATTAGCTGTTTCCAAAGGATAGTATAGGTATAAGATATTAATTTTATTATCATTTTTGGGTGGGTTAAATGGAACAAATCCATGCATATAAATATCTATTTTACTTTTATTTTGTTCAACAGGATAAAAGTTATCTATAAAAGAAGGAGCAACATTATACCCATGCTTTTTAAGTCCTTCTTCTAAATCCTTACCCAAGATGTAGTCACCCCAAGTATACCAATCTTGCTTTGAAGAAATCTTAAGCCCAACATCCAAAGCTCTTGCTTCCAATGAAAGCAATACAAAAAATATAAAGCTAAATTTGAGCCATAAACTCTTCATTACTAAATCCTAGTATCACTCACGTTCATCAAAGAATGTTCTGCTTTTGCATTATATTTATAAATTTTATAGATAAAGAATAACCCAATTGGCACAAAGATTATTGCATAAATCCAGAATATATCAATAACTCTAATTCCTTCAATTTCGCCATCATGCTTTAATAAAAACTTTGGTGTCATTAGCATAATAGATGTCATCAAACGTCCTGTCATCATATTAACAGATGATGATAATGATCTAATTTTAGGATTAATCAATCGATGAATACGGCTAATATGCGAAATTGTAAACATCAACTGTAACCCAATACAAACACACAAGAATATGATGAACAATAAGCAATTTAAAGGACTAATATGCCCCATTTTCATTAAAATAAATGAAAATGCACAACCAATAATCTCCAAGCAAAAAGCAATGTTACCAAGTTTGAATAAAGATACATGTTTAGCAACGCTTGCTGCAAAATAACTAAAAGAAGAGCGAATAACATTATTGATAAAAATAACAACACCCATTACTTTAATATAGTCAAGCCAGTTCAAGCTTAATAAATAGTTCCAAGTAGCTTTTCCAAATACTCTAGCGTCCCAACCAATACTATCAGCTAAGTCCGTTAAAGATACAGAAGGATTAATTCCAGAGGCTTTCATAAGAGGTTGGAAACTCCAAAAGAAGAAATGAGAAACACCAACCATAAATCCAGAAAATAAAACCAAGTAACAATACTTACGAGATTTTAATATATAACTAACAGCCACCCAAAATCTCTTTAATCTATCCTTAAATCCAACAATAGTATCTTTAATAGGTTTATGAGCGTTAGGAAGCATTGCTAATAGCAAAACAGCTGTTGAATAAATAACAAATTCCGCAATCAATAGCACATGAGAACCAAGCTTTTCATATAATCCAGCTCCAAGCAATGCTGCAATACCAGTACCGATATACATAGAAGCATTAAAGTTGGAATAAGCCTTAACCATTTTTGTTTCTTCATTATTCTTTTTTAGAATATCATAAATAAATGAAGAAGAAACGGAATCAAAACAAGCCTTAGAGCAAGCATAGAAGAATTCACCAATTAAAATAACTTCAAAACCTCTAAAGAAAATCCATAAAAACAATCTAGCTAAAAACAAAGAATAAGCAGTGATTAATATATATTTTCTAGGAAAAATATCTCCTAAATAACCAGCAGGAATTTCAAATAAAAAGGCAAAAAATACGATTAAGCCTTGTATTAGATAAAAGTCTCCGACAGAAAGCCCATTTTCTTGATAAAAAAACAATAAAACTGGTAACAAAAATAATTGTGAGCGTAAAAAAGCAGCCACATTATACATGCTCAATGGAACAAAAGATAAATATTTACTCATAATCCCTCTAATCCTTCTTAAAAATATAATTAACCATAGAATAAGTTATAGTATTTGTCTTGTAATATTTTTTAGTTATTATACTATAAAATAAGATTTAGAACTTGAGGTGCATTATGGAAAAAGGACAATATAGCAAAGAAGATAAAAAGCTTATGTGTTTAACACGTAGCACACTTAACTCATCAAGATTAGTAGAACTTATTAATTTTATAAAATTAAATAATTATACAAAGGTAGGAATTGCGAACTGCTTTTCTGTAAATGCACTTGCAGAAAAATTAAAAGAAATACTAAAAGCAGAGGGAATTGAAGCTATTAGTGTTAATTGTAAAGAATCAAAATTAGATGCCTCAGAGTTATCATCTGAGTTGTCTGGTCCATCATGTGATCCAATTTCTCAAGCGCAATATCTAAACAAAGAAAATACAGACTTTAATATAAATTTTGGTCTTTGCCTAGGACATGGATTACTTTTTCAAAAATACTCCAAAGCACCTGTAACCACGTTATTAGTAAAAGATGCTTGCCATAAACATAACATTGTAGAGAATTTTTTGTAGTCATGAAAAAAATAGTATTAGTAACATTATTTATTTTATTATTGATTTTTGCTGGAGTGTATAAATTGCACACCCCAAGCAAAAACTTCTTAAGTGTTGTTGCAATACTAAAAAATGAAAAACCATACATAAAAGAATGGCTTGAATATCACATGATGCAAGGTGTGGAGCATTTTTATTTATGTGATAATGATTCTACAGACGGCATAAAAGAATATCTTAAACCATACATAGACAAGAAAATAATAACATACATACCACAGCCAGGGATAAATCAACAGAAAGCTTGCTATGAAAAAGTAGTTAATCAATATAAACATCAAACAGAGTGGTTGGCCATCATAGATTTAGATGAATACCTAGTTCCACTAAAAGAAAAAACAATTGCAAAGTTTTTAGAAGAATTTAATGACGTATCAGAGGTAAGTTTACACTGGATGAACTATGGTGATAATGGTGCAATTTATCGTAGCAGTGGTCTGATTACAGAATTCTTTACGTCACATGCAAAAGCTTTAAATCATACTGTAAAATCTATAGTAAGACCAGATAAGATTATAGACTTTGATTCATTTGGCTCCAACCATTATGTTAAAGTAGATGGCAAAAGTGTAAACGAATATCATAAACCTGTAAATAATATGCTCAACTTTAATATTTCAGGAGATAAAGCGAGAGTTAATCACTATATAACTAAAACTTTTGCTGAATTTCATCATAAAAAGAATAGAGGTCATCCAGAAGGATGGTCAATACATTATGTATACTATTTTTACCATAATGACAATACAGTTACAAATGATACAACAATGCAACGTTTTTTGCCAAAATTAAAAAAACGTATGCAAAAAAGCCCATTACAAGATATAGCTATTCCTGTGCCAGAAAACTTCCCAACATCATTTGATGATTTTTATTTTACTAAAGAACAAGCAAGTCAAATATTAGGCTATGAAGTTGCCGAACCTATGAAATTCCATGATGTAGAAAAAGCATATAAAAACAAAAAGCCTAAATATAACTAGTAGAACAATATAATATTGACAAAATAACAATATCAAGATAAAACACCCATACCAAAAATAATTATTCTACATAAAAATTATAATGTCTTATGAAAAAAATTATTAAATCATGGCGGTGGAAACGCCTAACAGATCGTTCCGCATGGAAGTTATTTCTAGAAGAATGCGGGTTAGCTAGTGTAACCATTACGTTATTGTATTTAATTGCAGTTTTAATTACAATAACTATTGGCAACATTGCTTGGGAACCTTTTGCTTATGGAACATTCGTATATGTACTTGTACTTACATACTTTATAGGTACAATATGTGGAGCATGTGATTATTTTGAGCTAACTGATGAACAAAATAACAAGTGTCGCATCTATGTATATAGAGAAAGTTCTTTTGGTCCTTATAAAATACTTGCAAGATATAATAACCATAAAATATGGTTTATGGCAAGTGACTACCGAGATTCATCAGAAGAGGAAAGGTATTGCTTCATCTACAAAAGTATAGATAGAAATGTTTGGCACATGGTAATATCCTCAGATGTTAATCATTTGGAGCTAGGAGAAAAAATATCCAATCAGGTATTTAAATTAGATAGAAAAAATCTAATCGTTCTCCAACCTTTTAGGCAAGGACTATTTGCTCCGGTCAAAGCTGATGAATTCTATTGGGGTGATGCGGTATTTATACCTAAAAATGCCCGCAATAACTTAAAACAAATTGTTGATGATTGGCTCGGTCCTCGAAAAGTTGAGGATATCCCAGACAAGTATTTATTTGTAGAATATAACAATGAATATATACTCTACGGATTCTACCTTGGTTCTGAGGATGATACCGCGCCTCATGTCGAGCTAATACTAGCAGAAACGGTTATCACTTGTGATGTTCACAGTAAATATGTGTTCGTATTAGATGGAACTACATATAGGTTGAAGCGAAAAGAGCCTAACTACTGTAGAAAATCAAATGATATCTTCTTACAGTTTTTGCACATGACAGGAATGGAAGCAGACATAATGCAGTATGATGAAGAAAGTCAAAATAGAAAATCTATTGCAAAATGTTATATTTCAAGCATAGACTTTGATTCAGGTGAGATAACCGGAGTTGCATATAATGAAAATTCAACAACAGAAGTTAAAATCTCATTTGATGAAAATTCAGATGCAAAGCTAGAAACGATCTAATGAACTAATCAAAAACAAAACCTCTCAGGCAGTAGCTTGAGAGGTTTTGTTTATCTGTAATTAATAGCTTACTTTAAGCTATTAATTTTATTTTGAAGATCCGTATAGCTTCTACCATGGAATGGTTCTGCATTAATAATCAACATAGGTACACCATTAATTCCCATAACTTGAGAAAGAGAATCAATATCTTGTACACCACGTCTAATTTCTTTTTCTTCAATCATTTTCTTTATTTCTTCAACGTCCAAACCTTCATCAATCAAAATTTGATTAATAGTTTCTTCGTTCATTTCAGGTAAAGTCATAATACCTTCAAATACTTCAGCAAATTTTCCTTTCTTAAATGCAGCTAAAGAAACTTTTGCCGCATAAGGAGAGTGTTCACTCATGAAGTAAAGTGGTTGAAATACAAATTTAACGTCAGGGTTACTTTTCATTAATTGAGCCATAACAGGAGCTAATGCCTTACAATGTCCGCAATTAAAATCAAAGAATTCAACAACAGTAATTTTAGCATCTTTAGGACCAACAAATGGAGCAACATCAGAATTACTCAATTTATCCCAGTTATCAATATATAGCTGATTTTCAGGATTTGCTTCAGTCTTTGCTTCTTCTTTAGGTTCAGCATTTTCAGAGTTTTCAGAAACTACTTTAAATGTCTCAGCATTTTCTTCAACATAAGATTCAAAAATTTGTTTAGCATTATTATCTAAAAACTCTTTAACTTTTTTCTCAATCTCAGCATCACTTACAGCAGAGAAATTTCTAATAGTCATACCAAAGTTTTCATTCTTCGAAATTGCTTCGAATATTTTTTGAGAATTATTGTTAATGTAGTTTTCAATATGTTTATCAATAGACTTATTACCAGCTAAAGCTTTTTCTGGGCAATTTTTATCAAAGTATAAAACAACACCAGAGCCAAGAGCAGCTAATAAAACAATAACTAATCCTTTTAATACTAATTTCATAAATAAAACCTCCCATAGATTAAACTACAAATACTTTAACATTCATGACAGCTAATGCAACATTTTTTCTAAATTTCCACAAAAAAAAGGCTCTCTAAAAAGAGAGCCTAAATTTTACGTGAATAAATTACTTTTTCAAATTATCAATAGCCTTTTGAATTTGTGTTTCATCAAATGCTTGTAAAGGAGATCCATTGATAACTAAAGTAGGAACACCACGAATACCTACTTTATTAGAAAGAGAAGAAATCTTAGATAAAGCAGAAGAAATCTCATCACTATCCATAATTTCTTTTGTTTTTTCTACATCAAGACCAGCTTCTTTGATTTTGTCATTAATAACATCAGCTGTTAATTGACCTTTGTGGTTCAATAAAGATTCATAAACTTCTAAGAATTTACCTTGTTTATGAGCAGCCATAGCAGCCTTAGCAACAGGCATAGAACCTAAGAAAGTAACAGGTTTAAATACAAACTTAACATCTGGATTAGCTTTAATTACTTTTGCCATTACAGGAGCTAAACGTTTGCAGTAACCGCAGTTGAAGTCAAAGAATTCAACAATAGTAACTTTAGCATCTTTAGGACCAACAAATGGAGAATTTTCATCATTATTCAATTCTTCAATATTTGTTTTGAAAGCTTCAGCAGCACGTTTTTCAGCTTCAATACGTTCTTGTTCAGCAGCTAATTGAAGAGATTCACGAATTTTAAGAGGGTTAGCCATTAAATAATTTTCAATAGCTTGGTTCATATTTGTAGATTCGCTAGATTTACCACCAGCAACGCCAAGAGCAACTACTGATGAAACAACAACGCTAGCAACAACAGAAACTAAAACAGTTGTAATAGTATTTTTTTGCATAATTCCATCCTTAAAAAATTGTTATATAACCATTTAAAAGTATCCAATAAAAAAATAAATGCAAGACGAAAATAAAAATATGTTGACAAAGTGTGTAATTTTAAAAATTATTAAGTATGTAAAACAATTTAAGATACGATTCTTAAAATTTTAAAGGGATGGAAATAATATGTTTAACGTAAAAATTTCTCTATTTGCAAGAACTAGAGATTTAGAGCATGCCATAGACTGTTTGCATGATAAAATTATCGAAATGACAATGGTGTTTAAAGAAGCTATTGATATTTACTTAAAAGAACAAAGAAGTGATAGCTATCGTAGAATTAGCAAAAAAATAAAAACCATTGAGCATGATGCAGATACACTTCGTCGTAATATAGAAAGTTGCTTATATGAGCAAAATCTAATTCCAGATTTACGTGGTAATATATTACAATTAGTGGAAAATTTGGATAGGGTTGTGAACCTATTTGATGAAGTAGCACACAAGTTCTATATAGAACAACCAAATATTCCAGATAATTATCATGGACAATTTAAAACACTAGTAAATCAAGTATCAGATTGTGCAGAAAATATGGCAATATCTTCACGTGCTTTCTTTAGAGATTTAAGCACTTTAAGAGACTATTCTCAAAAAGTATTCTTATTAGAACATCAAAGTGATAAAACATCAGGAAAACTTCGTAGAGCTGTGTTCGATTCTGACTTAGACTTAGCGCAAAAGATGCAAATTAATAGCTTTGTTGAAGAAGTTGCTGATATTGCAGATTTAGCGGAAGATTGTATTGATGCACTTTTGATATTTGCAATTAAAAGGGAAATCTAATTTATGTTTAGTTATTTACTCTTTCTTTCAAGTGGTTTGTTTTTAGGTTGGTCATTAGGTGCTAACGATTCGGCAAATATTTTTGGTACAGCAGTTGGTACCAAAATGCTACGCTTTACAACAGCAGCCATTATAGCAAGTATATTTATTATACTAGGGGCTGTTATAAGTGGTCAAAATACAGCCGAAACATTAAATGCACTAGGTGGTGTAAATACTCTACCAGCAGCCTTCGCTGTTTCATTATCAGCAGCTCTTGCTGTAAGATTAATGCTAAAATCAGGCATCAGCGTTTCAATTTCGCAAACCATAGTAGGAGCTATTATTGGATGGAACGTTTATAATCGCCAACCAACAGATGCTGAAACTCTTATTAATATTTGCTCTTGCTGGGTATTATGTCCTGTTGTATCAGGTTTAATTGCAGTATCACTTTACAAACTAGTAAAATGCATTTTACGTCATACTAAACTACATATCTTGTGGCAAGATTTTATTGTAAGATTAGGTATGATATTAACTACAGCTTTAGGCGGATTTGCCTTAGGTGCAAATAATATGGCCGATGTGGTTGGTGTATTCGTGGATTCTTGCGTTTTTCAACCATTAAAAGTTGGAGACTTATTTACTTTAAGTGGAGTGCAAGTTTTGTTCTTATTCGGTGCAATAGCAGTAAGTACTGGTGTATTTACCTATTCTAAAAAGGTAATAAAAACTGTTGGTAAAAATGTTTTAGCGCTGAACCCAGTTGTAGCGTGGATTGTAATTTTATCACAATCATTAGTATTAATACTATTTTCATCAGATGGATTAGAGAATTTTCTTATTTCAATAGGCTTACCTCCACTACCAGCCGTACCAGTATCAAGTACTCAAGCGGTAATAGGTGCTATTGTTGGTATTGGTTTAGCTAAAGGTGGTAAAGAAGTTAAATGGAACTTGGTTCTTAAATTAATGTGCGGGTGGGTTTTATCGCCTCTAATGGCTTTTACTCTAAGCTATATTTCATTATCTTTTATGGAAAATGTATTTGTACAAACTGTTTATCTACCTAAATAAAGGATAAAATATGTCTCTATATAAGCAAATTTATTATAAAATTCCACCAATTGCATTGGCGTTGCATTTAATTATAGGTTTGTTGTTTTGCTTATATGTGCCATGGTATACAGATTCGCTTGGTGGAGATACTTTAGAGCATATACATTCATCATGGCTTGTGTATGCAAATTTTGTTCCTTATAAAGATTTTTTTCAACATCATAATCCATTGTTGTGGTATGTCTTTTCTCCTTTTGTAGGTATGCATGCACATGGTGTTAATGATAATATAATAAGTGCTGGTGTTGTATCATTTGCAATTATTGTTTCTTTTATAAATTATCTTTATTTGTATTTAATTGTATCACGTTTTTTAAGTACAAAATTATCCGGATTAATTTCAGCATCAATTGCGTTTACACCATATGTTGTTCTATCAATTATACACTTTAGACCAGATAACTTTATGATGGCATCATTCTTTGCCGGACTATATTACTATTTCTGCTATATAGATGAAAAGAAACTATGGCAATTGAGCTTATCATTTATATTATTTTGGGCATCTTTTATGTTTTTGCAAAAAATAATATTTACACTAATCTTATTAGCGTTAGTGACTTTTTATCTCATATATAAAAATAAGTTTCGCATTTCAGATATTTTATATTCTCTACTTTTGCCATTTGTGTTCAGTCTATTTTTTATTGCATATCTATACGGTCATGATGTTTTATCCGTATGGTACCATTCAAATTTTACCTTTAATCTACATATACCAGAATTATTTGTAGAAAGAAGAACAGGTATAATTTGGCTTGAGCTAAAATTATTATTAATCGGATCGGGGTTAAGTATTTTATTCTTATTAAGAAACTCAAATCAATATTATAAAATACTTGCTCTAATTTTTGTTTTTGAATTGCTACAACGTCTATTTTATTTTTCTGCATTTGCATACTACTATTCTCTATTAATATATACAGCATCTATGCTAACCGCAGTATTTCTAACAGATGTTGTTTTCAAACGTTGTTATGGATTAATTTATATATTAGTAGTGGCACTTGGATTCTGTATGTGTAAGCCAGCAATTTATGAAGGAAATATAGGTAATAGAGTAGGGCGCTTTTATGAGCCTCTAAATAAGCAAGTTGTAAGATTGTCAACACCATGTGACTACATCTTAAATGGAGATGGTACAATTTATAATTTATATAACAGAGATCCACATTATTATTGGAATTTACTTGGGCAGATAGATGTTATAGGAGCCAAAATAGGGGTGAGTCCTCTAATGAATATCAATCAAGTAATAGAAACTTATAAACCCAAAATTATAAGCTCAAAACCATATAAAGATAAATATTCAAGTGAGCGTGGTATAGATAAAAATGTTCATGTACCAGATATGAATCTAATAAATAAATATTATAAGCCATTAGGAAATGGAGGGGATTTATATATACTAAAACCCGAATTTAGTAATGTGAAATGTGAATTTGATTATAAGAAAAAATATTACAAACCATATAATTAAAAAAGGCACTATATAGTGCCTTGTCTTTTACCACATAAAAAGTATGAGTCTTGATAAAAAAGCATAAATAACAATAGCTAGTATTTTATAAATTATAGCAAGGGAAATAATATTACCACTTCCTACAAAAAACTCTAATCCAATAGCCGCAATTAACGCAATACCAAATAGAGTTAGCCAATAATGTCGATTCTTTTTTATTAACAATGCTGAAATAACAGAAATTATAGAAAGATATAATCCTTGCATTTCAAAAAAGATACTAGAAACAACGCTAGTTACAGGATTAAATTTTATAACAAAAGATGCCATTATTCCAATCAATGCAAAAATAAAAATCTTAAAACAAACTTTTTTAGACATTATTTTTTACCTTTTGTAGTTCTAGTTTTTTCCGCAATTGTCTTTGCTTTTGCAACAGTTTTTTTAGCAGTAGTTGTTTTCTTTGTTGTTGTTTTTTTTGTAGTTTTTGCAGTATCTTTTTTTACTGCCTTAGCTGGCTTTTTATATACAAATATTTTTTCAGGAACACCGTATATAGAAGATTCAATTTGTTTAACTTCATCTAGATGTCCTAAAGGAAACATTTCAGAAATAACAATACAATCATCTTTAATTTCTTTTGCAAGCTTTTTACCTAAAGGTTCACCTGTTACTTTCAACACATAGCACATGATTAAATCCATATCACTATGAGAAGTTTTCATATAGTCACCTTTTACAAATTTAATATTTTTAAGGCCATGAGCTTTAATTCTTCCCATTGTTAAAGGAACAATATCCCATTCTAATCCAATAAACTCGTGTTGAGGGAATTCTTTTGCTAAAGGCAATAATAAAACACCGCTACCACATCCTAAGTCTGTAACTCTCATAGGTTTTTTAGCTTTTTTTAATATCTTACGAGCTTCATCAATTATATCATCTTTAATTTTTCCATAACTAGATACAAATGGTCCATATTTACCGCATCCGCATTTAATATATGAATATACTTGATATAATAAATATACAATTGCCCCAAAACCTACAATCAAAGCTAATAGAACGATAATTCCATTACAACACATGAGTTATACTCCAAAAATAAATATTATTAAGATAAATAATTTTAATTACTTATAATATAAAATGTTTAACAAATGCTTTAAGCAAAAGAAGGTAAAAACTATTTACAATTAATATCTATCAATACATTAATAAATTCATCCGATAATATCTTCTTAGGTTTAATCATTTTTAACTTATGACAACCATCAGCCTCATAAAAAACACTCCCATTTTGGGGATTGAAAAATTTTCCAATATAATCTTTAATAAACTTCTCATCGTCTTTATTTACAACATAAAATTTATCACTTACAGCAAAGCGATATAACACGTCTTCATTTATACTACCAAATTTGGCCCCATTAAATAACATCTGAAGCCAAAAATGCCAATCTTCACCAAAATTAATTGAGGCGTATTCAATTTTATTTTTAACAATAAAATTGCGTCTATACATAATATTAGGATTACCAATATTATTAAGTTGTATTAGAGAACTAGCAATCTCATCATGAGTTAAAGGGATTCGAAGAGCATCAATAACCTGTCCAGCAACAACATCTATATCCGGATTTTCTTCCAAAAATTTAACCTGTAGTTCCATTCTTTCTGGTAAACTTACATCATCATCATCCATAATCATAATATATTTACCACGAGCCAACTTTGTAATTCGATTTCTTGAATATGCAATTCCTTTATTTGTATCATTTTTATAATAACGAATTCTTTTGTCTTTATACTTAGCTATTATTTCATCTGTATTATCAGAAGATGCATCATTTAAAATTATGAATTCAAAATCTTTATATGTTTGTCCTAATATACTCTCAATTGCTCGTCCAACCAAATCAGCTCTTTTATATGTCAACATAACAACAGATACAACAGGCCTATTTAACCAACAATATCCCCAAATAATGCAGACTGCTAAAAATAGTCCACCTATAATAACGTAACTTTTTTTCATTTATTATTGCTAAATTTTACCATTTATATTAAGCATAATATAAATTGTTTAATAAATACTTTAAGGGGTATTAAATGTGTGCAAAATATAAGAATATATTTGTTTTAACAGGAGCAGGCATCTCTCAAGAATCTGGTATACCAACTTTTCGCTCATTAGATGGTCTATGGAATAAACATCGCATAGAAGATGTTGCAACAATAGAAGCATATTACAAAAATCAAGATTATGTTCATGATTTTTATAATAATATGAAACCAGAATTATGGAATACAAAACCCAATAATGCACATCTAGCAATAACAAAGTTACAACAAGAATATCCAGCAGAAGTAAATATTATAACTCAAAACATAGATACTTTGCACGAAAAAGCTAAAAGCAAAAATGTATATCATATCCATGGTCAAATAAATCAGGCAGTTTGTCTGAATTGCGGTTATGTTTTAGAAACATGGTCGGATGTAACATCAGAAACTCAATGTACAAATTGCAGTACTATAGGTATGATGAAACCTAATATTGTTTTCTTTGGAGAAAATCTACTTTATATGGATAAAGTAGAAAAACTTTTACACTCATCTGATCTATTCATATCGATAGGAACTTCTGGGCAAGTTTTTCCTGCAGCAGGATTTGTGCAAACAGCAAAATATTATGGTGCAGATACAGTAGAGTTCAATCTAGAGCCCACCACAAATAATTTTTATTTTGATAAACATGTTATTGGAAAAGCAGGTCAAACTGTTCCTCAGTTTGTAGATGAATTAATCCAAAAGATTAAGGACAGTTAATTGACATTAATTCTTTTATAAAGTCATCAGATATTATCTTAGTTCTTTTTATCATTTTCACTCTATCGCAAGAAGATGAGCTGAAAAACTTTTCGCTATCATTTGGTGAGAAAAAATTACCAATTAAATCGAAAACAACTTTATCAGTGTTAGAATAATTTGGAGTATAGTGTTTGATAGATGAAATATCTTTAGTTAAAACATCATCATTAATAGAGGCAAACTTTGCTCCTTTAAATAACATTAGAAGCCAAAAATGCCAATCCTCACCATAACTAAGATTTGCGTATTTAATACCATGTTTAACAATAAAATCCCTTCTAAACATCGTATTGGCGTTTCCAACATTATTTTTATTAATCAGCACCGAAGCTATTTCATCATGAGAATTTGGAATATGTTCAAAACTAGAAATTTGTCCAGCAACCACATCTATTTGGGGATTGTTTTCTAAAAATGTAACTTGTTTTTCAATGCGAGTATTTATACTAACATCATCATCATCCATAATCATAACATACTTGCCTCTAGCTTTACTTAATACTTTGTTTCTAGAGTATGCTATACCCATATTTTTTTTATTTCTAAAATATCTTATTCGTTCATCTTTAAATGATTTTACCACATTATAAGTATCATCAGTAGAGCCATCGTCTAAAATAATTAATTCAAAATCATGATTTGTTTGATTTAAGATACTATTTATCGCATTAGGTAATAGTGTATCTCTTTGGTATGTTAACATAACAACACTTACCAAAGGAGAATGGCTCCTTTGGTAAGTAAAGATTGCTAAAAAAGAAAATACTATAGCAATAAGGATAAATAAAAAAGTTCGTTTCATTTATTATTGGGCAATCACACGAGAAGGGTTACCATATAAAACCAAACACCTTTGACCAACGCCAAGAGCTTGATTTGTACCTTGAGTTATACTAATAACCTGACCATTATCTAGCTTTAAGATGTATTCAATACCTGTTTGAGATGTAACACCTTTTTCTGTAGCACTACCAACCATGCCTCCAAGTAAAGCACCGCCAACAGCACCTAAAGTATGAGCTGTACTACCACTACCAATAGTGGAACCAGCAATACCACCAGCAAGTCCACCTAAAAGCGTTCCTGAAGAACCATCATTGCTAACACCAACATAGCGAACATTCAATACAGTACATTGTGCAACAGTAGATATTCTACCTGCAGCACTAGTATCATAATGATCAGAGTTAATATTAGCAGCACATCCACTTAATAAAATGGAGGAAAAAGCCAAACTAAAAAATAATTTATTCATATGAAATCTCCTCAAAAATAAGACTATGCATAATTTAGTATAATATTTTTTGTTGTCAATATATGTTTGAAAAAGGTAATTTTAAATAAATGCTTGACATATCGACAAAAATAAAATATAAGTCACTAAAATCACTAAATATTATGTAAATTATGGAAAAAGCTCTGAAAAAGCTGGAAGATTCAAAAGGCCTTTCAGCAGACACTAAGAAAGAAATTATGATGCAAGGAGAAGAAGCTCTAGAGTTGTACTACAAAAGAATTCAAGAGTTTAAGCCACGTGCTAAGGAAGAAGAATTTCCATCATATAATGGAACATTAAATTGCGCTTGGTTCTCATAATTCTCCGCACAGAAACCAAACAAAACAGGACCCCTTTATTAAAAGCGGTCCTGTTTTGTTTTTATAAGATATATTAAATATCTAAATCTTCAGCAAACTTCGCACGTTCAATTATAAACTTAAATCGTTGCTCAGGGTCTTTGCCCATTAAACGTTCTACTTGTCTGCGAGTTTCAAAAGCCTCATCACGAGCTTCTTCTGTATTTGCAGTAGGTATAGTAACTCTCAAGAGAACTCGATTGTTTTTATCCATAGTTGTTTCTTTAAGTTGAACAGCACTCATTTCACCCAAACCTTTAAAACGACTAATGTCTGGTTTTTGGTTCGCTTTAGCCTTTGCTAATATTCTATCCTTTTCCTCATCATCAAGAGCATAATAGTTTTTGCCACCAAATACAATCTTATAAAGAGGAGGGGTTGCAATAAACAAATGTCCATTTTCAATCAACTTTGGCATATATTGATAGAAGAAAGTCATTAAAAGAGAAGTAATATGCGCACCGTCCACGTCGGCATCGGTCATGATGATAATTTTCTCATAACGCAAATTCTCTTCCTTATAGTTATCCTTTGTACCGCAACCAAGAGCCTCTATCATATCTTTAATTTCTTGGTTTTGAGTAATCTTATCAATACTAGCACTTGCAACGTTCAAGATTTTACCTCTCAAAGGTAAGATAGCTTGTGTCATACGATCACGACCTTGTTTAGCAGAACCACCCGCTGAGTCACCCTCAACGATAAATATTTCTGTATCTTCAGCAGCAGCCTTTGAGCAATCTGCTAGTTTACCTGGAAGGCGTAGCTTTTTAGTTGGAGATTTGCGATTCTGTACTTTTTCTTCTTTGCGTTTCTTACGAAGCTCAGCGCGACTAACAACATATTCAATCAAAGCAGTAGCATTTTCGCTATCAGAAGATAACCAGTGGTCGAATGAATCTTTAACAGCTTTTTCTACTAAAGTAATAGCTTTAGTAGATGTAAGCTTGTCTTTTGTTTGTCCTTGGAACTGTGGATCTCTAATAAATACAGATAACATAATTGCAGCATCACTCAAAAAGTCTTCAGCTGTAACACTCGCAACCTTTTTAATGCTAGCCATATCTGCATATTCTTTTAAGCTTTTTAGAAGGGCAGTTCTAAAACCCTGTTCGTGCGTACCTCCTTGTGGGGTGATAACAGTATTACAGTAAGAGTTACAAAAACCTTTTTCATCGTCAGGCCACGTAATGGCCCATTCAACTTTACCTTCATCACCAGCAAGTTCAGCTTCACCAGAAAAAGCAGTTCTATTAACAGTTGGTCTTGTTCCAATTTGGTAATTTAAGAAGTCTAGAAGTCCATTAGGGAAGTTAAATTCAGTTTCAGTTGGAATGTTATCGCCCTCTTTAATTAATTCTTCGGCACATTTCCAAAATATTTTAATTCCCTTAAATAAGAAGGCTTTAGAACGAGCCATACGATAAATTTTAGCTGGAACGAATTTATTATCTGAACCAAAAATTTCTTCATCAGGTAAAAAAGTTATACTAGTACCTCTGCGATTAGGAGCATTTCCTACTAATTCTAATGGCGTTTGAGGAATACCACAAGAATATTCTTGTCTATATAATTTTTTATCACGTGCAACCTCAACAATAAGTTTTTTAGATAATGCATTAACAACTGAAGAGCCTACACCATGTAAACCACCGGATACTTTATATGCGCTACCACCAAATTTACCACCAGAGTGTAAAGTGGTCAAAATAACTTCGAGAGCAGATTTGTTAGGATATTTAGGGTGCTTATCAACAGGAATACCGCGACCGTTATCGGTAATTGTAACAGATAAATCAGCATTAACAGAAATTTCTATTCTATTAGCAAATCCTGCAACAGCTTCGTCCATGGAGTTATCTAAAATTTCTGCAACTAAGTGGTGTAGAGCCTGTTCATCAGTACCACCTATATACATACCTGGTCTGTGTCTAACGGGTTCTAATCCTTCTAAAACTTCAATATCTCTTGCGGAATATTCTTCTTTTGCAATTGCAGCTGAATTCTCAAATAAATCGCTCATTTTTTCCTCTAGTTTTTATAATTATCTCGACAAAACATATAAAATTAAAAGCAAATTCACAAGAAAAAACTTGAGTTATCAAACAAAAAAACTTAAATTTTATGAAAATAAAACAAAATTTATTAAAAAATATCAAAAAACTCTTGCAAAATAAATATTTTAAATCTATAAACTTAGCCGAAATTAGCAATGGTGCTATTTCATAACAATACGCACGCAAACAAGGCGTCAACCTTAGAGATAAGGCAGTACGCTCCGGTGCTTAAATTTTTAAGCCAAACAGTTTGCGGAGGTTTAACCGGAAAATAAGGAAATAAAAAATGACTCTTCCTACTTTTACATTACGTCAGCTAGTAGAGGCAGGCGTACACTTTGGACACCACGCTCGTCGTTGGAATCCACAAATGGCTCCATATATCTATGGAAAAAAAGATAACGTTCATATCATTGACTTACAAAAAACATACCCAATGCTTTACAATGCATTGTCTGTTGCTCGTGATGTTGCTGCAAAAGGCGGTAAAGTTCTTTTCGTTGCTACAAAACGTCAAGCTCAAGATATCGTTAGAGAAAATGCTGAAAGATGCGGACAATTTTATGTAAACTACCGTTGGTTAGGTGGTATGTTAACTAACTGGAAAACAGTTAACAAATCAATCAACCGTCTCGTTAAATTAAACGAAATGGAAGAAAAGAACGCATATGAAGGCTATACTAAAAAAGAAATGCAAAACATTAAGAAAGAACAAGGCAAATTGGCTCTTTCTTTAGATGGTATCAAAAATATGGGTGGTCAACCAGATTTATTATTTGTTATTGATACTCCAAAAGAAGCTTTAGCAATTAAAGAAGCTAAAAAATTGGGTATTCCTGTAATTGGTATTACAGATACAAATGCAAATCCATATGATGTTGATTATCCAGTTCCAGGTAATGATGACGCTATTCGCGCTATTCAATTATACTGTGAATTAGTATCATCAGCTATTCTTGATGGTATGCAAGCAGAAGTTGCTGCTCAAGGTGTTAAAGTTGAAGACACTGCAACAGTAGCTGCTGCAGGAGTTGCATTTGCTGAAGAAGAGAAAGCTTAATTTTTTATATTAAGTAGAAAAGGGTGGCGGAAATTCCGCTACCCAAGTTTTAATTTTGATGTTTCAAAATAAGGGGAATTATAATGGCTGAAATTACTGCAGCTTTGGTGAAAAGTTTAAGAGAAACTTCTGGTGCTGGCATGTTGGATTGCAAAAAAGCATTGGTAGAAACAAATGGAAATATGGAAGAAGCAATTGACTGGTTGCGTAAAAAGGGGTTAGCATCTGCTGCTAAAAAAGCTAGTCGTATTGCTGCAGAAGGTCTTGTATCAATTAGTGTTGACGAAAATGGTGGTGCTGTTGTAGAAGTAAACTCTGAAACAGACTTCGTTGCAAAAAATGATATTTTCCAAAATTATGTTGAAAATGCCGCAAAAGCAGCTTTAGCTGTTAAAGGTGACCTTGAAGGTTTGAAAAGTTTTGTTTGCCCAGTAGAAGGCAAAGATATGGGTACGATTTTGACAGATATGATTGCAAAAATCGGTGAAAATATGAATATTCGTCGTTCTGCATACTTAGGTGTTAATAATGGTATCGTTAGTGCATACATGCACAGTGCAGTTCGTTCTAATTTAGGTAAAATTGGGGTGCTAGTTGCTGTAGAAGGTAATGCTGATAAAGCTAAAATGCAAGAATTAGGTAAGCACATTGCAATGCATATCGCAGCTACAAACCCAATTTCTTTAACAGTTGCAGAAGTTCCTGCAGAAGCTGTAGCTCGTGAAAAAGCAATTTTCTCAGAACAAGCTCTTGCATCTGGTAAGCCTGCAAATATCGTTGAAAAAATGGTTGAAGGTCGTATCCGTAAATATTATGAAGAAGTTGTTTTAGAAGAACAATCATATATTATGGATCCAGATAAGAAAGTTAAAGCAGTTATTGAAGAATTTGCAAAGGAAAACAATGCAGAAGTTAAATTGTCTGGTTTTGTATGCTTCAAATTAGGTGAAGGCCTTCAAAAGAAAGAAGAAGATTTCGCTGCAGAAGTTGCAGCTCAATTAGGCAAATCAGCTTAATTGTAACAGAAAATCTTATAAAACAGGTTTTATTACAAAATAAGACCTGTTTTTTTTATTTTTACAAACAAAGCTATTTACTTTTAAATATAAGAGGAATACAATCATTTTCGCTTTAAAAACAATATTTAATCAATGGGGAATTATTTAATATGTTAAGAAGAACGAAAATTGTTGATTTATTGAAATCTGAAACAACTAAATCTGAGGTGTTAGCAAAAGGATGGGTTAGAACTCGCCGTGATGCTAAAGATTTTTCATTTATAGAATTAAATGACGGATCATGCTTAAAAAATTTACAAGTTATTGCTCAAAATAATCTCCCCAATTATAATGAAGTAAAAGGTTTAAGTACAGGTTCATCTGTTGCAATAACAGGTGCTTTAGTCGAGTCGCAAGGTGGTAACCAAAAATATGAGTTGTTGGCAGAGAAGATAGAGATTTATAGTCTTGCTCCAGAAGATTTTCCTATACAAAAGAAAAAGCATACAGATGAGTATCTTCGCACAATAGCTCATCTTCGCCCTCGTGCGAATAAATATGCTGCAGCATTCCGTGTTCGCTCAGCATTATCGTATGCAATACATAAATTTTTTCAAGAACGTGGATTTAAATATGTTCATACACCAATTATCACTGGAGCTGACTGCGAAGGTGCAGGTGAAATGTTCCAAGTAACAACTTTAGATATGAAAAATCCACCATTATTACCAAACGGAGAAATTGATTATTCTCAAGATTTCTTTGGTAAACCTGCGCATTTAACAGTTTCAGGTCAGTTGAACGGAGAAATGTATGCTTGTGCACTAGGTGATATTTATACATTTGGCCCAACATTTAGAGCGGAAAATTCAAATACTGCTCGTCACGCAGCAGAATTCTGGATGATAGAGCCAGAAATGGCATTTGCAGATATTTATGATGATATGGATTTGGCAGAAGATATGGTTCGTTTTTGTATAACAGAGGTTATGGAAAAATGCCCTGATGATATAGAGTTATTTGCTAAATTTGTTGATCCAACATTAATGGATACATTAAACAATATCAAAAATAATAGCTTTGCACGTATTACATATACAGAAGCAATAGAAATTATGAAAAAATCTGGTAAGAAGTTTGAATATGAACCAGAATATGGTATAGATATGCAAACAGAGCATGAAAGATTCTTGGCAGAAGAATATTTCAAACGTCCTGTAATCGTTCGTGATTATCCTAAAGAAATTAAAGCTTTCTATATGCGTATGAATGATGATAATAAAACAGTTGCCGCAATGGATGTGCTTGTTCCAAGAATTGGTGAGCTTATAGGTGGTTCACAACGTGAAGAAAGATATGACTTATTGCAAAAAAGAATAACAGATTTAGGTATGAAATTAGAAGATTATTCTTGGTATCTCGATTCTCGTAAATTTGGATCCGTACCACACGCTGGTTTTGGGCTAGGTTTTGAAAGAATGATGATGCTGTTAACAGGTATTGCAAACATAAGAGATGTTATACCATTCCCAAGAACACCTAAATCACTTAATTTCTAGGAGAAATATATTGATAAGATTCCTTGGTTTTTTAATAAGCATAATCTTCGTGTCTGAAGCAAATGCAAGTGATGTATCTTCAGTAATTGAAGAAATATCAAGTGATGCTCCAATTGTAGAAACAATTACATATGAGGTAAAAAAAGAAATTTTACCTATGCCAACATGTGAAGATAAGGTGCTTTTAGAAAAAACTAAGGAATTTATCAAATCATATTATAGTAAGAGTAATAATAATAGTGTAATGGCAAGAAGAAAAAAACATTTTATATTAAATGGTATAAATGAATTTACAAAAGAAAACATTGCAAATTATAAAACGGAAAGTACACGCCCAGTTTCAGATATTATAGCCGAATTAAAAGTAAATGAAAATATTATAGAAGAAAATATGCTATTATGCAAAAATACAAGCAAAAATAAATACGCTAGTAACATATATTTATTAGCGCACCCATATAAAAAAGGTTACAAAGTATTTTTGTTAAATTTGGATAATAAAGTAAGAGATGTTTTTTTTGAATATGAGTAATAACTTGATTTTAAAAAAGAAATAAACTAAATAAAATCCGACAGGAATAAAATATGAGTGAAAATAAAAATCTAGTTGTTGTAAATCCTAAGCCACAATTGCCTATGGTAATTGAGGAAAATGGTTTATATACATACTTAGAGCAAATAAAAAGATTTCCTGTGCTAACCGAAGATGAAGAAAAGGAATTAATTATAAATTTTCAAACCAAAGGTGATTTGGTATCAGCGCAAAAATTAATTACATCTCATTTGCGTCTAGCTGCAAAAATAGCTTTAACTTATAAAAGATATGGCCTGCCAATGTCTGATGTCATCTCTGAGGCAAATATCGGGTTAATGCAAGCCGTTAAAAAGTTTGATATGAATAAAAAGGTTAGACTTGCAACATATGCAATTTGGTGGATAAAGGCAGCCATTAATGATTATGTGTTACGTTCTTGGTCATTAGTAAAAATTGGTACAGTTGCAGCACAAAAGAAGTTGTTTTATAATTTAAGTCGCATTAAAGCTAGATTAGGTTTGTATGAAAATAAAGAGTTAGAGCCTAAAGTTGTTAAGCAAATAGCCAATGAGTTAATGGTTGAAGAACGAGATGTAACAGAAATGAACCGTCGTATTGGTGGAGACAGCTCTCTTAATGTATCATTAGGCGATGATGAAGAGGGGCGTGAAAAAATCGATATGATTGTTGATGCCCGTGAAAATATTGAAGCTAAATTAGCATATAGAGAAGAGCAAAAATATAAGGCACAAATATTGGCAAGAAGTCTTCAAACGCTAGATGATAGGGAACAATATATTATAAAAAATCGTATGCTAACAGATAGCCCAAGTACTTTGGAAGATATTGGTGAATATTTCAATATTAGTAGAGAAAGAGTGCGCCAAATAGAAAAGAAAGCATTTGAAAAGTTATCTGCTGAAGTTAAACGAAATATGGCGGCATAAAATGTCTTTACGCGATGAAATTATATCTCAATTAGTGCAATCTAATATATCATCACCAAGATTAGAAACAGATATATTGATAAAAAATTATATGCCAAACTATCCTCAATACACTAAAGAAGAAGAGGGTGAACTAAAAAAAGCTCTATATCGTAGGGTAAGTCATGAACCATTAGATAAAATCATAGGGTATAAAGAGTTTTATAAGTATAAATTTTTAGTAGATAATAACGTGCTATCACCTCGCCCAGATACTGAAATATTGTTAGAAAAAGCTCTAAATTTAATAGAGGATAATAAGCAGTATGAAATTCTAGATTTGGGTACAGGTTCAGGGTGTATCTTGCTATCTATCTTAAAAGAAAAAATAAATACAACAGGAGTAGGGATTGATATTTCCATAAAAGCTCTTAATAAAGCAAAAGAAAATGCTATAAATTTAGAGGTTACAGATAGAGTAAATTTTATCAATAAAAGTTGGGAAGATGAAGGGTTTATAAATAAACAGTTTGATATAATTGTATCAAACCCTCCATACATACCAACCTATGAAATAGGAACATTAGATGATGAAGTAAAAAAACATGATCCAATGACCGCTTTAGACGGTGGCGAAGATGGATTATATTGTTATAAAAAAATAGCAGAAATAACTTCTTCAATTCTAAAAACAAACGGATATATTTTGCTAGAAGTAGGGTATAATCAGGCGGAAGATGTTTCAGAAATCTTCCAAAAGGAAGGGTTGACACTTGTTGAAATAGCAAAAGATTTATCAGGTATAAACAGGTGTGTGATATTAAAAAAATAAGTTGCAAAATAATTTTTTAGCTATATCATACACAGTGTATTTGATGTGCGGATTTTTATTAAGGCACATTTTGTTTTCCTTTTTTAATTTAATTTTTAATATGGGTAAAAATTCCCATGTGAGTGTAGGAATATATGAAAAAACAAAATAATAGATTTCGTAATAGTAATAACAATAATGGTTATACACTAAATTATAAGTTTGATAGTGTAAGTATTGCCGGTAAAATAAGCGGTACAGCATTAGATTTAATCCGTCGTTATAATGATTTGGCAAAAGAAGCTCAAAGTAGTGGTGATTATGTAGAGATGGAAATCTATCGTCAATATGCAGAGCATTATCGCAAAATTGTAACAGATATTAATGAGCGTCGCCAAAATAACAGACAAGAAAATCAAAACAAGGTAGAAGAGCAAACAACAGAAGTTACAAATTCAGAAGAAAATAAAGCTGAAGATAAAACTGAAACAGCAGAGGTTGAAGTGCAAGCTACACCTGCTTCCGATAATGGTTATGTAGAAACTCTACCAGCAACAGAACCAACAAAAACATTGCATGTTGTTGAGATAAAAGAAGAGAAAACTACAGAAAAACCAAAGAGAGTATATCGTAGAAAAACAACTACAGCAAAAGCATCTGAGTAAAATAAATATATTGAGCATAACAGGAGGGTCGTATGCCAGCTATTTTAGCATTCATAATTGTTGCAATATCTGTAATTATCATAACCTATAAAACATATATGGGATATGGTAGTTATCATTGGGGCCTAAAATTAGGTTTCTTTATGTTTATAACATTTGGTTGGTGTGCTCCATTTATTGCTTTTTATATTAGCCATAACTATACAAATACCAGTTTGATGTATTTAACTAAATGCTTATATTTCATTTTTGGTTTTGTATTTTTCTTATTCGCTATCACATTAATAAGAGATACAATATGGGTTCTAGTGGATATCATAAGAAGAGCACCAATGGATAATCTAAAAGAATCAAATATTTTACAAAAAGCCAACATAATTACTATAATTTTTAGCTTATTAGTGAGTTGCTATGCGGTATATGAAGCTGAAAAAGATGCTACAATAAAAAATTATACAATAACTTCTGCAAAAGTAAAAGAGCCAACAAAAATAGTAATGATGTCTGACTTACATATAGATACAGATGTTTCAAAGAAATATGTTAAAAAAATTGTAGAAAAGGTAAATGCACTAAATCCAGATGCAGTTGTTTTAGTGGGTGATGTTATAGATAATACTCCATATCATTTATTTGAGCAAATGGAAGAACTCAAACAACTAAAAACAAAATATGGTGTATACGTAACTTTGGGTAACCATGAATTCTACAATGGTCCAATGGATTGGATGATGAAATTTGGTGGTTTAAGATTTAATATGTTAAATAATTATGGAATGCGATTAGGTGATAGTGGTATATATATTGCCGGTATTCCAGATATAAATGCCGCTACCCAAAGTCAAATGAAAATTAAATTCCAAGATTCATTGGTTAAAGCCCAAGAAAATGACTATGTTATACTTTTATCACACTCTCCTAAATTGGCAGAAGGGGTAACATCTAAAAATGTTGATTTGCAATTATCAGGACATACACATGGTGGGCAAATTTACCCATTCCACTATTTTACAAAACAAGCTAATGGCGGAATGTTAGCCGGATTTTATAAGCCTGAAGGAGTTAATCTCTATGTATCTAGAGGAACAAGATATTGGGGACCTCCAATGCGTTTATTTGCTCCATCAGAAATTACAGTTTTCAACCTAGAGCCACAAAAGTAATATGCAAGAAATAATCTCAAAAGCTCTGCATATAGCTGAAACTTATGATGTTTCAACTAATAAAGATTGCGCCGTTGTGTATAGCGTAAGTTATATGCCAAATGAAACTAATAAGATAAGCGCAAAAGAATATGTAAAAGCTAAAGATAAGGCTAAAATGCTAGATGATACACCATGTGGTAAAGCGTTAATTGATTTAGGGCTAGATGGTAAAGTAAATGACGTAGCAGAAGCAATAACAAAAATATGGAAAATAGCTTCTAGTAGATATATAAATTCGGCATCAGGCAATATTGCAGCTTTTGTAGATGGTGCAGACGAGCGTAGTACATTTTGCACAACAGAATTAAATGATATAATGCAAAACCCTAAGATAACACATATAAATCACATAGAAAAACACATATTCTTTGAAAAATTTCATCCTCAAAGATATTAAAAAAAAGCCGGAGTTTAATTCCGGCTTAAATTTTAGAATACTTGCTCTCTTGTTGTTCTTAAATCAACTTTTGGAAAGTCTTCTTTTGCTTTATTCAAATGCCATGCATTACGAGCTAAAAATACAACTTCACCGTCATGGTCATGAGCAATATTAGCTTGGTTGCTATCAATAAATTTATTTAATGCTATTTTATCATCAGAAGCAAGCCAACGAGCTGTGTAATATTGAGTAGGCTCAAATACAACAGGAATATTAAATTCTGTTCTAATTCTGTCAGCCATTACTTCAAATTGTAAAACACCAACCACACCAACAATCCACTCAGAACCAATAACAGGCTTAAATACACTAGCGCCACCTTCTTCAGCAATTTGTTGCAAAGCGTTACCCAAATGTTTAGATTTTAGAGGGTCTAGAGCACGAACAGATTTTAATAATTCTGGAGCAAAACTGGGAATACCTGTAAAGTGTAATTTCTCGCCTTCTGTTAAAGTATCACCAATGCGAAGTTGTCCATGGTTAGGTATACCAATAATGTCACCAGCAAAAGCATCTTCAGCAAGTTCTCTTTCTTGTGCTAAAAACATAACAGGTGTAGGAACTTTAATGGGTTTACCTGTACGAATTTGATTTAAGGTCATACCACGTTTGAAGTGACCAGAACAAATCCTCATAAAGGCGATTCTATCTCTATGTTTAGGATCCATATTAGCCTGTATCTTAAAGATAAATCCTGTAACTTTCTTTTCATCTGCAGTAACTTCACGCTCTGCACTAGGTTGTGGGCGAGGAGATGGAGCAAGTCTGTGCAAACCTTCCAAAATTTCTTTAACACCAAAGTTATTAATAGCACTACCAAAGAATACAGGAGTTAAAGCACCAGCTAAATATAATTCTAAATCAAACTGAGGGCAAAGTTCTTTTACCATCATCACATCTTCACGCAACTTTTCAACCGCATGAGATGGCAAAATTTCATCTAGCTTAGGATCATCAAGTCCATTAACTGTTTCAATAATATCATTAACTTGACCTTTGTTACCAGTTTTATTCATCAAAATAAGTTGGTCATTTAATAAGTCATAACAACCTAAAAAGTCTTTACCACTACCAATAGGCCAGCTAAGAGGGCAAACATCTAATGCTAAAGTCTTTTCAATATCGTCTAATAATAAGAAAGGATCTTGTCCTTCTCTATCCATCTTATTGATAAAAGTAAGAATAGGGATATTGCGCAAACGACAAACTTCAAACAATTTTTTTGTTTGTGTTTCAATACCTTTTGCCGAGTCAATAACCATAACAGCCGAGTCTACAGCTGTTAAAACACGATAAGTATCTTCAGAGAAGTCCTCGTGACCAGGAGTATCAAGCAAATTGAAAGTAATATTTTTATACTCAAAAGTCATAACAGATGAAGCAACAGAAATACCACGCTCTTGTTCAACTTTCATCCAGTCAGAATGCGCACGACGATTTTCGCCTCTAGCTTTAACAGCACCAGCTTGTTGAATAGCACCTCCGAATAACAACAGTTTTTCTGTTAAGGTTGTCTTACCAGCGTCAGGGTGCGAAATAATCGCAAAAGTCTTTCTTTTATTAACAATATTTTCAGGCATTTTATTATCTCAAATAGATTAAAACCAAAACTTACCGCGCATACTAACAAATAAAATACAAAATTCAAGAAAAATATTAGATGTCTATCCGTTTCCAAACTTGAGTATTTCCATATGTTTTTACATGCTCATAATTTTCTTTTATGAAGTCCATATCAATTTTCCAGTAATCATAATCGATATCAGACCTTTTGTTGAGATAAGATAAATCCCCCTTTGAAGCTTTTCTTAATAATTTTGAATTGCGCCAATATAACCATCTAGTATTATAATAAGCATTTTTATCAAAAAGGTTATCATTAATAAATACAAATTTAGGTTTAGAATTTTTTATTTGATTGTTGTAATCAAAACCTACATCCGTAAGTAAATCACCAATAATTACCACATTATGGAAGCCGAACCAATAAAAATGAGCGTCGTTGTTGAATAAATTATATGGTATGTGAGAGTTAACTAGCATATCTTCTTTATTGGAATTAGTTGTAATATATTGCATCAAGTTCAGATGATTTGAGAGAGAATTCTTCTCATCATAAAGCCTATAAAAAGATTTTATTAAAATAAAAGATAATAAAATAAACAACAATGTAGGCTTTCTGTTAAAAAAAGTTTTAAAATAAGGTGAAAGCATTAATACAGTAAGTAAAAAATAAAAGAAATAGTAATGAGAATGCGGAGAAAAATGTAATACAGCCCCAAAAGACATGGCCCATATACAAAATAAAATAGTGCCTTTTTCTGATTGTTTATAATAGCGAATTATACCTAATGCTAGTAAGCATAAAAAAACATTTATATAAAATCCGTTTTTGTAATATTGTATAAGTAATTTATTAAAGGTAAAATTATAATAAAACCAGTCAGATAATAGGTCTGTTTTATAAAGAAAAATAAACAATAAAAAAGCAATGAGAAAAGGTGTAATTGCTGCCTGTATGATGTATTTAAAATGTATTTTTCCCTCATATAATAAGAAAAAAATAGCTAAGACAAAACCCAAACCATATATAACGGCTTTTTGTAAAAATAAAAATGAAACAACCCAAGATAAATAAGAAAAAACTAAATACTTTAATTTATTGTTTTCTAAATAATCAAACATAAAATGTATTGCACACAATATAAATATATACATAAAAATATCTGGTCGTAAATTTTGTATCTCATACCATATAAGTGGATAGGATATACAAAAAAGTATGGATAATTTTGCTGATATGGCATCTTTAGTATATCTGTAAGCTAATTTATAAAATAAAAATAAGACAATAAGATATCCGCAAATGGATATAGCTCTAGCAATGTACACAATACTAACAATTTTGCGTTCAAAAATAAGAGTTAATGGAGAAAATAAATACCATAATAAAGGATTGTGATGTTCAAAAAAATCTCTATAAGGAATATACCCATTTCCTACTAACCAAGATGCATGAATATGTTCAAAGCTATCCATAATTAAACCAGATGAATTAAAAAGACGAGATATGCAGACAATAGCAAAAAATATTATTGCTATATAAAACAACACGTTTAATATTGATTTATTATTTATTTTAATGTTAAAGAGATCAAATAGCTTCATTTTAAACTCACCAAAAATATAAATCTTAAACCGATAGTTTCATATTTAATTTATTTATGCTACATTAAATGAAGTAATATAAACAATTAAAATTTTACAAAATAAAATATTGGT
>JAZQTW010000065.1:0-10942 GCA_045630985.1 Alphaproteobacteria bacterium
TAATGCTAATGGGGGTATTATCTCTCCTGATTTTGCTATGGAAGTTTTAACAAAGACTAATCATGTTGCTAATATAAAAATTGTGGTTAATAATATTAAAGAAAGATGTGATACGCCTACTAAAATTGCACCATATAGAGAGTTTATACTGTCTTGCGTTGATGGGCGAGAAATGAGCAATGAAGTATTAGAAAATTTACGCTATTTGGCTGTGTTGAATGGAAGTAGAGCAGAATTTGAAAATATTAATAAAAAATACAAGCATTATGGTAAGTATGATTTTGAGAAAGTTGACAGAGTTATAAGTAAGAGTGAGTTTGAAGAAGTTTTAGCGAGTGGTGATAATTTAGTAGTATGTTATGATAATGGTTATTTATATGGTCCTTATTATGGTGGCGATTTAAGTAGAATAAAAAAACTTATATTAGACACAGATATGGTTGTGTTGATAGATATAAAAAAATTACCTTTAAGTTTAGATTTATCAAATGTTAGACTAAATTGGATAAACGGTTGTGATTTTGGTAGAGTTAAAAATCTTAAATTCAAAGAAGGGGCAGTACTACATTTTAGAAATGTAAAAAATTTATCTTCAATTTTAGATTTATCTAGTTGTTCTGAAGTTGAATTTGATAAATGTGATTTGAGTGGGGTTGATGAGATTAAGCTTAAAAAAGGATCAAAACTTAAGTTGGCAGAGTGTACAAATTTACCTAAAGTTTTAGATTTATCTAATTGTTCTAATGTGGTTTTGGTTGATGGCGATTTTAGTGGGGTTGAAGAAATTAAATTGGGTGAAGGGTGTGTTTTAGATTTAGATGGTATTGAAAAATTTCCTAAGGTTTTAGATTTATCACAATGTTATAAGGTAATTTTTCCGTACTCTGATTTTGGTAAGGCTAATGAATTAAAGTTTAAAGATAGAGAGCAAGAAAATAGATTTAGGGAGTTTTTGGCTTTAGAATATAAACCTTCTCATTCTTTTATACTTAATTTGCCTAATAATGCTAATCAGTTATTGGAAAGGAGTAGGTGATAATTTAATTATTGACGTAAGGCAAAAATTTTGTTATACTATCCTATATTTTAAGGAGGTTTTGTTATGAATGCTAATGATGAAAAAGTTGAGAAAATTTTAAAGAATAAAGATCGCTATCGTGATAGTATTAAAGAAGTTTTTGCAATTGAAGAAGAGACTGTTGTTGATGAGATTCTTAGTACCATTGATGAAGCCCCTGAAGAAGAACGTGAAGGGATGAAAAAAGAACTTTCTGATGCTATGCGTATGGAAATTTATGAAGATGTAATTATGAAGCAAATTTTAGCACATTCAAAAGGTAAAGGTTGCTAGGAGAGAAGTGGATGAAAGATATAGTTGAAAGTAATAAACAAAAATATATTGAAGATTTGGATTGTGCTTTTAATAAAATTATATCATCAGCTTCCGATATGGATATGGTTTTGCCTAATGCTGCAAAACAGAGTGATGATGAAATGTTATCTGTTGAAGAGCAACGAAAAATGTTAGCAGTTTTTGCTCGTTATGTTAGTGAGGGACATCCTGGGTTTGCAGATGTGCAGGCAGATAATATTACTTTTTCTGATGATGTAAAAAATGAATTTAAAGAAGAATTAGTGAGGATGTATTTATTTACAAATGAAGAGCGTTCTGTTTTGGATATGGGGAAAGAGTTATTTAAGTTTTCTAAAAAGTATTTGCCTGATAATCACTTTAATGTATTTAGTACCAAAGGTGTTCCTATGGGTATGATGTTTTCTCCAGAAGAGCATAGTGCATTTAAATCTGATTTAAAAGAATATGTAAGTCATAATAGTCTTGATGAGTCAAAGCGTGGAGTTATTGAACATTTGTATGCTGAGAGAAATCAAGTGGGAACAAATTTATTTAAAGATGAAAATATCGATTTGTTGATACAGAATGGGGCAGAGATTTTATCTGATAAAAAAGGGGAAACTTGGCGTATGACTAAGATAAAACATCAGGATAAAGATATCATGATGATTGGTATGTCTAGTTTTGCTGCAATTAATCGTAAGGGTGAATTAGATGAGACCTTGATTAAAGATTTTGTTGATTTAGCAAAAGAGTTTTCTAAACAAGAATATAAAGATTGTGATACTTTGGTTTTAGATTTACGCGGTAATGGTGGTGGTTGGCCATATATTGGTGATTATATGGCTAGAACTTTATATGGTAATACAGTTTCTACAGAGCCTTTAGGACATCTAAAATTAGATACATTAGCGGCAAAGTTAAGCTATGCATATATTGAGGGTAAAAATGTTATTGATAGAAAAAGGCTTATTGATCAAGAGCAAAATACTCAATATAGCAAGAGAGATGAGGCTTGGACAGATACTTATCCGTTTAATCCTGAGTTAGGGTATAGTAAACCAATTTTAGTTTTAACAGACCAAAATACTGGTTCAAATGCAGAATTGACAATTGGGCGTTTGCGTGAGCATCCTTGTGTGCGCACAATAGGTGATCATAGTTGCGGTGTTGTTCAATATCATCCAGCAGCGACACCTAAGGCAGCTATTCCATTACCTTATGGATTGAAAATTGCTTTGCCTCCAGAAGGATATACTGGAGCAAATGGTGAAAGATTAGAAGGTACCGGTTATCAGCCAGATTTTTCTACTGTTGGAAACAATGCTCTTTTATTTGGTTTGAATGAACTTGATAATATTACTCAGGATATTGCAAAAAATATGCCTGAAGAAAAAGCTGTTTCAACTTCTGCAACTCGTGAATCAAGGGTTGATAGTGTGTCTGAGATGAATCGTAAATTTATAGCAGCAAATAATCCTCAATTGTTGGGTGCTTTTAATGAGTTAGTGAAAGTAACAGCTACTATTCCGCAGTTGAAGGTTCAAAATTCTAAAGCTTACAGTAAAAATAATGGCGTGGATTTTGATTAGTCTTTTAGTTTGTGGAAAAACGAAAATAGCGATTGCACTTATACCCTTATTTTACATATAATCCGACATTATTAATTAAAATGTAGGAGTTGCCGTGTTAGTCGGTTTGTTAGTTGCTTTGGGCGTTACAATTTTTGATCAATTATCAAAATGCTTAATCTTTGGTTATTTATCAGAAACTGCACCTGTTGTTGAGGTTTTTCCTTTCTTTAATTTAGTTACAGCGTGGAATACTGGCGTTAGCTTTTCTATGTTTAATGATTTGGGGGGCATGGGCGTTTATGTACTATCTTCCTTTTCTTTGCTTGTTGCTGGTATGCTTATTTATTGGCTTAAAAATGAGCATAAGAGATATATGCAAGTTGCTCTTGGTATGGTTATCGGTGGGGCTATTGGCAACGTAATTGATCGTATTCGCTTGGGTGCTGTGTTTGACTTTTTGGATGTGCATGCGTTTGGACATCATTGGCCTGCTTTTAATGTTGCAGATAGCTTTATTTGTATTGGTGCGTTTTTGATTATCATAGATGGTTTGTGCGCTAAAGACTGCAAAAAAGTACAGAATTTTCATGAAGGGATAGATAAATGAAGAAAATTTTAGTTTTATTGGTTGCTGTTTGTTTTATCGCTTCTTGTGGTTTGACCAAAGAAAAGCTTGGTATGGCTCGCTCTAAGCCGGATGAGACGAAGGTTCTGAGGAATGGGGCGAAGAAGAGGGGGGATTTGGTTATACCGCCTGATTATGACGTTCGTCCATAGGGGCGTGCTAAAACGCTCTCATGATTGTGAATTTGCTCCTTTATGTACCCTTTTTTTGTACACCGCAGTCGCAAATTCACTTCCAGCATCGCACTTTATCCCACCCGTAGCAAAGCTTCGCTTTCGGTTTTAAAATTGAGATGTGCTAAAACGCTCTCATGATTGTGAATTCGCTCCTTTATGTACCTCTTTTTGTACACCGCGGTCGACTTTTTGCTTCCAGCACAACCATTTTCTCAACCCATTGCTGATTTATTTATGGGGTATTTTGCATAAAAAAAGAGGTGAGTTTATCACCTCTTTTGTTTTGCTTTTTTAGCGTTTAGTAAGAGCGAGCGTAGATAACATCTAATGTTGCTTTTTTGCCTGTTAGCAAGCATTCGCCCTCTGTGTTTGTTTGATCTTCTGGGATGCATCTTATTGTGATTTTCATCTCTTTTAAGAGTGCTTCTGTTTCTGGATCTTCACACCATTTACCTCTTACAAAAGCTACGCCATTATTATCTGTTAAAAATACATTTTGTTTAGAGAAATATTCACGCATTTGTTCTTTTGTTTTGATATCTGTGCGGATATTATTTTCTAATCTTGCTTTTGCTGTAGCTAACATTTCATTTTGGATAGATGCAATTCTTGCTTCAATTGTATCTACAAACTCAGTTACACTTGGGAATTGCTTAAATTCTGGAGTGTTCATCTTGATACGAGTTTTTAGCATTAAGCCATTTTTCTCAATATCACGAAGACCAACTTCTACAATTAAAGGAGCACCTTTTCTTAACCATTCCCAACCTTTATCTAAAGAGTCTTTATCGCGTTTATCTAATTTAACACGTAATTTTTCGCCGTTATAAGATTTTTTAGCTAACTCTTTATATAAATTTGTTGCATAGTCCATAACTTCATATGTTTTGCTCTTATCCTTAATAACAGGAACAATAACAATTTGATGTGGAGCAAGTACAGGTGGTACAACCATACCTTCATCATCAGCGTGTGTCATAATTAAGCTACCGATTAAACGTGTGGTAACACCCCATGATGTAGTATATGCATATTCAAGTTTGCCTTCTTTGCTTTGGAACTTAATATCTGCAGATTTTGCAAAGTTTTGACCTAAGAAGTGAGAAGTTCCTGCTTGTAATGCACGTCCATCTTGCATCATAGCTTCAATACAATATGTATCAACTGCTCCAGGGAACTTTTCATGTTCTGGTTTTCTACCTTTTAGTACAGGCATAGCAAAAGCATTTTCTGCAACATCAGCATATACATTAAGCATTGTAATAGTTTCTTCTTCTGCTTCTTTATAGTTTGAGTGTGCAGTATGGCCTTCTTGCCATAAGAATTCACGTGTTCTTAAGAAAATACGTGGACGCATTTCCCATCTTACAACGTTTGCCCATTGGTTTATCATAATAGGTAAGTCACGATATGACTCAACCCATTTAGAAAATGAATCAGCAATAATTGTCTCAGATGTTGGGCGCACAATCAATGGCTCTTCCAACTCACCTGCAGGCACAAGTTTACCATTTTCGTTAACTAGTCTGCTATGTGTAACCACAGCCATTTCTTTAGCAAAACCATCAACGTGTTCTGCCTCTTTTTGGAAAAACTTTAATGGAATGAACAATGGAAAATAACAATTCTCATGTCCTGTTTCTTTAATTTTATCATCCAATACTCTTTGTATTCTTTCCCATATGCCATATCCCCAGGGTTTGATAACCATACAGCCAGGCGAAGATGAAACTTCAGCCATCTCAGAAACAGTTATTACGTCCTGATACCATTCAGGATAATTTTGTTCGCGTGTATGTTTTAATGACATATTAGTTCTCCATATAATTTTCAACGGAGTAGGATTATATATGAGAAGAAAATAATTGCAACAATTATTTTAGGGGGGGATGTGCTAAAGCACGGTCATTATCGTGAATTTGCTCCCTTATGTACCTTTTTTTGTACACCGCGGTCGCAAATTTACTTCAAGCACCGCACTTTATCCCACCCATGGCAACATCTTCGATGTTCTGTTTTAAATTGGGGGATGTGCTAAATCTCCATCATATGAGCATTGGCACTCGCTCATGTACGCCTTTTTTTGTACACATCAACTTTAAAACCACTTCCAGCATGCTCACTATCCAAAGCCATTGCTATTTTGTTGATAGGTGTTTGTGGCGTGATTATTTATGGGTGCTTGTTGGGGTATAAAAAAAGGACCGGTGGTCCTTCTATGCTTTAGCTAGTTTTTTGATTATCATATTACGCTTTAATCTGCTTATGCGGTCTATGTATAATACACCGTCTAAGTGGTCTGTTTCGTGCTGTAAGATGATAGCCAAAAAGCCGTCTGCTTCTAGTATTTGTTCGTTACCGTTGTAATCGAGGTATTTAACGGTTACTCTTTCATGGCGTTCTACGGTTGCTGATTGTCCAGGTACTGATAAGCAACCTTCATTAGAATCGACCATTTCTTCACTTCTGAAAATGATTTCTGGGTTTACCATGTACATTGGGTTTGGCCCTGGCTCGCCATTTTCTCCAGTTTTATCATCTACAACAATGATACGTTTGGCAACACCAATTTGAGGACCGGCTAAGCCTACGCCCTTATCTTCATACATAGTTTCTAGCATATCATCTAATAGCTTTCTTACCTCGTCGTTTACTTCAGTGAAAGGTTCACATTTTTGAGCTAAGATTTTATGCGGATATGTATAAAGCTTTAATATTGCCATTGGTTTACTCTTATTATAATCTTATATTTTTTGCGATTTGATCAAGAATAGCATTTACCATTTTTGGTTCGTTTTTGATGAAGAATGCATATGCAAGATCTACGTATTCTTGAATGATAACTTTTGTATCTATTTCTGTTGTGTATGCGAGTTCGTATACTGCGCATAAAAGTAATGCTTGCATGGTGGCATTCATATGTTCATAGGTAGATGCGTCTTTGAGATAGCCACGTAAAGAGTTTTCTAAATCTTCTTTTTTGCTTAGTACACCACGAACTAATGTTTCAAAATATGGTTTATCTATTTCTTCTAGTTCTACTAAGTGTTCTCCGGTCATAATATCTTCTTCGATGGCATAACGACCAATGTCGCCATTTTGGAAGTTAGTGATTAGTTCATCTACACTAACATCTGTGAATGATGTTGTATATATTGCTTGTACTGCTGATAATCTTGCACCAGATTTTTTTCTAATCTTTTCAGAAACGTATTTTACCATTTCTTTTAATACCTCGTTTTAAGAATTAATTTTACTTACAAATTCCTCAAAGTCTTTAACTTCGCGGAAGTCTTTATATACTGAAGCAAAGCGAATGTAAGCCACTTTGTTTATACTTACTAGTTTATCCATCACCTTTTCGCCAATTAGCTGAGAAGAGATTTCTAGAACACCAGAATTTTCTAGTTCGCGACGAATTTCTTCTACTAAGCGTTCTACATCTGAGGTAGATAGTCCGCATTTGCTAACAGCAAGGCTGATTGAACGTAATAGTTTATCTCTATCAAAAGGAACACGTTCACCGCTCTTTTTTACTACAGTTAAGTCTTGTAGTTGAATGCGTTCATAGGTGGTGAATCTGCCACCACAGTCTGGGCATTCACGTCTGCGTCTGATTGCATTTTCATCAACAGTATCACGTGAGTCTTTAACTTGAGAGTTGTTTGAACCACAAAATGGACATTTCATATTTTTTGCTCCTTAGGGTTAGGGTATGTATATACGACAATTATCTAAAAAAATCAAGGAAAAAAATTTGTCGCTAACCACAAATTAACTTTTATTTGTAAAAATATGTATATCTTGGAATCTGTGTAATTAAGGATAAAAATAGTGATTGAACTAAAAAGTAATAAAATTGCAGAAATTTTAGGTTTTGATAAAGAGGTGTTTGAGGCTGATATTGTTGATGTTTCGACCGATAGTAGGACGATTGATAATAGGTCTTTGTTTGTGGCAATTAGAGGGGAGAAGTTTGACGGCCATAACTTTATTAAAGATGTGCTAGAAAAAGGTGCTCCTTTAGTGGTTGCTGAGTTTTTGCCAGAGGGTGTTGAAGCATCTAGAGTTATTATTGTTGATGATACACTCAAAGCCTTGGGTAAGATTGCTAATTATAATCGCAGACAGTTTAAGGGTAAGGTTATTGCTTTAACTGGTAGCTCCGGTAAGACTACTACAAAAGAAGAATTAAAAGTTGCGTTGAGTAGCTTTGGTAAGACTTATGCGACAAAGGCTAATTTTAATAATCATATTGGAGTGCCTCGCTCACTTCTTGATATTGATATGAGTGCAGAGTATGTGATTATTGAGATGGGTATGAGTGCGCCAAATGAGATTAGGCAATTAGTAGAGATGACAGAACCTGATTTGGCAGTGGTGACTAATGTGTTGCCAATGCATATTGAATTTTTAGGTTCTATTGAAAATATTGCTAGAGCAAAGGCAGAAATTTTTTCTGGTCTTAAAAAAGATGGTGTGGCAATTTTTAACCAAGATACAAATTGTGCAGATATTTTAAGAGCTGAAGCGTTGCGTTTTACAGATAATGTTTTGGAATATGGTGAGAAAAACCATGTTGGTGCAGAGTTTGATGTGGAAGATGAGGCTCGGCATGGTTATTATAATGGTTGGGCGGTTTTGGAAGTGGTGAAAGCTCTTGGTTTAGATGTTAATGTTGGGGCAAAAGCTATTAGCGGTTTTGGGGCATTAGAAGGTCGTGGTAAGAAGTATAATTTGGAGATTAACGGCAATAAAGTTGTGTTGATTGATAATAGTTATTCGGCTGGTCCGGATGCTACTGTTTTGGCGGTTGAGAACTTGGGTAAGATGAAAACGTTAGGGCGTAAGATTGCTCTTATTGGTAAGATGGCTGAGCTTGGTGATTATACTGTTGAAGCTCATAAAAGAGTAGGTGTTGCTTTGCAGAATAATAACATTGATGTGGTTATTGGAGTTTGTGAAGAGACCAAAATTATTTAAGCTGAACTAGGTAGTGAGGTGGAAAAATATTACTTTGATAACATTGAGGGATTGAGTGAATTTTTGTTATCAGAAATTTTGAGAGATGGTGATGTGATTTTGATTAAAGGTTCGCATTATTCATCACAAGTTTATAAAGTGGCAAATGATTTAAAAGTGGCTTAAAGTTGGGAGTTTTGATATGCGTTTTATTGATATTGTTAAACCTAAAAATGCTGTTGAAGTTGAAGAGTTTTTAGCACCATATGTTAGTGGTGAAAAAAAGTTTAGTCCTGAGGTGGCGATGGAAGTGCTAAAGTCTACTAACTTTGAGCCTTGTATTGCAAAGTTATTAGATATTATTGAGGGGATATCTGGTGATGCTCAAGCCGAATATAAAGACGTTGTGCTTTCTGTTGTGTGTCGTCGTGAGCAACCTAGTTCTATTGCGGTTAAGGCTATGGCTTTGGCTGTTAAAAGTGGGTATGACGAGGAGCTTAATAAACTTAAGAATGTTGATGCTAAAGAGTATTTGGCTTCGCAATCTACTAGAACTTATATCTTTCGTCCTCGCTCTTATGAAGAGATTAAAGGTGATTTAACAAAGTATCAGGCTTTGGTTTGTGACTTTGATGGTGAGGCTAGAATTTCTGCTACTTGTTTGTTGCCTTCTAATGTAGATTTTTCTCGTTGTGATAAGGTGTTTTTATGCTATTGCGATTTGAGGCATGTGAGAAATTATAAGTTTATGGAAGGCTCTGTGGTTGATTTGGCAGATGCTAAGCTTGCGGATGAGTTAAAGCTTAGTCAATGTAAAAAAGTGAACCTTTCTGGTTGTGATTTGAGCGCGCTTAAATTGTTGAAGTTTTTTGATGTAAACATTATTGATTTAGACCATGCAAAACTTCCGGAGAATATTGAAATTAATGTGGCGGAAAGAGTTAATTTAAAGAAATGCGATTTGACTGCTGTGAAGAATTTAATGCTTTCTTCTATTGAGAATATGATTGTTGATGAAGCTTTTATTGATGATAATATGGATTTTAGCGTATGTAATGATGTATCTTTAATTGGTAGTGATTTATCTAAGATTAACAACATTATTTTCAAAAAAGGTTGTACGGTTAATCTATCTAAAGCGCATTTGCCAGAGTGTATAGATTTGTCTGGTTGTAAGGAAGTTTATATTACAGATAATGATGTTAATGATTTATCTAAATTTAAGTTTACGGATGGGGTTGAAGTGCATTTTTGTCGCTCTCGTTTGCCTCATGAGTTGGATGTATCTTTTGCTTCTAAAGTAGATTTGCAAGAGTGCGTTTTGGATGATATTAAAGAGTTTGTTTTTGCAGAAGATTGTGTGTTGGATTTGAGAAAAGCTGTGCTTCCTAAAACGCTTGATTTATCTAAGTGTAGAGAAGTTAATTTGAGTGGTTGTAATTTTGATGAAGTGAAGTCTATTAAGTTTCAGAAAAATTCTAAGGTAGATTTTACTGATGCGTTTAATTTGCCTCATAATTTAAATGTTTCTATGCTTTCTTCGGTTGTGCTTGCACAATGTAATATTGCTGGCGTTGATAATCTTAAGTTTAAGGATGGGGCAAAAGTTGATTTGTTTGGTGTAAAAGAGGTGCCATCTAATATAGATTTTTCTAATTGCTCTAAGGTACGTTTGAGTTGTGCAGATTTATCTGGTATAGATGTACTTTCTTTTAGAAAAGGTTCTGAAGTTGATTTGTTGAATGTTAAAAATTTACCTAAAAATTTAGATGTATCTAGATGTTCTAAGGTTGATTTGGGACGATGTGATTTATCGTTAGTAGAAAATATTTCTTTTGCTCCGGATGCAGAAGTGTATCTTTATGATGCAGTTAATATACCGACAAATATAGACTTTTCTGAGTGTTCTAAGGTTGATTTACGCAATACTGCTTTGACCTTTATGGGTTTTCTTTCTTTTGCGCCTGATTCTGATGTTAATTTGAAAAGAGCAAAACTTCCTCGCAATGTAGATGTTTCTAATTGCGCAACTCTTGATATGGAGAATGTTGTAGTATCTAAGACACGCCGTATAGTGTTTAAAGATTTTAATCAGAAGCGTGATATGCTTAGAATTTTTGATTCTTCAAAGTATAGGGGATGGTTGGTAGTGAGGGAGAGTAAAAATCCGTTTAATCGCTATGAGTATCGGTTTTAGGGGGATGTGCTAAATCGCCATCATATGAGCGTCGGCACTCGCTCATGTACCCTT
>JAZQTW010000066.1:0-55571 GCA_045630985.1 Alphaproteobacteria bacterium
AAATGGATAAATTTTAGTTTCTATCTCTCAGATGGAAGCCTGTTAGCAAAAATTCATGTACCTTTTTTGTACACTAGAATTTTTGCTACAGGACATCTGAGGCTATAAACGTAAAATTTATCCCATTTAACCACATGTTTATATAATAAAAAACGCTTCCGTGGTGGAGGCGTTTTTGTTTGAGCTGTTTTGTTTTTTATTTATAAGTATAAAGTAGGTGGCCGTTATGAGTTAGCCAATCACGTCCTTTATGGGCGTCTTCTTCTAAAAATTCTACTAAAGCCCAGAAGTATGCAGAGTGGTCTTGGTGTTTTAAGTGTGATACTTCATGTGCTACAATATAACGGATTACGTATTCTGGGGCTAGAGCTAAGCGCCAACTGTAATTTATGTTGTTCAAGCTTGAGCAACTTGCCCAACGTGATTTTGTATCTTTAATGCAAACATTATGTACAGTTTTGCCAATTTTATCGGCTACATCAATTGAGCGAGCTGTAAATTCTTCTAATGCTAATTTTTTGATGAAATCTTTTACTCTTCTATGTAGGAATTCAATACCGCCAGATACATATAAGATTTTGTTTTTCTTATCTAATCTTGTGTTGCCACGTATATCTGTGTGTTCTATACGATAATCTTTGCCAAAGATAGAGATTGTATCATTGTTTTGGAATTGCTTTAATTCTGGGATTTTGCTTAAATTATCTAAAACCCAGTCTTGATGGCTTTCTACAAATGATACTGCTTTTTTGCGTGAGCAGTACTTTGGAATTGTTAAAACCGCAACTCTGTCTTTTTTATCTATACGTAAAGTTAATCTTCTAGAGCGACCAGAATATATAACTTTCATATCAAAGCCTAGGTCTGCGTTTATATCAAATGTCTTCCCACTCAACAATGTGATTTTCATAATCTACTACCTCTGATTCATTTATTAGTGTTCTTGATTGTAGAGAAACGCCAGCTTCGTGCACAGAATTAGCTCGCTTGGTTATTAGCGGATGCCAATCTGGTAGTGGTTTACCTTCATCTAGCAAGATATAGGCGCAAGTTTTAGGTAACCATTTGGGCTTTTCCCGAATCGCAGAGATATCTATATCACGGCAATCGTTAACTTTTTGGAAACGATGCGAATAAATTTTACATAAACAGCTTTTTGTATCTAAAAATCTACAGTAAGTATTTGTATAACATACTTTTCCTTTGATTTCTAATTTATTTAAGCAACATTTACCACAACCGTCACACAAGAGTTCCCATTCACGTTTGGTCATTTGTTCTAATGATTTTTTCTTCCAAAATTCTGGCTCTACGTCATCTAGATTGTCGTATCTTGATTGTGGGTCGTATTGTTCTTCTAAGTTATATTCTTGATTTTCCATTATAAATCATCCCAATCTACAATATGGTCTTCTAATTCTTCTTCGTTAACTTCTGTTTCGCTAACAACTCTGCCTTTGATGGTGGTTTTTATTGATGATGGATTTTTTTCAAACAATTCACGATAAGCGCAAGTTTTTGGCATCCAAGATATTTTATCTACATTTTCTGGTGAGAGTTTAATGCATGTTGGTACTAATTCGCAACGTTTGTCATATACTGAACAGCGCATTTTTTCTTCGTCATAATATTGGCATACTATATTTGTATAGTATAAATCACCAGTATCTTCATCTTCTAATTTGATAAGACAGCATTTGCCACAGTGACGGCAGATATTTTCCCATTCATCTTTTGTATATTTTTTCATTTTATCCTCTTTGTTCAGGTAGGTAGTCTTCTCTTGTTAGGTTGCCGAAGCGAGCAAATTCACCATTCCAGAATAGTTTTACTGTACCAGTTGAACCGTGACGGTGTTTACCTAAGATTACTTCACCGATATTTGCGGTGTCTCTATCTCGTTTTATCCATTCTTCAACGCGAGTGTTAAAGTGTTCATCAGTTTCACCAGTATTGCGTTTTGGTTCAGCGTTATGGATGTAATAGTTTTCACGGAATACGAACATTACGATGTCGGCGTCTTGCTCGATAGATCCTGATTCACGTAAGTCTGACATTAATGGGCGTTTGTCATCACGACTTTCTAGACCACGGTTTAACTGAGATAAAGCTATAACTGGTACTTTAAGTTCTTTAGCTAAGATTTTGAGACCACGTGAAATTTCTGACACTTCTTGCACGCGGTTGCCTTGGTTCTTTTGATCGCCAGAACCGGAAATTAGTTGGATATAGTCAATAATGATTAAGCCCAAGCCATTGGTTCTTTTTAATCTTCTTGCACGTGTGCGGATGGTATTTATGTTTACACCAGGAGTGTCATCTATATATAAAGGTAATTTTTGGTATTCTCTAACAGCTGTGGCAATGCGATTAAATTCGCCGAGTTCCATATCACCAGTTCTTAGTTTGTGACCAGGAGTATCTGTGATTGATGATAGAATACGTGAAGCTAATTGTTCTGCTGACATCTCAAGTGAGAATATTGCTACACCTTTATCATGAGGGTCCATTTGTACCTCAGGTTTTGCCATATGTTCTGCTACGGCATAAGCTATGTTAATAGCTAACGCTGTTTTACCCATCGCAGGACGACCAGCTAAGATGATTAAGTCTGATTCATTTAATCCACCCATTTTAAGGTCTAAATCTGTAAAGCCTGTTGGAAGACCGGATACTTTTCCTTCTTTTTGGTAAGCTTTTTCAATCATTTGTAGGGTAGAGTTTAATGTTGTTCCAAAATCTTGGAAGCCTTTTTGACCGTCTCCGTGCATTGCAAGGTTAAATAAACGTTTTTCTGCTTTTTCTATTTGTGAAGCGGTATTCATTTCTAGGTTTTCAGTCATTGCTTCACTAGCAATATCATAACCTGTGGCTATTAGTTCTCGACGTAAAAATTTATCATATATGAATTGTCCGTAATATTCTACATTTGTAAGTGGAGATGAGGACTCTGATAATTTTACTAAGTAGTTTATACCACCGACATCGTTTAATGTACCTTCTTGTTCAAAGTAGTTTTTTAGAGTTATAACATCAGCGGTGTGTCCTTTTTGAATAATTCTGCTTATTACATCGAATACTTTTACGTGAATTGGGTCAGAAAAATGCTCAGCTTTTAGAAATTCTGAAACTTTTTCGAATGCCTTATTATTTGCAAGTAATGCTCCGATGAGTGATTGTTCGGCATCAATGTTGCGAGGTAGGCGTGTTACATCCAATTCTTCCATGGTTTAAAATCCTTTTAATGTAGTCCGTTTATCATGTTATGGAGCAAAAGTTTAATAAATTCACGTTTTTTTAATAAAGCTTGTGGATTATGTGGATAAGCTTGTTAAGTCATTTTAATTTAAGGGATTATATGATAGCAAAAAGCATATTTGTTTATATTGGAGCAAAATATGAGTAAGAAAATTTTAGTTATTGGCGGAGCTGGTTATATTGGTAGTCATGTTCAGAAGCAACTTATTGAAGATGGTTTTGAAGTTGTTGTTTTTGATAATCTTTCTAGCGGTGATAAAAGCAATATATTGAGCGGTGCTAAGTTTATTGAAGGTGATATTTTAGATAAAGAAGCTCTTGTTAAGGCTATGAATGGGGTTGATGGAGTTGTACACTTGGCAGCGAAGAAAGCTGTGGGCGAATCTATGATAAAACCTGAGGATTATGCAGAAAATAATTTAAGAGGTTCTCTTAATATATTGAATGCGATGGTGGAAAATGGGGTTAAGTATATTGTATTTTCTTCATCGGCTGCGGTTTATGGGATGCCTTTATATGTGCCAATTGATGAAAATCATCCAATTAATCCAATTAATTATTATGGATATACTAAGCGTTGTATTGAAGAAAATATGGAGTGGTTTTCTAAATTGGGTAAAATTAACTATGCATCTTTGAGATATTTTAATGCGGTTGGTTATGCAAAAGATGGTAGTATAAGAGCAAAAGAAAGAAATCCGCAAAATTTAATGCCTATAATTATGGATGTGGCAAGTGGAAGAAGAGAGAGTTTTTCTATTTTTGGTAATGATTATGATACTTATGATGGAACATGTGTTAGAGATTATATTCATGTTACAGATTTAGGTGTGGCTCATAGTTTGGCTCTTAATAAATTGATGAGTGATAATCAGTCTTTTACAGTTAACCTTGGAACTGGAAAAGGTACTAGCGTTAAAGAAATTGTTGATGCTGTAGAAAAAGTTATTGGTAAAAAACTTAATTATGATTATGCTTCAAGACGAGCAGGGGATCCTGCTATGCTTACGGCAAAAGCTCTTAAAGCAAAAGAAATATTGGGTTGGGAGCCAAAATATACTGATGTTGAAGAGATTATTCGCACAGTATGGAATATTGAAGACTAATTTATCTTAAGGAAAGGAATATGTTGGAAAAATTACAATATATGTTTACACATCATGCTGTTTTATCTCAAGAAATGATGTGGGTTTGTTTTGGTGTTGCAGTTATTGTATTATTAGCACTAGATTTATTTTGCTTTAATCGTAAAAATGAAGTACCTAGCTTTTCTCATACTTTATGGGTGTGCGTAGCATATGTGGGAGCAGGTCTTTTGTTTGGGCTTTTTGTTTGGTACGAAAAAGGTGCTAATTTAGCAATGGATTACTATACAGGCTTTTTGATTGAGAAAAGTTTGTCTATGGATAATATTTTTGTTATGTCTATCATCTTTACTTGTATTGGTGTGCCAAGACAATATCAGCACAGAGTACTCTTTTGGGGTATTTTAGGTGCGGTTGTTATGCGTGCTATTATGATTAGTATTGGTGCTGCTATTATTCATCAATTCCATTGGGTATTATATATCTTTTCTGCCTTTCTTATCTATACTGGTATTAAGATGGTTGGCCATAAAGCTGAAGAAAATAAGGACGGAGAGGCTAATATTAAAGATAGCAAGATGTATAAGTTTATTGAAAAACACTTTCCTGTTACTCACAAGATAGATGGTGCTCATTTTGTTACAGTTAAAAAAGGTAAGAGATATATGACACCATTATTGTTTGCTCTTATACTTATTGAGTTAATGGATGTGATTTTTGCACTTGATAGTATTCCTGCTATTTTTGCTATTACTCAAGATGTATTTGTAGTGTATACAAGTAATATTTTTGCTATTTTGGGCTTGAGAGCGTTGTATTTCTTGCTTGAAGCAGCTGTTCATCGCTTTGTATACCTAAAACAAGCTTTGGCTATTGTTTTGATATTCATTGGTATTAAGATATTCTTGCCAATGTTTGGGTTGCATTTGGAATCTCTTCATTCATTAGTAATTACATTCTCTATGTTAGCAGGTGGTGTAATTGTCTCTTTGGTAAAAGATAAGAAAAATGCTTAAGTGAAAATTTAAGGGGCTGAAATATGCCCCTTTTTTATCTGGGTTAGTAAATGAAAACATCGTCTCTTTATAAGTTTACATATATTTATTTGGCTATTCCATTGTTGCTTTTTTTGTTAAATTGGCTAGATTATGGATGGGCTATTGTTTTTGGTGGTGCATTTTGTTTTGCATTTTATAAAGTTTATAGCTCTATAAAGAGTGATGATGTTGAGATATTGAGTTATAATTCGTTGTTGGTTGTGATTGGTATTGCTACTGTTTGGAGCTTTTTAGCTGGTATTGGATATTTTTATCATCAGCCATTTGATTATCATTTTAGAAATGCGGTTTTTCGTGATTTAATTAATTATGAATGGCCTGTTTTTTATGATAGAGCTAATACACCTATGGTTTATTATATGGGGTATTGGTTGTTTCCGGCTTTGTTTGGTAAATTTGCTCTATTGATTGGTTTATCTTCATATAATGCATTTATTTTTGCGAATATAATTTTGTTTATGTATGCGGTTTGTGGAGTGACTTTAGTTTTAGTTCATTTGTTGAAAGCGGTTAAGGCTAATGATAATAAGCAAATTTGGTTAGCTATTGTTATGTTTATACTTTTTTCAGGTATGGATGTTGTAGGGGATAATATTATTAAGTATCAAGCTCCTTTTGAATTTCATTTAGAGTGGTGGGCTAGTTTTATACAGTATTCATCTATTACTACAATGTTGTTTTGGATTTTTAATCAGTTTATTCCCGTTGCCTTGATTACATTTTTAGTTTTTAATGAGAGAAGGGTTAAGAACTTTGGATTTTTGATTGCAATTAGTTTATTTATGTCACCATATCCAACGGCAGGAATTGGTGTTTTTATGTTAATGTATTGCGTTAATTTATTGTTACAACAATATGATAAAAAAAGTTTTATTTGTGGTGAAGTGTTTAGTGCGCAAAATCTTATTGGGGTATTTTGGTTGTTGCCAGTTGAGGTTATATTTTATATTACTAATTCTGAAGGAATGAGTGGATATTATCCATTATTTGAATATACTACATTACGTAATTTTTTGATATTTATTACTTTAGAGTTTATGTCTTACTCTTTGATTATTTGTAAAAAATTTTACAAAGATGTGTTTTTTGTATCGCTTGTAGTGATGTTATTGTTTATTCCTTTTTTAAGGGTTGATGAACAAAATAACTTTTGTATGCGATCATCTATTCCTGCAATTATTTTATTAGCTGTTTATTGTATTAGATTTTTATTTGAGAATAGAAATAAGTATTTAACAGTTATTTTAGCCAGTATGATGTTAATTGGTGCGGTTACGCCATTAACAGAATTTTATCGTGGATTTTATTATACATCAAAAGCTGGTAGAATTAATTTGGTGGCTGATGAGATTTATACACTTAATAAATCGTTTGTGCGTATGCCTATTTTTGGGTGGGATGCAAATCATCAATATACGGCAAAAGAATATGAAACAGATATATTTTGGCAGTTTTTTGCGAAAAAACATAGGCCTGACGGTAAGTAAATAGGTGGATACATTTTAATTTTATTTGATAAATCAGGTTTTGTTATATATTTTTTATTCTGTTAAGTAATTTATAGGAGATTAGTTATGAAAAAGTTAGGTTTGGTTTTGTTTGCAGTTTTATTTAGTTTTAATGCAAATGCGTTTGATTTGGCAGGAGCTACAAATAAACTTGCTAATGATGTAAATGCTACATCTGAAGCAGTTGAAGCTAAAAAAGCTGAAGCAAAAGCTAAGAAAGAAGAGATGAAAGCAAAAGCTGAGGCAAAGAAGGCTGAAGCAAAGGCTGAAAAAGAAGCAAGAAAAGCAAAATATGAAGCTAAAAAGGCTGAGCTTAAAGCAGAGAAAGAAGCTAAAAAAGCTGAGTATGAAGCTGAAAAAGCAAAGAGAAAAAAAGCATTAGATGATGCTAAAAATAATTTGAAAAATGCTTTTGGTAAATAATTTTAGCTAAATTTATTTTATGAGGGTGTACTTTGGTACACCTTTTTTGTTGTAAATATATGGGTATAAGGCTTATTTATAGGTTGCTATATTATTGATATAGTATATATTTATATCGATTTTTTTAAAGGTACTTTTGAGGCGTTTAGTTTATGCATAAACTTATTATAAATCTTATCAGTTTTGGTATGTTGATGGTGGCACTTTTGTTTGCCGGTGTTTTTGTATGGTTAAGTGTAAATGGTTTTGATTTACCGGATTATAAGAGTTTATCAAAATATGAGCCTCCTGTTACTACAAGACTTTATGCTGGAGACGGACAGGTTTTGATGGAGTATGCCGTTGAAAAACGTATCTTTGTGCCTGAAAATAAAATTCCTGAAAGAATAAAACATGCTTTTATTGCGGCAGAAGATAAGCACTTTTATTCTCATTCTGGTATTGATTTTCTCGGAATAGCTCGTGCTATTATTACGAATTTTAAAAATTATGCTCAAGGACGTCGTTTGGTTGGTGCTTCTACAATTACTCAGCAAGTGGCTAAAAACTTTTTATTGTCTTCTGAGCGTTCGCTAACTCGTAAAATTAAAGAGGCTATTTTGGCATATCGCATTAGTCGAGCATTTTCTAAAGAGCATGTGTTAGAGCTTTATCTAAATGAGATTTATTTGGGTAACCGTGCTTATGGTGTGGCGGCAGCTGCTTTGAATTATTTCAATAAAGCGCTTGATGAGTTGACTTTAGAAGAGGCGGCATATTTGGCAGCTCTTCCTAAAGGTCCAAATAACTATAATCCTAAAAAACGTTATGAACAAGCGGTTGGTCGTCGTAACTGGGTTATTGAGCGTATGATTGAAGATGGATATGCAACTCGTGAAGAGGGTGATGTTGCCAAAGCTAGGCCATTGGTTACTGTTGATAGGCGTTTTGGATATTTAGAAGATGGTGAGTACTTTAGTGATGAAGTGCGTCGTGTATTGGCTAAGAGTTTAGGCGATGATGCTATTTTTGAAGGTGGTTTGATGGTGCGTACTACTGTTGATCCAGAACTTCAAAAGTTGGCTACTAAGACTTTCCGTCAGGGGTTGATTAATTATGATAGACGCCATGGGTATCGTCCTACAGGTATTGCTATTGACTTAAATGGTAACTATAAAGAGGATTTGCTTGCGGCAGAACTTCCTAAAGGAGCGGAAGATAGCTGGGTTAAAGCTGTTGTTGTGGCAGTTGATAGTAATAAAGCTACAGTTGAGACTATTGATGGTAAAAAAGGTGAAATTAGCTTAAAGAGTTTAGCTTGGGCTAGAAAAACATTGGAAGATCAACGTGTTAGTTTATCCCCTAAAAAGGCGTCTGATGTGTTAACTAAAGGCGATGTGATTTATGTTGAAGAAATAAAAGCTGGTGCTTTTGAGCTTCGTCAAGTGCCTAATGTTGAGGGGGCAATGGTTGTTATGAGCCCTCATAATGGTAAGATTTTAGCTATGGTTGGTGGTTTCTCTTTTGATAAATCGCAATTTAATCGAGCTACACAAGCTTATCGTCAGACCGGTTCTACATTTAAGCCTTTTGTTTATGTTACAGCGTTAGAGCTTGGTTATTCGCCAACAGATTTAATTCTTGATGCTCCTTTTGTGCTTAATCAAGGTGTGGGGCTTCCTTTGTGGAAACCTTCTAACTACTCAAAAGGATTTTCTGGTCTTACAACTCTTCGTCAAGGTATTGAAAAGTCTAAAAACTTGATGACTGTTCGTCTTGCTCAAGATATTGGTATGGATAAAGTGGTAGAAATGTCTAAGCGCTTAGGTGTTATGGATAATTTGCCTCATCTTTTATCTATGTCTCTTGGTTCTGGTGATACTCGCCTTATTGATATGGTTACAGCTTATTCTTCATTTGTAAATGGTGGTATGAAGGTTCAACCTTATCTTATTGAGCAAATTCAAGACCGCTACGGTAAGAGCCTTTATAGAAACAATGATAGCGAGTGTATTGGTTGTAAAGTTGCGCATTTTGATGAAAAAGCTGAAGTGCCTGAAATTATGGACAATCGTCAGCGCGTGCTTGATGAGTTGACTGCTTATCAGATGGTTTCTATCTTACAAGGTGTGGCTATTCGTGGTACAGGTGCAAGGCTGGCCTCTCTAAATAAAAATCTTGCAGGTAAGACTGGTACTACCAATGAAAATAAAGATGCTTGGTTTATTGGTTTTTCTCCTGACCTTGTGGTAGGTGTGTATGTTGGTTTTGATGAGCCTCGCACTCTTGGTAAAATTGAAACAGGTGCAGCAGCGGCTCTTCCTATCTTTTATGATTTTATGAAAGATGCGCTAAAAGATAAGCCAAATTATGATTTTCGTGTGCCTAAAGGTATTCGTTTTATTCGTGTTAACCCTCAAACAGGTAAGCCTGCAACGCTTGATGACAAGGTTGTTATTGTAGAAGCGCTTAAGCCTGATTTTGACTTTAACAACAATCAGCGCGTGATTGGTGATGGCGGTGTGCCGATGTTGGAGGATGAGAGGGATAGTGAGTTTGGTTTCGGCATAGAATATTAAAGGGAAAAATTTTGCAAACTAATCTTTGAATGGAGGCCTTACTCTAAATGCTCACGTACCTTTTTGTACGCTCCGCTTTAGAGAAGGACATTCAAAGTTATTTCACAAAATTTTCCTCCTTTAATCCTGTAACGATGAACGTGAGGATGTAAAATGAAAATTCACGTACCACTTTGTACGCTAAAATTTTCATTTCCCTCAAGCCCATCTCTATCTATCTAAAATTTTCCTCCTTTAATGTGGGGCGAGAGTTAGCAAATGGAAGCCACTCTTCGTCGCGTCGTGTACTTCTATGTACACTCGTGCTCCTCGGTGGACATTCGCTACTCACTACCAAAATTTCTTCTATTTAATTTTAAGGGAAAAATTTTAGGTTTGATTGTTTAATTATAAATGTCGGCTGGATGGTCGGCATTTTTTGTGGTATTTGGCAAGTTTTGTCGATAAAGTGCTTTACAAATAATTTTTTATAGTTTAGTTTATAGGCAAATAATAATAAAAATGGTTTTTTAGAGCATGTTCGTTTATATTGAAAACTATACTAAATCAGCAATTGAGCTTGATTATGAGTTAAAGCAGATGAGAAGGGAACATGGAACGATTCCGCCTATAGATGCTCTAAATTATTTGAAACAGACTAATCATATTGCAAACATTAAATTTATTCTTAAAGAGCTTAATAAGCTAGATAAAGATGATAGATGGTATTACAAAGCTTTTGTTTTATCTGCTGTTAATAGAAGGGCGCATACTAAAAGAGTGTATGAAAATTTGAGAAATCTAGCGCTTGAGGGTGGGTACTTGGAAGAATTTGAAAAAGCTGATAGCTATAAAAAGGTGTATCAACCTTATGATTGTAAGTTTGTTTTTGTTTATAATAGTACTGTAGATTTGGAAAAGTGCATTGAAGATAATAAGAGGTGTGTTGCTAAGTTTGATTCATATAGGAGTTTTGTTGATTTTTGTTCATTAGATTTGAAGAGTGTTTCACGTCTTTATTTGGGGAGTATTCAGAAAGTTAATTTTAGGGGAGCTAAAAATATTCCACCTTATACAGATTTATCTAATTGTTTTCATGTTGAATTTGGTGGTTGTGATTTAAGTCAATTTGAGGGGGTTAATTTTGTTTATGGTGCTACGGTTAAATTTAATGGAGATTATAATTTTCCGGATAATTTTGATGTTTCTCGCTGTAAAAAAATTAATTTTGAGAATTGTGATATTAGTAATTTAAATGATGTTAGAGTTTTGGAGAAAGGTATATTTTATAAAACGGTTCTGCCTAAGGCTGTTTATGTATATCCTAAAGCAAGTGTGGTGTTTGATGAGTGTGATTTTAGTACTGTGAATGAGTTAGGATATACTTCGGGTATTATTGATGCTAATACTATAAAGTTTATAAGCTGTCGTAATTTACCTAAAGTTTTAGATTTGAGCAAATGTGAACACTTTAGTTTTAAAGATACAGATTTAGCTGGAGTTGAGAAGATTAAATTTAAACCTGGTCGTAGGATTGACTTAAGTGGGGCATATAATTTTCCTGAAGTGATGAGTTTTCCTCCTTTAGATTATTTGCAAGATGTTTGCTTGAGTAGTTGTGATTTGAAAGGAGTTAAAGAATTACACTTTAGTGAAAAAACTTCTGTTGAGATAAGAAATTCAAAGAATTTGCCTGAAAACTTAGATCTCACTAATTGTTATAGAGTTGATTTGACTGGTTCTGATATGACAGGTGTTCAGAATATTGTGTTCGGAAAAGATTCTACTGTTTTATTGAGAGAAGCTATAAATGTACCTACTTGTTTAGATTTTTCTATGTGTGATGAGGTTTATGTTGATGAAGTATCTCTTCTTAATGTTAAGAGTATTAAATTTGCTAGTAGAGAACAAAGAGATAAAGTTTTGAAGGAGATTAAGTTTAATAGGCGAGTGGTTTTTAATAATAAGATATCTAATATTTTTAATGGTTTAGGTTTTGGTGTAAAGGGGGATTAGATGATATATTATAAAACAAAAGAAAATCCCATTGTTGTAGATTACTTTATTAAACATGCAAGATATAATAATGGAGATACTATATCGCCAGAGATTGCTCTTAAAGTACTAGAGAAAACTAATCATTATGTTAATATAAAGTTTATTTTAAAGGAGATTAATAAATTAGATAAAGAAAAAAGGCTTGAATTTAGAAGTTTTGTGCTTGAAGCTATTACTGCAAGAAAACACAGAAATAGTGTGTATGAGGGATTAAGAAAATTAGCTGAAGAAGGCGATTATTTGGATAAATTTCATTTTTTTGATAGTGTAGTTGCTAAAGATTATGATGATGAGGGTAATCATGTATTTTTTGCTAAACAAAATAGAAAACCTAAGGGTGATTTGAGTGACTATGATTGTTTAGTTTGTGATGAGAATATTAGAAAGTTAGGAAGTGATGATATATCTTCAACGGATAAATTATATTTACCTAAGGTATGTGATTTTTCTTTAGTTGATGATTTGGATTTGACTGATAAAATCAAAGAAAAAGATGGTAGATATAAAGAGTTAAAGTTTAAGAGTGGGGGAAAGATTTCTCTTAAGCTTTTTAAAGCATCTCCTGAAAAAATGGAATTTGATAAGGCCGAAGTTTCTTTTGTTAACACAGATCTTAGGATTGTTAATGAGTTGGTATTAAATGAATGTAAAAAAGTTTATTTTCATTGTTGTGATCTTAATGATAATTTAGATATTACAAGTTGTAAAGAAGTAGAATTTTCTTACTGTTATGATTTGGATAAGATTAAAAATTTAGATTTTTCTCGTTGTAAAATTGCAAAGTTTAGGGAATGCGGTAAACTTCCGGATGGTTGTGATTTTTCTAATTGTGATAGTGTGCGCTTTAGTAGTATTAATTTGAGTAATTGGGATACATTTAAGTTTAAAGATGGTTGTTTTGTTCATTTTATAGATTGTGATAATATACCTTATGATTTTAATTTAACTCCTTTTGCTAGTGTATATTTTGATACGTTAAAGGATTATACATTGTATGATACTATGATTAAATTTAGAGAGGGAGTATCTTTAAGATGTGAGCGTACGACTATGCCTGAAAAGGTTGATTTTTCTAAGTGTGGAGAAATTAAACTTTGCAATATGTGGCATGATTCTTTTGCGTATACTAAAGAATTTAAGTTTAAGAATAAAGCACAATATGAACAAGTTTATAATGTAATTGATAAAGTAAAAGGATTTATTGGAGCTAGTGTTATTTTTGCAGATGAAGAAAAAGCGACTTATCCTTATTTGAATGCACAAAAAACTTTATAATATCTTTTTTATGCCTTATGAGATAGGTATGATGATAAGAAGTCATCTATATCGCCATCTAGTACACCTCTATCATCTGAAGTTTCATAGCCTGTGCGAAGGTCTTTTATCATTTTATATGGTTGTAAAACATAAGAGCGGATTTGATATCCCCAACCATTATCACCTTGTTCTTCCCATTTTTGTTCGGCAATAGCATCTTTTTTACGTTGTTCGATTTCGTATAATTTTGCGTATAACATTTTCATCGCCTGTTCACGGTTAGCAAATTGTGAACGTTCTGTTTGGCAAGCTACAACAACACCTGTTGGAATGTGTGTTAATCGAACAGCTGATTCTGTTTTGTTTACGTGTTGACCACCGGCTCCTGATGAACGAAATGTATCCATTTTTATATCTGCTGGGTTGATATCGATGTTGATTGTATCGTCAATGTTGGGATACACGGTTATTGAAGCAAAGCTTGTGTGTCTTCTTGCGTTACTATCAAAAGGAGAGATGCGAACTAGGCGGTGAACACCTGTTTCTCCTCTTAACCAACCATAGGCGTTTAAGCCAGAGATTTTTATGGTAGCAGATTTTAAGCCAGCAACGTCTCCTTCGGTTTCTTCGACATAGCTTACTTTATATTGATGTTTTTCTGCCCAGCGTGAGTACATGCGTAATAGCATTTCTGCCCAGTCTTGTGCTTCTGTTCCACCTGAGCCTGCGTGAACTTCTAGGTATGCGTCATTTTTATCGTATTGGCCGGAAAGAAGTGATAGTAGTTCTTGCTTTTTGGCATCTTCTTTTAGGGTTGTTAGATGAGCATATAAGTCTTTTAGCATATTTTCATCTTCTTCAAGTTCGGCAAGTTCTACCATTTCTTCTGAATTTTGAAGAGATGATATGAGTTCTTCATAGAAATTTAGCTCATAATCTAGATTGTTTTTTTCTGCGGTTAATTTAAGAGCAGTTTCTTGATTATCCCATAGATTTGGGTCTGCAGTAAGAGATGCTAGTTCTTCTTGGCGAATTTTGGCATTATCGTAGTCAAAGAAACCTCCTTAAGATTTCTGCACTTTCTTTGATTTCATTGATTAATGTATAAAATTCTGCACGCATAACTTTTTTCCTTTTTCAAATTTTTTATATTGATAATAAAAAAATATTTTCTTGTAAAGCCTTTTTTAATCCTATAATGATATTTATCTTATATGTTTTTAACTTAGAGGGTGGATATGCCAAAGTTTCCTAAAATAAAGAAAATAAGATTGTCAAAGAACTTTAGAGAACGTAAAGGGCAGGTTAAGTTTATTGTGTTTCATTGCTCTAGTGTTAATGATGAAGATGAATTGTTTGATACTCTTGAGGGATTGGGACTAAGCACGCATTATATTATTAATCAACAAGGAGAGATTATGCTTTGTGTTGAGCCGAGTAGGGTGGCTTATCATGCGGGCAAGAGTAAATGGCGTGATAGTATAGGTGAATCTCTTAATGAAGAGTCTATCGGAATTGAGTGTATTGTGCCTAATTTAGGGCAAAATAAAGAAGATTATAGCTATAAGATGTTTTTGGCGATTAATTCTTTATTGGATATGCTTAGAGTACAATATAAGATTAGAAAAGAAAATATTGTAGGGCATTCTGATATAGCTCCAGATAGAAAAGCAGACCCGGGTATTGGTTTTCCGTGGTATAGAATGTATAGAAGCGATAATGTGCTATGGTATAGGACAAAGCAGATTATGAAAGATAAGTCAGAAAAGGAAATGCTTGAGATTATTGGTTATGATACTTCTGATATGATGCTTGCTCGTTGTGCTTTTTGTAGACATTTTATGCCTGAAGAATTTGAAGTTGTAGCGGATATTCAGTGTTTATTGGATAATCCGTATCCTAAAGATTTTGCGCCTAAAGATTTTGATGAGTATATGCATGTTTTGAGTGCAGTTTGTTGTGCTTATGATAAAGAAGGGCGAAAAAAATATTGGTTTATGTGAAAATTTATTGACAAAAAGTTTATTTTAGGCTATTTTACTTTTCAAGTTAATTGATTATTTTAGTAGTAACTATTTAGATATAATAACTTAATAAAGTCCACTGAGTAAAGTAGGTGGCACATGTATCAATGACAAGTAAAGAAAATGAACAATGTGAATTTGTAAGTAAGACTTCAAATCACAAGCTGTACAGGTATATCCAAAATGGATATCTTCAACCAGATGCAGAAGTTGCAATGCTTAAGAGAGGAAATGATAATATTTCTCTTTTCTATGTTAATCTGTATGGGTTGAGTGAGCCAGCTCTTGACTATGTGTTTACAACTGGTAATAAAAAACTTATTTTTACAGTGATTGAAAAGTTCAAATGTAGCTTTAATCTTGTGAAAAAGCTTATCTCTTCTAGCAAGTATGAGATAGTTAAAGAGTTTTTTAACACTCACAATGTTGTCGACTATCCGGAAGTTTTTGAGTTTAATCAAAACTTTGGCGATGTTGATGCTGTTATTGCCAAAATAAGGAACGATGAACTTTCTTCTGTGGCGGTTATGATGGCAATTATGTCAAAGCAAGAGCGTGTGATTGGTTATCTTTGCGGAAATGCAGCCTTATGTCCTTTTGGGCAAACTGGCTATGTTCGTGATGGAAAAGCATATTTATCACGAGCTCAAATTGAGGCATTGGCAAGGTTGGCTAAGAAAGAAGACATGGAGAAATTGATGAGGACTTATAATTCATCTACATATAAATTTTTGCGTGAGATTTATATGTTTCGCTTCGGTGAAGGTGATGATGTGAAAACTTATCTATCTAATCACTTTTCTTTTACCAAAGAGGGAAAGTCAGCTTTCTTTGATTGTGCATCTGTAGAGCTTATTGCATTTTATTGTCAGCGGCATAACGTTGAAGACTGGGATGCTGAAGTGCTTAAAAATTCTGAAGTTAATGATTGTCTTTTCCTTTTGGATAACAATTGGATTAGTGCAAAAGCAGAGCAGGTGTTGATTGATAGAAATAATGATGATGAAATTTCTTGTTATATCGAAAAACACTATTTGGCGAGTGAAGAAGTTATGTTTATTCAAAAGTGTAGTCATTCTTTGGTGATGAAGTATATTGAAAAGCATAGCTTGAGCGATAGAGCTCAGATGGCATTGTTGAAACGCGGAAATATTATCGAGATTTTTGCTTACGTGTTTAGGCATAATCTTTGTAATGAAGCGGAGTGCGTTATTTCTAATGTTGAAAATGAGCTTTTGTATGAAGCTTGGCTTAGCAGATGGTAAACATTGATTAAAAAAAACAGGTATTCGAGAGAATGCCTGTTTTTTTTACTTTTTAGTAACCTTAATATGTTAATCGTTTTTCTATATTTTTTAGAAGGAATGAATTATGAAACAAAAATTTACTCTACATACACATAATAATGAATTAAGATTTGATGGTATTTCTACTGCAAAAGAAATGCTTGATAAAGCGCAAAGTTTGGGGTTTGAAACAATTGGTGTAACTAACCATTTGGTTGTAAATAAAGGTTTGTCAAAATGGGCAGAAGTTGAGCCTATGTATTTTGATAATTTTGATGAGATGTGTGATGTTTGTAAGCGTCATATCGAGATTGTTAATGAATTAAAATCTAATTATAAGATGAATGTTTTGGTGGGATTTGAGGCAGATTTCTTTTGTGATAAAGAATGGAGAATTAATTTTGAGAAGATGATTGGCAAACTTGATGTTGATTATTTGATTGGTACGACGCATTTTCTTAAAAATAAAGATGAGAGCTTTTTGTGTAATATTTATCATTATAAGCATTTAGATAATGTAAGCGAAGAAGACTTGGATAATTATGTTAGAAACCACTTTGAGAATATTATAGAATCTATTAAGTGTGGGTATTATAGTTTTATTGCGCATTTGGACTATTGTTCTATTTTTAATTTGGGTATTGATAAGAAGTACGATGAATATAAGTATAGAATGCTTGAAGCACTAAAAGAGTATAAGAAACCTTATGAGATTAATACTAGTGGTTATGATAGACTTGGTAGACCACATCCTGATATTTGGATGATTGAGGAGGCAAAGAGGTTGGATATTCCAGTGGTGTTGAGTGATGATGCGCATAGTGTTGATCAATTAGGTAGACATTTTGATAAGGCTGAAGCTTTATTAGATAAAATTGGTTATACTAATCGTTTTAGTTTGGATATGTTGAAGAAGCCTTTGTAATAATAAAAATATATTTTTTTGATTAATTTGTTCAAATTGTGGTTAAAAAGCTTGCATTAGGAAATAAAAAATCCTAAATAACCATAAGATTTGATATAATAATATTTAGTAATGGAAAATTATGAGTACTCAAGACTACTATGAAACACTAGGTGTAGGAAGAACTGCATCTGCTGATGAACTTAAAAAAGCTTATAGAAAATTAGCGATGCAATATCATCCTGATAGAAATCCTGATAATAAAGAAGCTGAAGCTAAATTTAAGGAAATTAATGAAGCTTATGAAGTTTTGAAAGATGAGCAAAAAAGAGCTGCTTATGATAGATATGGTCATCAGGCGTTTACTAGTGGTATGGGTGGAGCTGGTGCTGGCGGTAATCCATTTAATGGATTTGATTTTACAGGTTCAGGTTTTGCTGATGTGTTCTCTGATATATTTAGTGAATTTACTGGTCAAGGTAGAGGGCGTCAGAGAAATTATGCGCAAAAGGGAGATGATGTTAGATATGATGTAACATTGTCTTTGGAAGAAGCTTTTGTAGGAGTGGAAAAGGAAATTAGTATTACAACTTCTAAACATTGTGAAGAGTGTAATGGATTTGGTACAGCAAATGGTAAAGAGCCTCCGGTTTGTCCTACTTGTGGTGGTAGTGGTAAAGTTCGTACACAACAAGGTGGTTTCTTTGTTTTTGAGACAACTTGTCCACAATGTCGTGGTACAGGTAAAGTTGTAGTTGATAAGTGTAAGAAGTGCCGTGGTACGGGTAAAGAAAAAGTTGAGAAATCTCTAAAGATTAAAATTCCTGCAGGTATTGAAAACGGTACACGTATGCGTGTGGCAGGTGAGGGTGAAGTTGGTAAAAACGGCGGACCTAAAGGAGATTTATATGTATTTATCTCTGTTGCTGAGCATAATACTTTTGAGCGTGATGGTGGAGATTTGTTTATGGCTTATCCAATATCTATGGCTAAAGCTGCTTTGGGTGGCAAGTTTACTATCAAAGGTATTGATGGCGAAGATATTGATATTGAAGTAAAAGCTGGTACTCAACCTGGTGATAGAATTAGGTTAAAGAACAAAGGTATGCGTTATATGAGTTCTGAAAGACGCGGGGACTTGTATGTTCAATTTAATGTGGTGATACCTACAAAGCTTACTGATACGCAGAAAGAGTGCTTGAAGAAGTTTGAAGAAGAAGCTAGCGAAGAAGAAAAGAGCTTTTGGTCTAAAATTTTCTCTTAAGTTTGATTTTCATGGCACGTTTTTGCTTTACATATGGCTAATATTGTGGTAGTATTAGCATATGTGAGGTAGAGTATGTTTATTGATGTCAGAAATACTAAAAGAAAGGTGGTTGAGCTAGATGGTATATTAAAAAAGGCTCGTAATCAAGCAGGTAAAATTACTCCTGAAATAGCGGAAGCATTTTTGCATCTTTCGAATCATTTTGTGCATATGAAGTTAATTGCTAAAGGCATTTGTAATATTGATAATAAAGAAGAACGATTAGCTTTTAAGGATGTTGTAATCTCTATGGTAGAGAGACGTGTTCAGGTAGATTCAGTTATGGAAAAGTTGCGTGCTTTGGCTGTTGAAGGTGGGTATGAGAAGGAATTTGATGAAGCTAATAATAAAACCAAGTGGTTTGGAAAAGAAGTTTGTCGGAGAACTGTAGTTGAAAGTTATGGTTTGTTTGAAAAGGGTAAAAAAGAATTACAACCTCCGATATTATCTGGAGGTAGAAAACATCTTCACTATAACAATATTGATTATATTAGTTTTGGTGGACATAAATTTGACGTGCTGAGTTGCGGTTTTACCCCAGATGCTGAAATAAACCTTTTGGGAACGGAAGAAGTTTGTTTACAGGGGGTTAAAGCAATGCCTTTTAAATTTCCATTTAGTGATTGTGGTGTTATTGGGTTACACTATGTAGATCTTGATGGGGTGGAGAATGTTGAGTTTAAAGATAAAGCGGAAGTGAAGTTTGATAATGTTGAAAATATAAAGGATATTGATTTTAGTAAATGTTATACGCTTACTTTGAGTAATTGTGATTTGTGTAATGTAAAAGAGTTGAAGTTTGATAATGCTTGGAAGGTTGAGATAAATGGTTGTAATAACTTGCCTGAAGTGTTGGACTTTTCTAATGTTGATAATGTTGATTTAAGTAATACTGATTTAAGCGGAGTTAAAGAGATTAAGTTTAAGGATGGGGCAAAAGTTGTTTTGGATAGTGCAACTAATTTCCCTGAATATTTAGATGTTTCTAAGTGTGCAAGTGCTACTTTTAATTTAGCTGATATGAGTGGAGTTAAAAATCTTAAGATAAAAGATGAGCAAAAGCTTGAGAGATTAAAAGCATTTCCGCAAAATATTGACTGCGCTGAATGTGAAACTTTTTTTAGTATTGGGTTTGCGGATTTAAATAAAGTTAGAGAAATTAGTAATGTTGAGGGGATAAATTTGTATTTGTCTGATAGTTATAATACGCCTGAAGTTGCAGATTTTTCTGATTTTGAAAAAGTGCATATGCAATATACCTGCCTTAATAAAGGAACTCAAGATTCATCTGAAAGTGATTATGTAAAAATTAAAGCTAAAGAATTGGTGATTAATGAATGTTATAAGTTTCCTAAAGTGTTAGATTTGAGCGAATGTGATAGTGTTACTATTGATAAAAGTCATTTAGGTGATATTGAGAATATTATCTTTAAGGAAGGGGCAGATATATTTATTTGGGTTTGTTATGGAATGCCAAAGAATATAGATGTTTCTATGTGTGGTAATGTTAATTTTAGCTCATGCAGAATGAGTAATGTTGAAGAGATTAAATTTAAAGATGATGATCAATGTGGAGAGGCCTTTGAACATATTGATGATTTTAAAGGTAAAAAAGTTATAGTAAATACTGGTAATTCGCAAAAAGTGGTTGCTTTGAATTCTTCTTTAGAATTCTAAGGTGAAAATATTAGCAAAAAAGTTAGCGCTAGTGCCTCGTGATGTTGCTGTGCCAGATGCTTGGCAGGCAGAAAGCATTAATGTTATTAAGAATATTGCAAGTAATCGCATTAGAACCTCCGTTTGCTTTTGATTATAGTTTTTAAGTGTAAAAAAATGCTTAATTATATAATGAGGTATGTTGTTTTTTGTGGATGAAGTGGGGGTGGGGGTTGTAAAGTTGGTTGGAAATTGGCAAAATTGTTTTTCAGGTATTGCAGAAAAGAAATCATAACACTATATAAAATTAATCTAATGTAAGACTGTTGTTTGAATTGTATTAATTATGAAGGATGTTTGTAAGATGAGTTGTGCTAAAAGCCATGATGAGTTTGAAAATGATGTTTTAGATAATGAAAACAAAGGGGTTGAAAATACTGAGTATCCTGTGCTTGCACTTAGGGATATGGTGGTGTTTCCTGGTAATACTGCATCATTGTTTATTGGTCGTAGCATTTCTTTGAAGGCGGCGAATGCTGCGTATCAATTTAATACTCCTTTGCTTTTGTTAACTCAAAAAGAGGCAGATAAAGAGAATCCTAAAGAAGGTGATTTGTATGACGTGGGAACATTGGCTGTTATTAAACGTTATGTTGTTATGCCAGATGGAACTCTTAATTTAGCAGTTGAAGGTACAAAGCGTGTTAAGATTAATAAGCTTAATATGTTTAAGGAATATTATACTGCAACAGTTAATGATTTTGATATTAAAGATGATGGAGCCAGCGCAGAAGAAATTAATGCAATGATGGCTATTGTGATTGAGCAATTGAGAAATCAATCACTTAATATGTCTAAGATGCCTAAGGAAGATTGGTTTGCATTAAATGCACCAACAGATGTTAAGCAGGTTTTGGTTGTTGTTAACGGTATGGTTGAGATGAGCACTGCAGAGAAACAAGCATTGCTTAACTGTGAGACCGGTAAAGAGATTTTGGAAAAGTTGATTTCTAGCCTTAATATGCAAAAGGTTAAAGTTGAGCTTGAAACAACTATTAAAGATAATGTTCGTAAGCAAATGGAAAAGAACCAAAAAGAATATTATCTTAATGAGCAAATGAAGGCTATTCAAAAAGAGCTTAATACTATTGAAACTGGTGAAGCTGATGAGTTTGAGACTTATAATAAGAAAATTAAGGCTGCTAAAATGTCTAAAGAGGCTCAAGCTAAGGCCTTGCATGAATTGAAGAAGCTTAAGTCTACAAGTTCTATGAGTCCTGAGTCTACAATTATTCGTAGCTATTTGGATTGGTTGGTTGATTTGCCATGGCATAAGAAAACTCCAGCTATGACAGATTTGCAAAAAGCTATAGATATTTTGGATGAAGATCATTTTGGTTTGACTAAGGTTAAAGAGCGTATTGTTGAGTATTTGGCAGTGCAAGCTAGAGCTAAGAAGATGAGATCTCCAATTCTTTGTTTGGTTGGTGCTCCTGGTGTTGGTAAAACATCTTTAGGTCGTTCTATTGCCAGAGCTACTGGTCGTAAGTTTGTGAGAGCATCTTTGGGTGGTATGCGTGATGAAGCAGAAATTAGAGGTCATCGTAGAACTTATGTGGGTGCTATGCCGGGTAAAATTATTCAAAGTATTAAAAAAGTTGGCGTTACTAACCCATTGTTTTTATTGGATGAGATTGATAAGCTTGGTTCTGATTGGAGAGGTGATCCTAGTTCTGCATTGTTAGAAGTTTTGGACCCAGAGCAAAACTCTACATTTAATGATCATTATTTAGATGTTGATTATGATTTGTCTAATGTGATGTTTGTTACTACCTCTAACTCTTTGAATATGCCACGTCCATTATTGGATAGAATGGAGATTATTCATATTGATGGATATACTGAGCAAGAAAAGATTGAGATTTCTAAAAGACATTTAATGCCAAAGGTTTTTGCTGAAAATTCTATTGAACCTCATGAGTTACAAATTACTGATGAAGCGATTAGAGATGTTATTCGTTATTATACTTCAGAATCTGGTGTGCGTAATTTAGAAAGAGAATTGGCTACTATTGCTCGTAAATCTGCAAAAGATATTTTGTTGAGTAAAAAGAAAACATCTCATATTGTGGTTGATGAGAAGAACCTAGAGAAATATTTAGGGGTTAAAAAATATCACTATGGTATTAAAGAAGAGAAGAATTTAGTTGGGGTTACAACTGGTCTTGCTTGGACTGAAGTTGGTGGTGATATGCTATTTATTGAGGCAGTTGATATGCCTGGTAAAGGTATTGTTAAACAAACTGGTAAGCTTGGTGATGTGATGAAGGAATCTATTGATACTGCGTATTCTGTAGTTCGTTCACATGCGATAAGTTTGGGTATTAACCCTGAAGTGTTTGATAAAGTAGATATCCATGTGCATGTGCCAGAGGGTGCTACTCCAAAGGATGGTCCTTCTGCTGGTATTACTATGTACACCACTTTGGTTTCTGTGCTTACAAAAATTCCTGTAAGAAACGATGTGGCTATGACTGGTGAAATTACATTACAGGGTAGGGTATTACCTATTGGCGGTTTGAAAGAAAAATTGTTATCTGCTTTAAGAGGTGGAATTAAGACAGTTGTTATCCCTAAGGGTAATGAAAAAGATTTGAGAGATTTGCCTCAAAATGTGCTAGAGAACTTAAAGATTGTTTTGGCTGATAATGTGACAGAAGTTTTAGAAGTGGCTTTAGAATGTCCGATTAAACCATTGATTGAACATAAGACTTGTGAAACTACAGGTAAAAGAGCTGACGCTTAGTTTAAGCCTATAAAAAAAAGAGAAAACCTCCCTTGATTTTAGGGAGGTTTTTCATTTTAGCTGATTGTATAATATCTCTAGTAAACAAATTATAGCGTAGAATATGCTTAGAATAATGAAAGCTATTACAACGATGATTATAGAGATAATGCTAAAAGGTACGGTAATACATACAACAATAGCGATGAGTATTACCCAGACTAAGTTTATAATGAAATCTTTCATAATAATTTTAGAATAAGTGTAAATAATTTATTTTTATACATGATTTTTAATTACTAAAAGTTTGATTGTCAATAATTAAAGGGAAGGTTTAAGGATTTTATGCTTGACAGAGTAGTAGTGTTTGGGTATATTTTGCTTCTGAAAGGTATTTGATATGGCTAAAAAAGTTAAAAAATCAGATTTTATTGCTACTGGACAGATTGCTGTTAATCGTCGAGCTACTTTTGACTATGCAATTGAAGAGACTTTTGTTGCAGGTATTGAACTGAAAGGAACAGAAGTTAAATCGTTGCGTCTTGGTAAGGCTAGCCTAACAGATACTTATGGTTCTATTGATAATGGTGAGCTGTTTATAGAGAACTTAAAAATTGAAGAATATGCTAATAAAGGGTATGAAAAGCACGACGCTAATCGTAAAAAGAAACTTCTTTTGACAAGACATGAAATTAATAAAATTATTGGTGCCATGTCTAAGAAGGGGTATTCTTTAATTGCTAAGCGTTTGTTTTTTGATAATAGAGGTAGAGCTAAATTAGAAGTTGGCATTGGTAAAGGTAAGAAACTCTATGATAAACGTGAAAGCATTAAAGAAAGAGAAGTAAGTCGCAAGATGCGCGAGTGGTAATTTTATTTGTTTTTTCTAGCTTAAATTTTTTTATTTTTTGTACAAAAAATACTTGATTTTGTATAAGTATTGTGTTATTCTCGGCACGCAAAAATGAATTATTGTACCCTTTTTAGTATATTTATGCTTATTATCATGGGGCACAACTCAGTTACTTTTTATTCCAAACTATGCAAATATCTACATAATTGGTAGGTTTTGCAATGGTTTTTTATATATTAAAAATAAGTGAAATTTAATAACATAATTCAAAATTAATTATGAAGAATCTAGTAAAAAGAGTGGGGAGTGCGTTAGGACGTACTTACTCGATGGTGATTATGGTGCTAGGTATTATGCTTGGTACTATGCTACACACTAGTTGTGTTGAGGAGGTTTATGTTCCACCTGTAGATGTTCCTGCAGATACGGTAGAGGTTATTATTGACCGCTTCCAGAAGATGGAAAAAATTCTCAATGTCACAACAAGTGTGAAAGATACGTTGGTAAAGAGCGAGGCAGTGTTTATTCAGGACTCTTATCTTAAAGATGAACCTTCTGAGATTAATCTCAATTTTAACCCTGAAGCTTATGTTAATATCAGTTTGGCTGAAAAGCGTATTGATGTTGCAACATTAGAAGAGATTCCGGTTGAAGTTACTAAGTCTTATATCAAGTCGCAGACACCTTTTGCTGAAGGTAATATGCTTGGTAAAGATGTAGTTAAGGTTTTTGAGTTTTCTGATGGACAGGTGGCTACGGTTTCTTATGGTGAGAGGTATTATGCTATTATCAACGATGGTGATACTTTAGCTGTTCCTCATACAGTAATTAACGATGTTGTTTTTATTGACCATGAGCTAGAGCTTTATGGTGAGCACACAGAGTTAGAAAAGCCGTATAAGTTGCCTCTTATTTTTAATGTGTTGTCTTGTAATAAAGGTACAACAAATGAAGATAAGTGCTATTCGCTTGAGGTGAAGCCTTGGTATCTTAAGGTTATTACAATTGAGCCAACAGTAGTTGAAGATGTTGATTACAAAGGAGCTTATGTTGGTTGTCCGTATGAAGAGTATCGCTTGACTGAAACTATTACTACAAACAAGGGTGTTGAGGTAAACGAGTATAGTGTACCTGTTTCTTTTGTGTTGAAGTATCCAAGTGAGCGTGAACAACCGTCTAGAGATAGCTTGTTTAAGGCTAAATCTGTAGGTAAACTCAATATTGAACAGATTTCTGAAACGAAAAATAAGGATGGTTTTGTGTTAACAACACATACCGGAACTTATGTTTCTACAAATACTGGAACAGAAAATAGAACTTCTGTATCTAGCTCTGTTGTGGTTACGGCTCAGTATCCTGTAAGATTTGAGAACGAGTATGGTAAGTTTGATATACCAGAACCAGTGATTTCTTTTGAAGAGCTTGGCTTTGATGTGGTACGAGTATCAGATGATGAAACTAGTATTAAGTTTAAGTCAGTTAATTCAATTGTTGGAAAAATCGATAAGTGTACTTTAACTCCTGTTGATGAGGTGGTTAATCTGATTTTACCAAAGGAGAAAGACCCTGATGTTGTTAGGATTGATTCTACTTACACAAAGACAGGTGGTGGTGATGAGTACATTATTCGAAAGAGTGTCATTTGGAATGATGGTAGTAAAGATAACTTTACTTATACCTACAAGGGAAGGCATTCATTTAAGGCAGTTGATTTTGGTGAAAAGATTACTTCTTCTCTTGCTTGGAATGATGAAGAGTTAAAGAGTGTATCTGCTACAAAAACTGCTGATAAGGAGGCTTTTTCTGATGAGACTTGGTTTGAGGCTGTTTATACGACTACGACTTTAGAGGCAAAAGCTAGCAATGGTACAGATACTGGAACTTTTGGATTTATAAAAGAGGTTCCTGTTGTAACTTTTGTTGATGGTGATGTAACGCTTGTTTTTGATGAGCGTCAATTTGCTATTGAAGATAAAGGTGCTGATGTTTCTAGTGCTGCAAGAACCGTCATTAGAGATGCTATTACTTACAATGCATATGAATATGATTATGTTTTGAAGGTTGGCTTTGATGGTGGCGAGAAAGTTGATGTTGTATCTGATGGTTTGCTTCTTGTTGATGCTGATGAAGTTGGAGATGTTGTCTATGACTATTCAAAGTATTGGGATGGTAATACAGTAACGGTTAAAGTTACTAAGAGAATTCCGCATACACACAAGGATGACGAATACTTTGAGTGGTCTAAGGACTTTACTGTTAGTATGAGTAAAATGACAGATGGTGTTGTTTATGCTGATAATACTAATTTCAAGGCAAAGGAGACTAAGTCAGAAGATAGCTCGGTAAGTTATGATAATCATTGGACAGTTACTACTTATGAGCGTGATTTTACATATGAGGTTTCTAATGGCGTTGTAAAACGTGAAGACGACCTTAAGACAACAATTAAAGATGCTGAAATTGCCTTTGATAATGGTGAATTTAGTCATACTTTTGATGTTCGTTTTGATGTAAGTTATGCTGAGAAGTTTGGTAATACGTACAGAAATGGTTATTATGATGTTACACCTCATACACTAACAGTTACAGGTACTACAGATGATGGAAAGAGCTTATCTGTTTCTGGTAAAACAGAGATTTATGTAAGACGAGCTCCAGAAGTTACTGGTCATACAGAAAAGACTGTTGTTTATGAAGATGGTACTGTTGATGCTTTTGTTACTATAACTAAGGATGATGGTAGTTCAACAACCTTTAAGGCTAGTGATACATTTGGTTCAAGGTTTGCATTTAACTTTACTAATACCACCGCTAAGGAAAAGGTTGTAAGTAATGTAAATCATACGGCAACAAGTTCTGTAGGTAATGCGACAACTTCTATACACACTATGGGTGATTGGGTGGTTACGGAATATCGTTATCCATACAATCATAAACTTAGTAATGGTGTAACTAGCGAGGAGGTTAACTCTGAGTATGGTTATAGCAATTTTGAATTTGTTTATAACGGTAATGGTTTGAGCAATGTAAAAATTCCTATGCCAACTGTTCAGATGAGTAATAAATCGCTTAATATCACTGATAAGGGATTGTCGAATGATTACTATAACTATGATGCAAAGGTTGTAGTTAATGGTTATGCTAAAGGTACTGAAGGTTCTTGTTCTAAGGACTTGAGTGTTACTCATATCTTAAAGATTGAGAATAATGAACCTGATGGGCCACACTTTGGTAAGCCACTCAACTTTATTGTTACAGCATCGTTTGACCCAACATCTAAGGTGACACGACGTGCGTTTGTGTTTAACTGGGAAGAAGGTGTAACGTATGCAATCTGTGATTATGAGACAATGTTGCCTACAAGAAAAGACTTCTATTATAAGGAGGATACATATAAAGAGTATAACTCTGTATCTTATGTTAAGAAGTCAGGTTCTTGGACGCCAGTACCGGCTAGAGCTGTTGAGGAGACTGATATGATTGGTTATTACGACAGTGCAAACAATTTGTTACCTAGTATCACATATGGAGAGTGTATGTATTATGGCTGGAAGAATATGGTGAATGGCAAGTATGCATTAGTTATTGATGGATACAGCTATACCATTAACGGTTATGAGATTACGGTTACAGCTCCAAATGGTGAGACAGTTACATTTGATAGCCAATACGAAGTGAAGTAACGTTCTAGTTCTAATTAAGCCCCCGATTTTGGGGGCTTTTTTATGTTCTATTCTATGGTTAAGCGTATTTTTTCTAGTTCTTTTATTTTGTCTCGGCAAATCATTGCTTTTTCAAATTCTAAATCGCCGGCGTATTCTTTCATTTCTTTAGTTAATCGTTTTATTTCTTTGTCTATGTCTTTGTAATTTGTATCAAGTTTTGTAGATGATGGTTTAGCGTCATCAGTTTCGGTCATGGTGAGTAGGGTGTTTGATATACTTTTTTTGATAGTTTGAGGGGTTATATTGTGTGCTAGGTTGTATTCAAATTGTTTTTGGCGACGACGATTTGTTTCATCTAAAGCGTATTTGATAGAATCTGTTAATTTATCAGCATATAATACTACACGACCTTCAGCATTACGGGCGGCGCGTCCGATGGTTTGGATTAGAGAACGTGTTGAACGTAAGAAACCTTCTTTATCGGCATCTAAGATGGCAACAAGTGAGCATTCAGGAATATCTAGACCTTCACGTAGTAAGTTGATACCGACTAAAACATCAAATAGGCCTTGTCTTAGGTCTCGTATAATTTCTATACGCTCAAGGGTATCTATATCTGAGTGTAGATAACGTACTTTTATGCCATTTTCGTGTAGGTATTCAGTTAATTGTTCTGCCATTTTTTTAGTTAGGGTGGTTACGAGAGCTCGCTCTCCTTTGGCTATTACTTTGCGACATTCTTCCATTAGGTCATCAACTTGGTTTTCTACTGGTTTTACAACACATATAGGATCCATTAGTCCAGTTGGGCGAATGATTTGTTCTGCAAATACGCCTTGGCTTTGTTCTAGTTCCCAATCTCCTGGAGTTGCTGAAACAAATATTGTTGGGGCTCTAAATTTATCCCATTCTTCAAACTTTAGTGGACGGTTATCTACACAAGATGGTAGGCGAAAACCATAATCTGCTAATGTAGATTTACGATTACGGTCACCACGATACATCCCCCCAATTTGAGGAACTGAAATGTGGCTTTCATCTATGAATAATAATGCATCTTTAGGGAAGTATTCAAATAGTGTTGGCGGTGGTTCTCCGGGGGCACGTCCTGTTAGATAACGTGAGTAATTTTCTATACCTTTACAATGGCCAGTTGTTTCCATCATTTCTAAGTCAAAGCGTGTGCGTTGCTCTAATCTTTGGGCTTCAACAAGCTTGTTTTGAGATTTTAGTTCATCTAAGCGGATATCTAAATCTTCTTTGATATGTGTCATCGCTTGAGAGAGAGCTGGGCGTGGAGTTACATAGTGATTGGCTGGGTATACTGTAACGGCTTCTAAGTCTGCTGTTTTTTTGCCAGTTAGGACATCGAATTCGGTTATTTTTTCTACTTCATCACCAAAGAATGAAATACGCCATCCTCTATCTTCATAGTGGGCGGGAAAGATATCCAGTGTATCACCTTTAACTCTAAAAGTAGAGCGGACAAAGTTTGCTTGATTGCGTTCATACTGTAGTGAGGCTAGGTTTTTATGTAATTCTTTTTGTTCTATACAGTCGCCTTTTTGAATATGGAAAGCCATTGATGAGTATGATTCCATACTTCCTAGACCGTATATGCAAGAAACTGATGCAACGATTATTACATCTTTTTCTTCTAATACATTACGGGTTGCACCATGGCGCATGCGGTCTATTTGTTCGTTTATTGAGGAATCTTTTTCTATATAAGTATCTGTTTTGGGGATGTAAGCTTCAGGTTGGTAGTAATCGTAATAAGAAACAAAGTATTCTACGTGATTGTTTGGGAAAAATTCTTTCATCTCAGCATAGAGTTGGGCGGCAAGTATTTTGTTGGGAGCCATGATTAGGGTTGGCTTTTTCATTTCTTCAATGATTTTTGCCATAGTAAAGGTTTTACCACTTCCGGTAACGCCGAGTAATACTTGGTTTTTTAGTCCTTGTCTAAGTCCATTGCATAATTGCTTTATGGCTTCTGGCTGATCGCCAGATGGCTCAAATGGGCTTACTACCTGAAATTCTCTTTTCATGTGAGTGAATATAATTCTTTTTATAGTGTAAAGTCAATATGAAAACACAAAAAAAGAGGGGTGAATATAAGAAGATAGTACTTTACTTTTATTTTGTATTGGTTTAGTTTTAGATAAATTGTGTATGTTTATGATGTTTTATGGAGATAGATTAAGAAAATGAAAGCAAGAACACGTTTTGCACCAAGTCCTACTGGTTATATGCATATTGGTAATTTGAGAACAGCTTTGTATGAGTATTTGATTGCTAAAGCTAATGGTGGTAGTTTTATCTTGAGAATTGAAGATACAGACCAAAAAAGATATGTAGAAGGGGCTACAGATATTATCTATAATACTCTTAAAACAGTTGGCATGAATTGGGATGAAGGTCCTGATATTGGTGGTAATTTCGGTCCATATATTCAATCAGAACGTTTGAGCTTATATCAAGATTATGCACATAAATTGGTTGAACTTGGTGGTGCACATTATTGTTTTTGCTCAAAAGATGAAGCAGATGAACAAAAGGATGAAGAGGCTAATATCAAATTTGAAGACCCTTGTAAGCTTATCTCTTTAGAAGAAGCAAAGAAGAGAGTTGCTAATGGTGAACCTTTTGTTATTCGTCAAACAATTAATAAAAAAGGTAAATCTACTTTTAATGATGTTGTGTATGGTGAAATTGAGATTGACTATGATGAGTTAGATGAGGGTGTATTGCTTAAATCTGACGGTTTCCCAACATATAACTTTGCTAATGTTGTTGATGATCATTTGATGGAAATTACTCATGTGGTGAGAGGAAATGAGTATATTTCTTCTACTCCTAAGTATAATTTGATTTATGAGGCATTTGGTTGGGAACCACCAATTTATGTACATGTGGCTCAAGTGATGAAAGATGCTCATCATAAATTATCAAAGAGAAATGGTGATGCTTCTTTCCAAGATTTGGTTGCAAAGGGATATTTGCCTGAGGCTATTTTGAACTATATTGCGCTTTTAGGTTGGAACCCAGGTACTGAGCAAGAAATCTTTTCTTTGAAAGAATTGGAGCAAGTATTTGATGCTAACAGATTGAATAAGTCTCCAGCAATATTTGATATTACTAAGCTTAAATGGATGAATGGTTGTTATATTAGAGCTTTGAGTGTTGAAGATTTCCATAAACTTGCTAGTGTTGAGTATGATACATTCTTAACTCGTGAAGTTAATCGTATGGAGCTTTCAAAAGTATTGCAACCTCGAATCGAAACATTAAAAGATATTAAAGAAGTGGCTATGTTTGTTGAGGAAATGCCAGAATATAGTGAAGAGCTTTTTGTTAATAAAAAGATGAAAACAGATGTTGAAGTTGCTAAAAAGGCTTTGGCTTTGGCTTATCCTGTTTTGGAAAAATTAGATGTTTGGACTAATGAAAACTTGTTTGAAGCATTGAAGAGTGTTGCGGTTGAGAATGAAATGAAGAATGGACAAGTTTTATATCCAGTTCGTATTGCATTGACAGGTTTGGAGACAACTCCTGGCGGTGCAAGTGAGATTGCATCTGTTTTAGGAAAAGAAGAAACATTAAGAAGACTTAAACTTGCTATGTAGGGTTATTATTTATGGATTTTAAGAAGAAAATTCGTCATGCCATTAAAGAATTAGGTAAGAAGCCTTTTGTTTATGAGTTGGCTGGTAGTCTTGCGTATATTTATGCATGGATTATTGGTAAGACATCTTCTTTTGAGCTTGAAGGTCAGGAAGAGTTTGAAAAGCTTATAGAAGAAAATGATGGCGGTATCTTTGTTGCATGGCATGGTAGGTTGTTGATTTTGCCTTTCTTTTGGCGTAATACTCGTTTGATGAAGGCTCTAGTTTCTCCTCATCAAGATGGTCGTATTATTGCAAAAGTTTTGCGTAAGTTTAATATTGGGACTATTGATGGCAGTTCTGACAGGCAGGCCTTAGGGGCAGCGTTGGAAATTAGGCATGAGTTGGATAGAGGTACTGTTGTTGCTCTTATTCCTGATGGTCCTAAAGGTCCTAGTATGAGATTGAAGAAAAGCGTGATTTATTTTGCGCAGAAGTCTGGTAAACCAATTATGGGATTTACTTATAGCGTTAATAATTCTTATGTCGCTGGTAGTTGGGATTCTATGATGGTGCCTTATCCTTTCTGTAAAGGTAAAATTAGAGGAACTAAACCTATGTTTGTTCCTAAAGATATTACAAGTGAAGAAGCTGAAGCTTTGCGTCAGAAATTGGAAGATGAGTTAAATGCTCTTACTTTGGGATTGGATAAAGAGTTTGATGTGCCTGAGATAGTTCCTGGTAAATCAAAGCGTATTAGGGTAAAAAAGAAAGTTAAGTAGTATGATTATTAATATTTATAAAATTCTTATGACATTATTGTTTCCAATATTTAAGGCTACGTATATTAAAAAAAGACAACGTATTGGTAAGGAACATCCTATTCGTTTTAATGAGAGAGTGGGTATTTATAAGAAAAAAAGACCTGAAGGAAAGCTTTATTGGTTTCATGGGGCGTCTGTAGGTGAATCTGTTTCTATGTTGCCTTTAATTGATAGACTTCTTAAAGAAGATGAGAATTTATCTATTATGGTGACAACTGGGACTATTACTTCAGCTGAAATTATGGAGAAAAGATTACCTGAGAGAGCTTTTCATCAATTTATTCCTTTTGATGTGCCTAGTTATGTTAAGAATTTGATTAATCATTTTAATCCTGATGCGGTATTATGGTTTGAGTCTGAATTATGGCCATCATTCTTATCTGAGATTAAAAAGAAGAATATTCCTTTTATTTTAGTAAATGGTAGAATTTCTGATAAGTCTTATAGTAATTGGAAAAAGTTTAAGTTTATTTCTAAAGAATTATTGTCTTGTTTTAGTTTGTGTTTGGGACAGTCTGAGCAAGATAAAAATAGATTGAAGTTTTTAGGTGCACAGAAGGTTGATTGTGTAGGTAATCTTAAATATGCTGGTATGCCTTTGGATGTTGATAAAGAAAAACTTTCTGAATTAAAAGAGAAGATTAACGGTAGACGAGTTTTTGTTATAAGCTCTACACATAATAATGAAGAAGAGCAGTTTGCTGATCATATTAAGCATTTACAAGAGTTTGTTCCTAATGTGTTTATTATTGTTGCTCCTCGCCACCCAGAGCGTGGTATTGAAGTAACTAATATGTTTAGACGTAAAGGTTATACTGTTGCGCAACGCTCTAAAGATGAGCCTATTACAGATGATGTTGAGATATATGTAGCTGATACTATTGGCGAAATGGGCTTGTGGTATGGTGTTGGTGAAGTTAGCTTTATTGGTGGGTCTTTGATTAATCGTGGTGGTCAGAACTTTAATGAGCCAGCTAGATGTAAAAATGCTGTTATTGTTGGTAATTTTATGACTAACTTTAGTGATATGATTAATCGTGCTAAGGTTAATAATGCTGTATGGCAATTAGCTTCGGCTAGTGATGTTATTGAATATGTGATAAATCTATTTACAGAGCCTGAGTTATTAAAAGAACGTCAAGAAAATGCATATGCTTGGACTGTATTGGAAAATAAAGTTCTTGATGGAATTATTAGAATTTTGAATGGGGAACTTAAAAAATGATAGCGCCAAAGTTTTGGAATAACAGAGGAGTTGTTTCAACAATTTTACTTCCATTTTCATGGGTGTATGGAGCTATTGTGCAGTTTAGATTAAGAAAATCTGGATATAAATCTAAGGCAAAAGTTATTTGTGTGGGTAATGTTACTGCAGGTGGGGTTGGTAAAACACCTGTGTGTATGGCTTTGGCGGAAAAGTATATTAGTGAAGGTAAAAGGGTTTGTTTTGTTACTCGTGGTTATATGGGTAAATTGAAGAATATTGTTGTTGATTTAGATAAACATTCAGCAATTGAGACTGGTGATGAAGCAAGGCTTTTAGCTAATGTTGCTACAACGATAATTTCGCCAGACAGAGCAAATGGGGCAAGAGTTGCTGAGGAGTTGGGGATGGATGTTATCATTATGGATGATGGTTTTCAAAACCCCAGTCTTTGCAAAGATGAATGTGTGATTGTTTTTGATGGTAAAGTAGGTATTGGTAATGGTAGAGTTTTACCTGCTGGTCCATTAAGAGAAACCCTAAAGAATGGTGAAAAACGTGCAACTTGTGCCATTATTATGGGGGAAGATAAGACAGGATTGACTGAAAAGATTTCTATTCCTTGTTATTTTGGTAAGGTTGTGCCAGAGCATTTGGATATTGAAGGAGCTAAGGTGTTAGCTTTTGCGGGAATTGGTAGACCTTCTAAGTTTTATGATACTCTTTGTGAACTAGGGTATGATGTTGTAGAAACTAGAGATTTTGCGGATCATTATAGCTATACTAAAGCAGATATTGATGAGCTTAAAGAAAAGGCTAAAGCAAGAGGTTTGTTGCTTATTACAACAGAAAAAGATTTTGTTAAGCTTGATGAAGAGATGAAAAAAGATATCCATTGCTTAAAAATTAAAGCAGTTTGGTAGTTTTATTCTAAGAATGATTTAATGCGTTTGGAGAAGATGATATCATCTTCTGTTATGGTGCGTTTGATATACATATCTGATTTTTTACGAGTGCGAGAGAGGGCTACATATAATTGTCCGTGTGCAAAAGCTCCTCTGTCTATATCTATAATTACTCTATCTAGAGTTTTTCCTTGTGCTTTATGGATTGTTAGTGCGTAGCCTAATTGGAGTGGGTATTGGATAAATGACCCTGTTTCTCTTTCTGTAATATCTCCGCTTATAGCGTCTACATCATAAGCATAAGATTTCCATTCTTCACGGTATACTGTTATGAATTTGTTGTCTTGTAGGCAACGGACAACAATGTATCTATCGGCTAATTTTTCTACAATTCCTGATGTGCCATTTATGTAATCAGGGTAATTGTTTTTGTTAAATACAACAAGTGCGCCTTCTTTTAGGGTTAAAGTTTTAGGAGAGGGGGTGTCTTGCATTTTTTCAAATGTACCATTGAATTGTGCTTCGTAGCTTTGAGAATTTGAAGTTAGTTCGTTTAGTCTCCTATGATTTATACCTTCTGCTACTTGGCGATATGGAGTTATTGTTATAGCTGTTTTTAGAAAATCTTCAGGATATACTTCAGGATTGTTGAAGTAAGATATTGTTTCTGGGATATTTTCGTTCTTTCTGATGTTTTGTAGATATTGTAGCAAATCTTTATCATTTTGGCGGTAAACTTCGGTTAATTCTATTTTTTCAAAAGCGCCTTTTAGGTATGATTTGGCATCAAAAAAGTATGGTTCTGCTGTTCCGTATTCTTGTTTGAATATTTGTGCAACATCTTGTTTTATGATAGGTGGGAGTTGGCATAAGTCTCCGATTAATATGATTTGTAATCCACCAAAAGTTGCGAGATTTCCCTTTGCTTGGCAACATAGAGCTTCTATTGCATCTAGAATATCCGGTCTTAGCATTGAGACTTCATCAATGATAAGGATGTCTGTTTTTTTGAGAATCGATTTTAGTTTTCGTCTTTTAGTGGCAAGGATATCATTAGGAACGATGTAATCTGATATGGGAAGGGTGAACATGGAGTGAATGGTTGCGCCTTCTATGTTTAGGGCGGCGATAGCTGTTGGGGCTACTAGGCGAATCCTTTTTTTAGAATGTTTTTTTAGGTATTTTATAAAAGTGGATTTTCCGGTGCCGGCTTGTCCTTGTATGAAGAAGTTTTGGTGTGTGTGTTCTATTCTATCAAATAATTTTCTTTGTATTAGATTTAGAGTATCTATGTCTTTGACTGCCTTGGAGATTGATTTTAAGGCATTTATTTCTGTAGATTCAGTTATGATTTCAGCATTTGCTGAGCCTATACCATAATCTGCAGTAGTTTTAATCAATCCTGACATAGTTTATCTCTCAAGTTCTTCTTTTGTTCTATTTTATATTGGTTTTAAGAATTGTCAAGGGTGTTAATTTTTTTTAGATGATTTTATTGAATAATCTTTTCCATCTGATTGATGTTAACCAACTAATTGGATTGTACCATTTTGAAGAATCGTCAAGAGAGAAAAATAAGAATCGAGCTTTACCTTCTATGTTTTCAAAAGGAACTAGACCAACATCTTTTCTAGAATCGTTAGAGTTGTCACGATTATCTCCCATCATGAAGTAGTAACCCTCTGGAATTGAGAATTTTGGGGTATTATCTACGACAGGTGTATTATCGTTATTTTCTAAGATTTGGTGTTTGTGACCATTTGGAAAAGTTTCAGTATATTCGGTAAGAGTTGCTGGTAAAATAACATATTCGTCTATAACATATTTACCTACATTTTCTCTTTCTACGGCTTTGTCATTAATATGCAAAATACCATTTTTTACTTGAACAGTATCGCCAGGTATGCCAATTACACGTTTGATATAGTCTGTTTTGTTATCTCCTGGGTATTTGAATACAACAACGTCACCGTGTTGAGGTGCATCAGCCCAAAATCTTCCTTTAAATGTTGGGAAGCTTAGGGGGAATGAGTGTTTTGAATAACCATATGTATATTTGGATACAAATAGAAAGTCTCCAACTTCTAATGTTGGGTACATTGATCCAGATGGAATCTTAAATGGTTCAAACCAAAAAGTGCGAATTGTAAGAGCAATTAATATTGCGTATATTACAGTTTTGATTGTTTCTGATAATGATTCCTCTTTTTTATTGTCTATCTTTTCCATTTTATCCACTCATAATTTAATTTACTAAACGCTTGAGAGAATAGGGGATTTGCGTTTGTTTGCAAGTAAATAGTGCAATATATTCGCTATTTTTTTAACAGATAAAAATAAATTGTATTTTTTTTGAAAAAAGTGCTTGACGTTTGAAAAAAACTATTTTATGTTACGTTTCGTTGCTGATGCAACAGAGGTGATGGAAGCGTGGCAGAGCTGGTTTAATGCACCTGACTTGAAATCAGACGTAGGCGCGAGTCTACCCGGGGTTCGAATCCCTGCGCTTCCGCCAGTTAGATGGGCTGTTCTTAGAGATAGGAACAGCTCTTTTTCTATGGAAAGAACCCCGGGGAAGGGGTTCGACTACAAGCGTAAGGCAGACGTGAGTATGCCGTTTGCCAAAGGCAATACGCGCAGTGCGACCGAATGAAAATGAGGTCAATCCCTGCGCTTCCGCCAGTTAGAGGGGCTGTTCTTAGAGATAAAACAGCTCTTTTTTTTGTTTAAATGGGTAAATTTTGTGTGCTAATTCGTAGATAAAAATAAAAAAAACGACAGCACAAGGCTGTCGGCGTGAGAGTGAACTAGATGTCAAAGTTATGGATATCTAGCTTTTCTATTTCTCTGAATCTTCCTGATTTAACAGGGAATGTTACTGTTACAACGTCGCCGGTTTGCAGATATGTTGCTTCTGGGCAACGTTTGTATAATACTTTGAGTTCTATTCCAGGATATTCATTGAGAACGAAAATGTGTTCATCTAATATAATAGAGACTCTTTTTACGGTTCCTGTAATAGTTTTCTTTTCTATAGTAACTTCCTTTGTGGTAGTTTCTGCGGTTGTGTTTACTACTTTGGTTTCGGTAACTTCCTTTGTGGTAGTTTCTGCGGTTGTGTTGACTACTTTAGTTTCAGTAACTTCTTCAGATTGTTTTGGGGTGTTGCTGTTGTTGCATCCCATCATCATCATTGCAGCCAAGATAAGGCTGAGGTAGAAAAATTTCTTCTCCATAATTGTATTGTTTTTAGAATAGTTAATCGTTTGGACATAAAATATCATATTGTAAAAGTTTTGTCAATATGATTTTGTAAATAAAAAAATACCGACAGCACAAGGCTGTCGGCGTAAAGGTACGATGAAGGGAATTAGATATCAAAGTTATTGATATCAAAGTTATCGATAGGGATAACTGTTTCTTCTCCTTCAAAGAATGTGATGTTCACTTTAGAACCAACCTTAGAGTACTTAAGCTCATTGAAACTCATTACATTTGCAGTGAACTCAAAGCCAGGCTTTTCGTTAAGCAGGATGTAATAAGTATCTCCAACGAGAACTATGTCTCTAATTGTCGCGGCTATGGTTTGTGAAGAAACATTGCTTTCAAGTATGTTATCTGCTACCTTGTTATTAGCAAGAGCGGCAAAATAGTTCTTTACGGCGATGTTTTTAGACTTATCATAACCAACAACAGATCGCTGGTTTGAAGCAACAAAGCAATATCCCTGGATGTTTCCGTATCCGTCTTTATATGTCATAAAGTAGGTAGGAATTCCTCTAACATTGTAGAGGACAGGGAATGTTGCTGTGTAGCCTGCTGCAGCTGGAGCGCTCTGTCCGTTAGCAATTCTCATGGCTTCTGTTTCGTTGAAACCACCGTCTTCTACTTTGTAGTAAGTAGCTTTCTTGGTGCGTGTATCAACTAACATGAAACCACAAGTGGCCTCGCTAGTTATTTTAGCGGACTGCATGCCGGTGTACCAATAGCAGTTACCCTGACTATAGACCAAAGTCATTCCAGGGGTTGGCTTGATTACACCAGTTCTCTTGCCGAAGAGAGTGTTGTTCCAGTATCCGAGTTGAAGCTTTCCCCAATCGCTAACCATCTCAGTAATGAAGAGTTCTGGTTGAATTCTATCAATCCACTTTGGAGTATCTTCTACACTATAGGTATTGATTTCTCCAGTCTGTGCATCAACAGTGATAACCTCATCAACTTCTTCACCGCCAAAACCGATTTTCTGATCGTAGGCAGAAAGTACCCAGTAAGGGCGACCGTTGCTGTCAATTTCAAAACTATGGTCGTTCAATCCACGATTGACATAACCGTTAATTCTGATGTGACGCTCAATGTCGAACTCAAATGGTGCACTTTCAAGGTACGTCAGAGCGATGTCTTCGCCATTTATCTTGGTTACAATGTAACGTTTTTCGCTATTTGTAGCGTCTACGATTACATAACCAGGAGTGGTTTTGTTGGCAGCCCAACGATAGAAACTATCGTGCTCAAGAGGAGCAACCCAAATTGGGTGATTATCAAACTCGAGTACTTTGCCATCGTTGATAGTGAACTTTCCAGTGAAGTTCTGGATAGTCATGTTGCCAATGTCAACCTTTGAGGCGATGTCACCAAGAACGTCGTTTGCCACCTTAGTAGCAAGCTCCTTATCGACGGTAATCATCTTTTCAACGTCAATTGCTACAATGTCGTTTCTGAAAGATGATACATCTACCGTATCAACCTCGATGCGGATTGCATACTCCTCTGCATTAGCCATGCGAGTTGTCTGACAAAACGCAACGATTGGTGCGATGAGAGTGATGACTACAGGTGTCAACCTGAACCAGTCGTATAGTTCAGGGAGTTCTTCGTCATTGTTGGTTATGAAGGCTATAAAGCCAAGAACAGAGACGAGGAATGTCTCAATCCAGACGCCTTCAAACCCCCACCACTGGAGAGTAGGCATGCCGAGGTAGTTGATTGAACCGATGAAAATGAACATCAAAATTGTTCTGATAATCCATTTTACGGAGCTACCCTTAAGTGAGAAGCTCAAAACTGCGAATAGTACAGCCTGCGCAAGGCTGAGGACAAAATAATGTGCCATAATTTGTATGTTTAAATTGTTAGTAATATCTTATTTAGGATTTTAGAATATCAAATTTTGGGTGTTTTGTCAATAATATTCGGTGCGATTTTTTTTGTTTTGGCTTGCAAAAGGAGGATTTGTTTGGTTTAATAGCTCTATAATATGAATTTTTGGAGGCTTAGATGTCTAAAGTTGTTATTTTGATGATGGACTCATTTGGAGTTGGTGGGGCAAAAGATGCCTATAAATTTGATGATGATGGGGCAAATACATTTTTGCATATTGCTGAGAATTATGAGGGATTTAGTGTGCCAAACTTGGAAAAACTTGGTTTGAATAAAATTGAAGAAATGGCTAGTGGAGTTAAAGCACCGCTTAGCATTGGTAATTCAAAGCTTAGCGTTGGTTCTAAATATGGTTGTATGGAAGAAAAATCTGCCGGTAAAGATACTATTTCAGGGCATTGGGAAATGGCAGGTGTTCCTGTTTTAGAAGATTTTGGACACTTTAAATTAGATTATCCGTCTTTTCCTCAAGATTTAGTTGAGAGAATTTGTAAAAGAGCGGGGATTGATGGTATTTTAGGTAATAAAGCTGCTTCTGGTACGGTTATTATTCAAGAGCTTGGCGAAGAGCACATTAAGACAGGTAAACCTATTTGGTATACTTCGGCAGATAGTAATTTGCAGATTGCTTGCCATGAAGAGTATTTTGGTTTGGATAAGCTATATAAATTGTGTGAAATAGCATTTGAAGAAGTTAAACCTTATAATATTGGTAGAGTAATTGCTCGTCCATTTGTGGGAGAGAAAGCAGGGGAGTTTGTTAGAACCAAAAATAGACATGATTATGCAGTTTCTCCTTTTGCACCTACAGTTTTGGATAAGGCAAAAAAGGCAGGGCTTGAAGTTGTGGCTATTGGTAAGATTAGTGATATTTATGCAGGTTCTGGAATTACTAAAAAAGTTAAAGCTAGTGGTTTGGAAGAGCTTTGGGATAAGACTTTAGAAGAAACTAAAAACTTTGAAGGCAATGGTATTGTTTTTACTAACTTTGTTGATTTTGATATGAGTTGGGGACATAGACGTGATGTTAAAGGTTATGCCGAAGGTTTGATGTATTTTGATAAACGTTTACCTGAGATTGTAGAATATTTGGATGATGATGATATTGTTATTATTACTGCAGACCATGGATGTGACCCTACATATAAAGGAACAGACCATACGAGAGAGCTTGTACCGGTGATTATGTTTGGTAAAAAGGTTGAAGATGAAAATATTGGTAAACGTAAAACATTTGCTGATATTGCAGAGACGGTGGCTAAACATCTTGGTATTGAAGGGTTTGGTATAGGAGAAGCTTTTTAATTACTATTTAGTTAAAAAGAAAACCGCCTGAATATTCAAGCGGTTTCTTTTTGTGGTAGCTTTTTATTAGATTTTACTTCTGTATTTAGTGTGTTTTTTAACTAAATCACGAATTTTTTCTACATCTTCAGCTGTCATTGCGTATAATGGTATAGAAAATGCTGTGTATAGATTTTTCTTACATAATACTTGCATGAATGTAAGGTTATATTTTGCATCTTCTCTTACGATTAAGCGAATGATTGAGCGAGGAGAATAAGAGTTTGTTCTTAGTTCTTCTGCATATTCTACATCTTGCCATAATAAAGGTTCGTTATGGTCTATTTTGATAGATTTATTAGTTACTACTGCTAATTTTTGTGGTAATATAAATACAAAAATAGAAGAGATTAGTGCTAGTAAACTTAGGGTTAATGTGATGCTTAAGCCCCATTGTATGCAGTTGTATTCTAAAAGGCCTTTTTGTGCAAGAAAATCACCAAGGGCTGCGATTAGTAATGTTAGAATTGAGTATATCAAAGATAGTAATGCTAATTTGTTCTTATCATAGTAGAACTCAATAGGTTTATTTGGGTGTAGAGCTTCTTTTATGCTATCTTTAATGCGAGAAACAGCTCTTTTTGCTTTGGTTCTTGCTGTAGTTGATTTTGATATTTTTGTTGTTTTTGCAACTTTTTCAGCAATTTTTGTAACTTTTTTAGAGGTTTGTTTTTTTGATTTAGCTTTTTCTTTATTCTTTTCTTTTTCTACAGTTTGAATGGCTGTTGAAAGTGTATGCTCAACTATTTTTTTAGGAGCTTCTTTTACTTTTTTAACCGCATTTTTAGCTTTTGAGGTTTTGGTGCTTTCTGTTTTAGTCATATCTAGTCCTTTGATAAATTAACTTCTTGAACATTATATATCATAAATAGTTAAGGGTAGGTTAAGGATATTTTTTTGTTGACAACTTTGTCTAAATATGGTATTTTGTGCTTCAAATTTGTATAGATGTGTAATTAAAAATTAAATATAATTATTATGGACAGATTGAAATTAGCTTTTTTTCTTAAGCCTTTGATGCTTTTTGTGTTGACTGTAGCGCTCTATGCTATCGGCTTTTGCATTGAGAATGCGTTCTTTAGAGTTGTGATGTACTGTGTAGCTACATTTAGCTTTAATCACTGGTACAAAATAACAGAAGTGCGTCGAGCACTTTATGCATACGAGCATAATGAAGAGTATCAGATTGGTTTTACAATTAGACACGGATTTGGAAGGCTATGTTTTCACTTATTTGTGGTTATACTGGTCTTTGTTTTAGTTGCAGTGTTTTTTGAAACCGTTAGAATGCAATCTATTTGCTTTGCTTTGTTAGCTCTTTTGGCGTTAAGTTTGATTCTTGGTATTCGAGATATTGATATTCGACTACAAAAAGGATTTGAGGCGTTTGTTAAAGAGCAAGATGAATTAAGAAAAAAGTTTGAAGAGCTCCAGAAATAGGAGCTCTTTTTTTGTGTTGACATAATGGGTTTTGTATTGTATTTAGTGGGCCTGATATTTTAAGTTTATGTCTAATACCTATAATTATTATGAAGAAACAGATTGAAAGCGAAAAAGTATGGTTTGTTGTTGGTATGATATTTTTTATCGCAACATTCCCATTGAGTGAAATCTTTAGTATCGCCTCCCTTCTTTTAGGTTTTATTTGCACTGTTGTTGCATATTACATTGCGCAGAAGAAGAATTATGAGACCTTTTATGAACTCTATATTGAGTTGGGAGTACCGTGGAAAGCTGGCTTTACAAGTAGGTGGAACATTAAACGCATAGTCATTGTTTGTGCAAGTGTGTTTTTTGTAGCTATCATTTTGGCGTTGATTGTTAATAGATTCTCCTTGATAGGATTGTTTTTAACAATTGCTATGGTTGATGTTTGGTTGTTTATTTGTATATTTTCTTACCGATGTGTTGATATGTATTTGGAGAGAAAATATAGCAAAAAATTTAACCAGAATGAATAGTTTAGATTGGGGTTTCTGAGGAAATCCCTTTTTTTGTGGAATATTGTGGAAAATGAGGCGTGGACTTGTTGACAGTTGAGTGCAAAAGACGTAAAAGAGGGGCATAAATGTAACTTTTTATTTATAGGAGATTGTAAATGGCTGTTTCTAAAGCAGTAAGCGTACTTTTAGACGAATATAAACGTTTTTCTGATGTTAAGATGAATGATTTATTTGCAAATGATGATAAGCGTGCAGAAAAATATACTATTGAATTTGAAAATTTGGTTTTTGACTACTCTAAGAATAGATTTGACGATAAAGTTATGGAAGCTTTGCTTGAATTAGCTAAAGAACATAACTTAAAAGATCGTATTGAAGATATGTTTAATGGTAAAAAAATTAACGTAACAGAAAATCGTGCGGTGTTGCATACTGCTTTGCGTAATTTTTCAGGAAAGCCTGTTTATGTTGATGGACAAGATGTTATGCCTGAAATTTTACGTGTTCAAGATAAGATGAAGGAATTTTCTGATGCTGTTAGAAATGGTAGTTTTAGAGGATTTACTGGTAAGAAATTAAAGAATATTGTAAATATTGGTATTGGTGGTTCTGACTTAGGGCCTTATATGGTGGCTCAAGCTCTTAGAAAATATTGGGCAGAAGGTATTGAATGTTATTTTATTTCTAACATTGATGGTACTGGTTGTGCTGAAGTATTAAATAAGGTTAACCCTGAAGAGACTTTGTTTATTGTTGCTTCTAAAACATTTACTACAATTGAAACATTAACAAATGCTCGTACTTGTCGTGAATGGTTGGTTAAAGCATTGGGTGAAAGTGCTGTGGCTAATCACTTTGTAGCATTGTCTACTAATGCTAAGGCTGTGGCTGAGTTTGGTATTGATACAAACAATATGTTTGAATTTTGGGACTTTGTAGGTGGTAGATATTCTTTATGGTCTGCTATTGGTTTGTCTGTAGCTATTGCTGTTGGTTTTGATAACTTTAAGGAACTTCTTAAAGGTGCTGAAGCTATGGATAATCATTTCCGTAATACACCATTAGAGAAGAATATTCCTGTTATTATGGCTTTATTGGGTATTTGGTATAATGATTATTATAATATCCACCGCTATTGTGTAATTCCTTACGACCAATATATGAAGTATTTGCCATCTTATTTGCAACAACTTGATATGGAAAGTAATGGTAAATCTGTTCGTTTAGATAATAAGAAAATTACAGATTATGCAACTGGTCCTGCTATTTTTGGTGGTGCTGGAACTGATGTTCAACACTCTTTCTTCCAACTATTACACCAAGGAACAGAGCCTGTGCCAGTTGACTTTATTATTCCTGCTGTTTCTCATAACGAATGTGGTCAACATCATAAGATTTTACTAGCTAACGTATTAGCTCAGGCTGAAGCATTGATGCGTGGTAAATCTGTTGATGAAGTTGTTGAAGAATTAAAGGCACAAGGTAAAGACGAGGCTACTATTGAAAAATTGAAACTTAATAAGAGTTTTGATGGTAATAGACCTTCTAATATGTTTGTTATTGATAAGATGACACCTTATACTTTGGGTATGTTGATTGCTATGTATGAGCATAAGGTTTATACTCAAGGTGTAATTTGGGAAATTGATTCTTTTGACCAATGGGGTGTTGAGCTTGGTAAACAATTGGCATTGAAGATTTTGCCAGAGCTAGAAAATGGCATTAGTGCTAAGCATGATAGCTCAACAAATGCATTGATTGAAAAAATTAGAGCATTAAGAGCTAATATTTAGTTATAAGGAGGAGGAGAAAATTATGTTTGATAAGATGATTTATGCACCTTTTAAGGGAATTAAACCTATTGAAGAATTTGCTGGGCGTGTTGTTGCACCTCCTTATGATGTGTTAAGTTCTGAAGAAGCTAAGGTTAAGGCAAAGGGTAATCCTTATAGTTTTTTACATATTTCTAAAGCAGAAATTGACCTTGATGAGGGGATTTCTTGTTATGATGATAAAGTGTATGAAAAAGCTAGAGATAATTTTAATGTATTACTTGAAGATGGTGTTTTAACTTATTCTGATAAGCCTTGTTTTTATGTTTATCAGATGATTATGGGTGAGCATAAGCAGACTGGTTTTGCAGTTGGTGCTTCTATTAAAGCTTATGATGAGGGAAGGATTAAACGTCATGAGCTTACTCGTGTTGCTAAAGAAAATGATAGAGTTAGGCAGATTAGAACAGTTGGAGCGCAGACTGGACCTGTTTTGTTAATTAATAAGGTTATTCCTGAAGTTAAAGAGTTTTTGAAGAAGGTTGAAACAGAAAGAAAACCTTTATTCTCTGTGGTTGGGGATTATGATGTGCGTCATAGTGTTTGGGAAATTAGTGATGATAAAGAGATAGAATTTATTGCTAATGCATTTAATGCGCAGAATGAAGCTTATATTGCTGATGGACATCATAGATCGGCGGCGGCTACTAGATTGGCTAAAGAAGATGGTAATGTTGAGAATGGTCGCTTTTTAGCTATGGCATTCTTTGAAGATGAGATGAAGATTTGGGATTATAATAGGGTGGTTTTTGACCTAAATGGTAATTCTAAAGAGGAATTTATGGATAAGGTAGTTGCTTCTGGTTTTGAGGTTAGAGAGGTTTCTTATCATAAGCCAAGTAGAAAAGGGCAGTTTATGATGTATTTGGCTCATAAGTGGTATGAGATGAATTATGTTGGTGAGCCAATTGCAGATGACCCAGTATCTAAGCTTGATGTTAGTGTTTTAAGCCAAAGGGTTTTGGATGGCATATTAGGAATTGCTGATTTGCGTAACTCTGAACGTATTGACTTTGTTGGTGGTATTAGAGGTGAAAAAGAAATAGAGCGTATGGTTGATGCTGAAGATGGCAGAGTAGGGTTTATGCTTTATCCTACTGGGGTTGATGAGCTATTATCCGTGGCTGATATGAAGATGTTGATGCCTCCAAAGAGTACGTGGTTTGAGCCTAAGCTTGCTGATGGGTTGTTAAGCTTGAAGATATAATTAGAAGGGCGCCGGAAGGTGCTCTTTTTTATGATGAAAAAGCTTTACACAAGTAGTTTTATATGGTATATTTGCGGTATTGATACTGTGGAGATATATGAATGGTTGTTTATATAGAAAATATTGCAGAATCTGCTGTAGCTATTGATGGTGAAATGAAGCAATTTCGTAATCAATATAAAAAGATTACTCCTGAATTTGCAATGCAAATGCTGGCAAAAACAAATTTTCGTGCAAATATTAAGTTTCTTCTTAAAGAGATTAAAAATTTAGAGACTAACGAGCGTAAATATTTTTCTGAATTTGTTATTCAGGCAATACATAAGCGTCAACATGATGAGAGTGTGTATAAGGAGTTAAGGGATTTAGCGATTGAATTTGGTTTAGAAAAAGAGTTTGAACTTTATGATAAAGAGAAAAAGATATATTCTCCAAGTGATTATAAAGGAATGGTTGCAAGGACAACAAAAGAGATTGAATTTTTTAGTGGTAAAAATTGTAAGTGTATTATTGATATAAAAGAACAGGCGGATCGTGTGCGTTATCATGGTTTGAATATGGATAATGTTAAGGTTGTTCAATTTAATTATCAACCTAATACTACTGCTATATATTATGAGCATTGTTATAACTTTGATATGAAGGTTCTTCCTAGAAAGATTTCTCTTTTGGAATTTTATTTTTGTGATTTTAATGTTGGTGATAATTTTTATCTTAATAATGACAATATGAGAATTGTGAAATGTAAAAATCTACCCAAATTATGTAGGTTAAGAGGTGAAAAATCATATTTTCAAAATAATCATTGTTATTTTATAGAGGATGATTTTGAGGGAGTAGAATCTATTGTAGCAGATTCATTTAATGAATTTCGCTGTCATAAAGCTAAAAAATTATCTGCTAATATTGCTTTTAATAATGTTAAATTTATTTTTTTTACTGACTGCAATTTATCTAATGTAGATGAGTTGAAATTATGTGAAGATTGTAGGTTTAGTTGTGCAGGTACTGTGTTGCCTAAAAAGATGTATATTCCTAGAGGGTGTGAGGTTGATTTTGCTAATGCAGATGTTGACGGAGTGGAAGAGCTTGTATTTGATAATGCTGAAAAGGTTAGTTTTAAGGATGCAAGAAAATTGCCAAAGAAAATTGATGTATCTAAAGTTAATAATGTTGATTTTGGTGAAGATTTAGATATTTATGGGGTGGAAGAGCTTGTGTTTAGCAATGTTATACAGAAAAATAAGTTTTTAAAAGGTGTTAAATATAATAGAGGTATATCTTATACTTCTTTTTGGGGTATGGGTGTTATGGGGGTTACGAGAAGAGATTAAGCCTTTTTTCTTTACTTTAAAAAGTTTTTGTGTTAGCTAGATTATAATTAATAAAAATAAGAAAGCTAAGTTTGATGACTTCGTATTTTGTAAAAATAGAAAATTTAACGAAAAATCCTATAGAAATTGATGGATGGGTGAAAAAAGAGAGAAATAGTAATGGTATTTCTCCGCTATTTGCATATGAGGTTTTGAAGAAAACGAACCATTATGCTAATTTGAAGTTTATTATAAAAGAAATATTAAAAAAGCCCAAAGAAGAGTGGTATTTGTATAAGTCTTTTGTGCTTAGTGCTATTGAGGGGAGACTTCATTCTGAGAATGTGTATGAAAGTTTGAGAAAACTTGCTGAAGAAGGTGGTTATTTGAGAGAATTTAATCGTCTTAATTCAAGAAGAAAAGTTTATTGGCCACAAAGCTGTATGGTAGCGTATGCATATTATGATAAAGAGAATGGTTTGATAGCTACAAATTGGGGAAAATTTGATACATTATGTATTAGAAATAAAGGAGATGATGAGGATACAGAAAGAGACGATTGGGCGCTTTATAATGCGCGTGGCGCTGTTGCTTTAGATAAGTATGCAGTATTACCGAGGTATTGTGATATCAAAAACATTCCAAGAGTAGTTTGGGGTGGATGTGATTTAAGTAGAGTAAAAGATATTAGAGCAGGTTATAGCACCGGGATGCATTTCGAATCTGTAGTATTGAATGAATATGTTTTAAAAATAGCAAAGAAAAATCCGAATATTTACTTTTATGATTGTGATTTTGGGAAGATGCGTGATAAAAGGCTTGAGTTTGCTAAAGATGCTGAAGTTACCTTGTATAGATCTAGAAATCTTCCGGAAATTATAGATTGCTCTCATGCATATTCGTTTAAGACTGATTTAGAGTCTTATGAGGGTGTGAAAGAGATTATTTTTGGTAAAGATTGTGGGGTTAATTTTAGAGAAGTAGGTGTTTTACCTGAAACTTTTAGATTTAATAAATGTTCAGAGATTGAGCTTAATGCTTGCAATTTTGAAAATGTTAGAGAATTTAATTTAAATGGGGTTTGGAGATTAAGTATTTCTTTTGCGAGAAATGTTAATTGTGAGATAGATTTTTCTCAGTGCAAAGAAGTTAGTTTGACAAATTTTGAGTATGATAAAAAAGTTGAATTTGCTGAAGATTCTGAAGTTAATTTATATAAAACAAAATTGTTAGGTGGTGCTGATTTTTCTAAATGTAAAAGTATTACTTTGAGCTATTTTGATTTTAATACATTAAAAGGGCAAAAACTAGAGAATTGTAAGAGTTTAAGAGTTACTCATTGTGTAAATATACCTGAAGAATTAGATGTGTCTGATATTGAAAGTGTGGGTTTTTATGGGCAAAATTTTAGAGCTGTGAATAAAATTACGTTTAAGGATAATGTAAAGGTGTTTTTTGATGTGTGTTGTTTGCCTAAAGAACTTGATTTATCTTCTGTTGGAGAGGCATTTTTTAAGAAGTGTGATTGTACTAATATTAAGAGAATTATCTTTAAGGATAGAAATCAGTTAAGGGCGTGTATTAAAAATGGTATGGAATATGATGATCTTAAAGATAAGATAGAGATTTTGGAAAAGAAGACTTTTGATAGATTTTTAGATTTTGTTCAAGGGATGTAAAATATACGTTCTTATTAATATTATATTTAGGATTGAAGTATATACTTTTTTGTAAATTTAATCTTGGAGTATATAATAAGATGGAAAAAAGATATATTTCTTGGGAAGAAATTCAAGAATTAAGCAATAAAATGGCTGATATGATTAAGCAACATTGTGCTAATATTGAACAAGTTACATTGGTTGCTGTGGCTCGTGGAGGGCTTATTCCTGCACAACTTATAGCTTATAAATTGGGTATTAGAGATGTTAGAGTGATGAAGTTGGCCTCTTATTTTAATGTTGGTGAAAGAAGTCAGATTAATGATATTTCAACGGATAGACTATTTGATGGAAAGAATGTTTATTTTATTGATGATTTAGCAGATAGTGGCGAGACAGTTAAATATATTAGAAATAAATTTCCTAATTCTTATTTGTGTACTTTGTTAATGAAGGATTGCTGTTTGTCTTATCCTGATTTTTGTGTGGAAGATGGACTTGATGGAAAACAGTGGGTGGTATTTCCATGGGATTAATTTTATTGATTTTAGATTAAAAATGTGATATGATTGTGATTATTCGCTAAGGAGAAAAAATAATGATTTATGAAGATATATATAGCGAAAATGATAAATATTTGATTGAAGAGTACATAAAGCATGGTACTAATGATTTTTATTTGGCCGATTTGGGGAATGGTGAAGCTTTTTTTGTAGTGCCTTATAAATATATTGAAACATATAAAGATAGTAATGAGGCTATTAGTGTATTTAAAGATGATTTATTAAGTTTTCAAGATGAAGAAAGAAAAAAATATATCAATGCAGGTAAGCCTGTTAAAGGATATAAATTAGATGATGAATTTTATGTTATTCCATTTTCTCATGAAGAAAAAATTGCGCCTAAGGTTGTAAGAAATAAAGTTTTAAATAAGGCTAGGGCTAGATATGATGAAGTTATTAATATGCATAGAGAAATATCTCTAACTTCTGGAGAGGAGTACGATGTTAGCTTTGCTTATAAAGATGAAAAAAACGCTAAGTGTAGGTTACAGCAGTTAAGAGATGATAAGAAAAAACAAGCTGCTGTTATTGATGAAGGTAAATGGAATGCTTTGATGGATAAGGTATCCAATTTTAAGGACTTGAGTTCTGAAAAAATTGCAGATTTTACTGAGCGGGTGGTTGATAATGTTAAATATGATAAAGAAAAGAGGGCGGAATTTTTATCAAAGCTTGTGGATGTTGTGGGAGATTCAAAGAGTAAATGTAAGGAGATTAAAGAGAATTTATCTGAAAAGCTTGCAGAAGATTTTGAGAAAGTTGTTGAATTTAAAGATAAGTTTCAAGTTTCTTTGGCAAAAGGGAAAAGAGCTTTACTTTTAACTGGAGCTTTGTGTTCAATGATTGCTGGTGGCGTTATTTTAGGAAACAGGGAAACGCCTGAAGCTGAAAATGTTGTAACAGAAAATGTAGAGAATACATATGATCCCAACAAATATATTTTAGGACATACTAATGAAAATGGTGATTATGTTGATTTTCGAGGTGTTGTTCACAAAGATACGTATGGTAATATTAAAAGAATTAATGAATTAAGACCTGAATTATCTGCGTTACTTATAGCTGTTGAAGGATTGGCTGAAGATGCTTATAGAGATGGAAAGGGGATACCGACAATTGGTTCTGGGTCAACTACTCACATTAATAATGATGGAAGTGAAATAGATGTTAAGATGGGGGATGAAATGTCTCCTGAAGAGGCTATGATTAATAAATGGAAATTTGTAGAAATGTACTTATTGGATTTGTGTGGTGATGATGTTGGAAGATCTCTTTCTGATAAGGACATATATTGTGGAATAGGAGGGGGATTTTGTTGGGGGCCTAATGGTCTTAAAATGTCAGAAATGTATGGTGCTATTGTGAATAATGAAGGTGAAGAAGCTATAATGGTTAAATCTACACTTATGAGAAAGCAAAGAGGGTTATTGAAGCGCACATTCTTCTTTATGAATTGTGATAAGGCATTTGAGCAAAGCTGTGATGATTTTTTAAACCTTCCTGTTTATTTGAATAGTTCTGGGGAATATATCCATAGTGCGGTATATGATTTAAGGTTACGAGATATTATGCCATGTGAACAAGATGAAAATGGGAAATATTTGAAAAATGGGAAAAATGATGTTCCAGTGGAAATACCGGGGCATGACCCACAATATTGTGTTGGTTATTATAATGACCAATTTTGCAATATATTAAGTAACTTAGTTCAGAAAGGAGAGAAAAGTTTACTACCTTCTGCAAAATTAAAAGATTTAATGCCTGAAGATATGGTTTCTTACTTACAATATAAATACAAAAATTCTCATGTAAATTTTAAAACTATAGATTTTTATAATGCAGAACAAGGTTTTAGTCGTTAGTTTGGTTTATTGTTGTGTAAAACTTTAATTCTGTGTTGCGAATGATTTTATTATATATGATATTTAAAGTTAGATTTTATAGGCGAGTTTAAGAAAGGGAAAGACTTTATGATTACAAGAATAATTATTGCGCGCCATGGTAATACGTTTACAAAAGATCAAACGCCTTTAAGGGTTGGGGCTAGGACTGATTTACCTCTAGTTGAAACAGAACGAGGAACTAATATTGGTAAATATTTAAAAATGCGTAGTTTGATTCCTAGTGTTGTTTTTGCGGCACCTTTGAAACGTACTACAGAAACTGCTCGTTTGGCAGTAGCTGCGTTGGATAGAGATATTCCTTTGAAGGCTGATGATAGATTTGTTGAAGTAGATTATGGTCCTGATGAAGCTAAGACAGAAGAAGAGGTGATTGCTCGTATTGGGCAAGAAGCTATTGAGGCATGGGATAAGAACGCTATTGTTCCTGATGGATGGAATGTTTCTGTTGATGGAATTATCAAAGCATGGCAGGATTTTGCTAAAGAAGTAGAAGAAAATTATAAGGGCAAAACTGTTATGGTTGTTAGTTCTAATGGTATTATTAGATTTGCACCTCATTTGACAGGGGATTTTAAGCAATTTGCTGAAGATTTCAATATTAAGGTTAGTACAGGTGGCGTTTGTATTCTTGAGAAAGAAGAGGGTGATAAAAACTGGAATGTAACAGAATGGGGGACAAAACCTAAAGATAAGTTAGCTAATAGCTCTTTACTTTCAGTTATTTAGTTGGATACCCCTCAGTATTTGAGGGGTATATCTTTTTGGTAATGTGCAAAATTGACGAAAAGGTGTTGACAAAAAAATAATTAGGGTGTAGAGGTTGGCTAACGGTTATATTTTTACCCTATTTTAAAGTATTTTGGAGTAGGGTGTTAATAGCTTAATTAATAAAGGAGAATATAAAAAATGGTAAAAACATTAGTGGTTATTCCTGCAAGATATGGATCTTCAAGATTTCCAGGTAAGCCTTTGGCTAAAATTGCTGGAAAAGAAATGTTGTTACGCGTTGTTGAAATTGCTAAAAAAGGTACGCAAAATAAAGATGCAAGAATCGTTGTAGCAACTGAAGATCAAAGAATTGTTGATTTTTGTAAAAATCATAATGTTGAATGTTTGATGACTAGTAATGAATGCAAAACTGGCTCAGATAGAGTTTGTGAAGCAGTTAGAAAGTTGGATGTAAATCCTGAGTTTGTTATTAATCTTCAAGGTGATAATCCTGTTTGTCCTCCAAGTTTTATTTCTGAACTTATTTCTGAGTTTGAGAAAGATAAGAGTGCTGATGTGGTAACTCCTTGTACTGAACTTAGTTGGGAAGCATTGGATAAACTTAGAGAAAGTAAGAAAACAACTCCATTCTCTGGTACTACTTGTGTAGCTGACAAAGATGGTTATGCTATGTGGTTTTCTAAGAACATTATTACAGCAATTAGAAAAGAAGATGAAATGCGCAAAAGTACAAAAAATAGTCCTGTATTGCGCCATGTAGGCTTGTATGGTTATAAAACAGATTCATTGATGAAGTTTAAGTCTTTAGATGAAGGTGTTTATGAAAAACTAGAAGGCTTGGAGCAATTGCGCTTTTTAGAGAATAAGATGAAGGTTAAATTGGCTAAAGTTGATTATGGTGCGTTTGAAGGTATGAGTGGTGTTGATTCACCAGAAGATGTTCAACGTGCTGAAGAACTTTTCAAAAAGTATGGCGAATTTTAATTTTATCTAATTTGATATTATGAGCTCCGTTAGAGAATAATCTGGCGGAGTTTTTTTATGCGTGATTTGAGCGAGCTTGCGTATAAAATATCAATTTTTTATGCTGAGCTCGATTATAGAGCGTTTTTATAGTTTTTGTTGTTTTAGTGTTAGAATATTATACGTTACTATACATAACATAAATTATGCGACAAGATGTATTATGTTAGGTATAGGGGAATTTGCGCCCTCTTTTAAATAAAAGCAGTAAATTTTGGGGATTTTATATTTTATTAAACTAGCGGAGTTTTTTAGAATTTATATTTATAAAAAACTAATTGAATTTAATTGGCTTAAAATATTTATGAAAATGCGTGTGTGAAGTTTTGCTTGATTTTTTATTCTTTATATGCTTGTATGTGGTTCTAAAATTTATTTATTATGAAGACTAATTATTATTTATCAAAAATTTTTTTAATGAAGGTGCTGGTGCTTCTTGCATGTGTGGCATTTTCTGTGGCTGTTACTTATGCTTTTGTTTTTCCAGACTATGCATATGTAATGAGTGTTATCTCCCCTGTTGGATTGGCGGTATTTCTTGTGATTTTAACTTTTCTAGAGGTGCGTGTTACTTGTAAATCTAGAGAGAGTTTTTGGTTGGGTTTTATCTATCATACTCTTTGTGCTATTGCAGTTTTTGTTTTGGCATGTGTAAAAGATGTTTTGGGTGGATATACAATCGAAAGCGGTTCTGTTTTGTTTTCAAGTAAAAGTGTTGAAACTTGGCAGTGGTTATTCCCTTACTCGGTTTATTGTTTGAGATTGGGTGTACAGTCTATCCCATTGGAGATAATTCGTTCCGCGATGAAGTGATTTTAGGGCTAAAAATAGGATTTTATTCTGTTTTTGGCCTTTTTTTGTGTTAAAATCCCTACTCTTTTATAAAAATATCTTGTTTTGTTTGTAAAAATGGATTATAATGTAACGTATATTGTGGTTTTAACCATATATGAGGATGAGAAAAATGGGAGTTTTTTTATTAAATGACTTTGGGGAAGTACTTTTAGAAATAGCTTCTGGATTTAATTTCCAGCATGATATTTTGTTGGAAGTTGATGAGAGCGCGCAATCTGCTGTGCTTAAGAGTGAAAATAGTACATTTAATATTGACTTTGTGCATCGCGAATTGATGTTACCATTAAAAAGGAATAGATATTTGTTTGTAGTGGAAAGAAATAATCAGTTTTATGCGATGAAAAGCAAGTTAGCTAAAGTTGTTTTTGTTGAATAGGATATTGAGATGAGTAAAAATGTATACGACCATTTTGCGGAAGGTGAAGTTAAGGCTTTTGCTACAAGACAAGGTGTTAAGCCTCGTAAGTTTGCTGGTCGTTTATTAAGAAAAACGTTCCCTCTTTTAGCATCTTCTGTGATGATGTTTTCTTCTAGTTGTGCAGGAAATAAAGAAAATATTGATAAAGATGGTTTTATAGATTGTACAGAATTAACAAGTGATCAAATTACTGATTTAATATTAAATCCTAATCCTGAAAATCTTATTTGGGATCTAGATTATAATCATGCACCGGAAAATCAAAAGAATTATGTAAATATGATAAATCAAGGGTTGGCTGTTATAAAAGATTTATCAACTAATGAAAATTTGTCTGAAAAAGAGATTTTAGATTATAAGAAAATGGCTATTAATATGTTGGTTGGTGTAAAAGTTGTAGACGGTAAATTATCTAATGCTGACTTATCGGATCCAAATACCTTAAAAAGCTTTCTCTTTTTTGAAAAAGTTGTAAAATATAAAGATAATTATGATAAGGTGTTTAGTGAAGAAGAAGGTATATATAACGAACAAAGCAAACTTTTAGGAAAAGATTATAAAGATTGTTATAATTTAATAGAAAAAGCTAAGAATAATCGAGGTATATTGTTTTTTTCTGAGGCTTTATATATGGATGGAGATAGGTTTTTAGTACCCCAAGAAGATAAGGAAATGGCTAATAAAATTAGTTGTTTTATTCTTGATGATTGGCTAAAGCGAAATGGTATAAATGAAGAAAATTTATTTAAGTATTTAGATGCTTCTGGTGATAATAAATCAAACACTGTATCTTTTTATTTAAAAAAGGGAAAAGATTTTAGAGTAGAAGTAAGTATTGATCCAGAAGGAGATTTGGGTAATGGTTATTATTCTCCTGTTGGAGTTAATATTATACATGAGTTGATGCATGTTGCTCAAAAAAAACCATCTTCAGAGCAAAATCTTAGTGAGAAAGAGCATTTGATTGAAGAATTAGGCCCTACTCTAAATTCTTTGATGTTGGATGATATGATTTATAAAACAATTCATAAAATTCCTATGGATAATATTGTTAATTATGGAGATTTAGATATTGGTCGAAATAAAACATCTTTGGGGGAATTGGCTGTTTGGTTTAGAAAAATGACTGAAAAATATGCTAATAGATCTATTGATGGTGTTTTATGTGAAAATGAAGTATTTGATAAGCTTGAGAAGATTGGGAAAGGTGAAAAAGTTAATTTATTGCCACAAGTAAGAGCTGTAACTAAGAGTATGGAACGCTAATAATATATTACCTAGTTTAAAAGTAGTATTTAAACTTGATTTTTCTTTGTGCGAGTTTATAAAAGTGATAAGTGGAGAGATGGCAGAGTGGTCGAATGCGGTTGACTCGAAATCAATTGTACTCTTTTAAGGGTACCCAGGGTTCAAATCCC
>JAZQTW010000067.1:0-12774 GCA_045630985.1 Alphaproteobacteria bacterium
ATCAACTTGGTAAACATTCATATCCGTATTATTAATCGCCACAAACATCCTTTACATCTCCGCCCCACCGATACCAAACCTTTTCTTCATACGAGAAAATAATGAATCATTTACTTTTTCCTTTTTCTCTTCATAAACAACTTCATCTTCGCACACTTTTTCCTTTTTCTCTTCATCAGCATAAACAACATTACCAGAAAAACTTTTAGCTTCCTTCATAAACTCATCTTCTTGTTCTTTATCCCTAAACTTAATCTCTTTAACACCACTCAAATCACAACCTGATAAATTAACCTTAGAACACTGAGAGAAATCTAAATCTTTTGGTAAATTTTTAGCATCACTTAAATAAACCTCAGCCCCTTCTCTAAACTTAAGATTTAATCCCTCTAAATCACAATGCCCAAAACATACCTTAGAGCACATTGATACATCTAAATCTTTTGGTAAATTTTTAGCACGCCCTAAATCAACCTCTGCCCCTTCTCTAAACTTAAGATTTAATCCCTCTAAATCACATCTAAACAAATCAACCTTAGAACACTGAGATAAATCTAAATCTTTTGGTAAATTATAAGCTTCACTTAAATTAACCACTGCCCCTTCTCTAAATTTAAGATTTAATCCCTCTAAATCACAATATCTCAAATCTACCTTAGAACACATAGAAACATCTAAGTCTTTTGGTAAATTTTTAGCTTCAATTAAATAAACCACAGCCCCTTCTTTAAACTTAAGAGCTTTCACTTTACTTAAATTACAACTTCGCAAATAAACTTCATCAGCATCAAAATATACCTTTAAATTCTCCCCTCTCAATGCCTTAAATTTTTCTATTGATTTAACAACTTTTACATCAGTATTATTGTAATCTGTTTTATCATAAAACTTTGGATTATTATTTGTGCTCTCAAGCTCATCTTCGCACCCACATAATTTCGCCATTTCTTGCAACATATCCATAGCTGCTCCACTCATCTCTCGTCCATCAACACAAGAGAGAATAAATTCTTTATATGGGGCAACTTTAGTAGGCGTATCACATCTTTCTTTAATATTATTAACCACAATTTTTATATTAGCAACATGATTAGTCTTTGTTAAAACTTCCATAGCAAAATCAGGAGAGATAATACCCCCATTAGCATTACGATTATCTTTAATCCACCTATCAATTTGGTAAACATTCATTTCTTTATTATCAATCAGAACAAACATATTCTATCCTCCAAATATGCCATAATTTTAACACAAAATATAGCCTATGTAAAGGAAAAATATTCCGATTTGATACCCACCATAAAAAACACAATCACAAGACCTGCAGTCTCCCCACTTATGACTTAGCACTATCCCTAACAGCCTTCAACTTATCCCTCAATACTCTCCCTCTGCCACTAACATAAAACAAATCATCACCTAACTCCCCAATCAAAATCTCTTCCTCTAATCTCTCTATTTCTTCACGCATATTCATCACTTACCTCTCAATCTTTCTCACCGCTTAAAGAGGAGACACTCGTCCATAAAACCTAAAACTCTTCTCAACCTCAGTTAAAAAACTTCCATCACGCTCACTATAAATACGAAGTACATTTTTTGCACAGTCTAAAATAACTCGTCTAAGAATATAGTGTCCAGGTTCTTCAATAACATAAACTCCATCACCCTGATAGTAATTAATATTACAATTACAAACAAGAAATTCATTAGTTCTAAACATTGGATGGTTATCTCTATATATTACCTTTAATGTTATAATATTTTCCTTCTGAGAATATTTCAGAAAATCTCTTCTAATAAAATAACATATACCTTCCCCATCAATAAAATTTTTTTCCAAATATTTATCATAACAATTTGCTTCTTCTTTAAATTCAGAAATTTCAGAAGGATCATTAAATACTCTTAATAACTCTTCTAGAGGTATAGTTGCTTTTCTTTTTCGCCTGCTAGCCATATTAATTATCGCCTCCTTATCTTTATCCGCAAGTTTTCTCGGTCTGCCATATTTAACATACTGATGTAAATACGACTCTTTCTTACCAATCTTAATAGACATTTCTCGTAAACTAAAACCGCTCTCAATAATCAAATCTTTAATAAATTTGCGCTCTTCTTCTAAAGTATTCATAATAAATCTCCTTTAAAAAGAAGAGTAAACAAAAAAAATTTACAATAAACACCCTTATAAGTATTGACAATATAACAATAATAATATATTTAAAATTGTAAATTGCAAGTATTTCATCATTTTTTAGATAATAATTATATAATATTGTATGTAATTTTGCAATCAACTACAACAAAAGGCAAGCGAGGTAATACATTAAAACCTCAACAAAATTGCCAATTTGGACTATCTGGACTATTTGTAACCTCGATTCTCTATGATTTTTCATAGACACAAACAAGTAATTAAATTTTTTAGAGCAGTATCATGAGTCAGATTGTTTTGAACGATAATTTAAAATTTCTAATATCCGGTCTTTCGTTAGAACACCGAGGAGAGTTATTTACATCATTACTAGAAAAAAGTTTAACCACCACCAACCAAGAAATTATTGGGGTTTATCAATATATTATGAGCTTACAAAAAGATATAGAAGCAAAAAAACAACACATGCGAGAAATAGGTGCCAAAGGAGGACACGCCAAAAAGCAAAACCAAACCACTGCTACAACTATACTAAGCGATGCTACAATTTTACCTAGCACAACTCAAACACCGCTTAGCAACGCTAAAACTAAAAGAAAAGAAGCAAAAGAAAAAAATATATATAATAAAAAAATAAAAAATTTTATAAATGATATGTTATCTTCAACAAATAATGTTGAATACTCTTTCACTCCACCAACCTTAACAGAGCTAAAATCTTTTATAACAACAGAAAATCTAAACATCTCTGCAGAAACATTTATAGATTTTTATAACGCTCGTAATTGGTGCATGGGAAATATAAAAATTTCTGATTGGCAAGCTGTTGCACGCATGTGGCATCGTCGCCAGCAAGAAAGCCCCAAGCAACCGAAAAATGTTACAAACCAAATAACTTCATCAGATGAACAATATTGGCAAGCTCTACAAAAACGTGTAAACAATAATAACAACCCCACTGATGAAAAAACACCCACCCTAATTCCACCATTCAAACGCTTTATACAACGAGTAGAAAATGAAACAAAATTATTAACGGAGGCTGATAATGACACATCTAACTGATTATTTTTTCTTACACATAAAAAGTATTTATCACAATTTTCCTCGCCCATCAGAAATAGAGGAAGAAATATGGAATGAACTGCTCTCTCCATACAATATTGATGAAATAAAAACTGCTATAAAATCATACCGCAAAAGCGAAGATGGCGCCTTTGCTCCAATACCATCAAAATTTTCTTCACATCTACGCCATATAAAAAGAAGAAAGAAAAAAGAAGAAGCACGCCCCTTTTCTCCTGAGCATTACTACATGCAAGAAGATATCAAAAATCATCGTTGCAAATATCTCTACCCCGTATATGTAGATGCCGTAAAACATACACTATTTTATATGCTAGATCAAATTGCAACAAAAGAAGAACTACAAGATATAACCTACGAAGAACGTTACAATCTCGCCGTAGAATACGGACTATTTGAATACTTTCACCATACCCTAGATATTGTTGCAAAAAACAGAAATAAAGGAGAAGAAAATGCCTAAATCAAAGGCAATATTATTAGATAAATATTATAAAATAGGTTGGCTCAAATATAAATACATAGATGGCATAAATTACCACCAACCTTATAACGAAGACGAACGCCTACTCGCAGGAAAATTATTCTATAATGACTATATCAGCTGGCAACTATCACGCCGCATAATAGTAAATTATGGACAACAATATGTAGATATATCACGCAACATAAACTTACCCAACTGCAGTTGTGAAAGCGAAAGATTTAGAAAAGCACTAAAACAAATTCCCAAATCTTTCCTCCCTTTATTATATAAAATACTCCTTGAAGAAAAAGAAATAAAACCCCAAAAATCCTTATCAGAACGAGAAATTACTTACTTCAATAATGAGCTAAAAGGCATACTCTGCCGTTGCCTAGATAGCTTATGTGATTTTTATAAGAAAAAATATAAATAAATAAGCAATGGGTTGATAGAGTGCCTTTACACTCACTCTCGTCACACGTTAAATGAGGGAAATTTTGCTTTAGCACCCATAAATAAAATAGCTATGGGCGGGATAAAGTGCGGTGCTATGAGTGACGCCACAAGCGTAGTGTACAAAAAAGCGTACATGAGCGAGTGCCGACGCTCATATGACCGTGCTTTAGCACACCCCCAATAAATGAGGGAAATTTTACGTTTATAGCCTCAGATGTCCTGCCCTAAAGCGGAGCGTACATATAAGTACGTGAGCATTTAGGGACAGGCATCCATCTGAGAGATAGAAACTAAAATTTCCCTCATTTAAACATTAACTTGATTTTAATACTATCTACTCTATCCTACTCTCAAACTTAATCGGGAGGACACTCATGACTGAAACAACTCAAAAAACAAAAAAAAGCACCAAACCTGCTGAAGAAAAATTAGATGCAGTTATGCTAATAAAAGTATGGCTTGATGGATGGAAAAAAACATTCTCACTACAAGGCCGAAGCTCACGCTTTGAACTATGGACATTAATATTGCTAAACTCAATCTTAGCAATAATTGCTCAACTAAAATGTAGCTATATAATGTCAAACCGTTTTATCACTGATGCACACGCACAAGGTTATAGCATTAACCAGATTGAAAATAGCATCATAATTGCAGAAATTGTATTTACTGCAGCCACGCTTCTCCCATTAATACCAACCTTTAGCATGTTAGTAAGAAGAATGCACGATTTAGGAGAATTAGCATGGAAGAAATACTTAGAACCAATATTCATGGCATTTGCAACAATTGGTGTCTTAGGGTATGCACAATTAAGCATCAATGATGAAACTTATGCTTATATATCTATGCTTATTAGTGTATGTATCATCACACTATTATATTCTGCACTATTCTATAGTACAAAGTTCTTAGTAAAAACACTCTTCTATATTGGAGATACAAAAAAGAACGAATACGGCAAAGCTATGTATAAAGATGCAATATACGAAGAACAATCACTAAACTTTATCTGCTTATATACATTATTCGCACTAACAATCTTTGCATTATATTTAGCAGTAAGCTTATTATAAAAAAAAAAGTTCTAGTAACAAAAAGAAAAAGCCTAGTTTCAAACTAGGCTTTTTTTAAGAACTCTGCAACAATTTTTGCCGCCTCAACAGGGGTATTAAAGTCAACCTTTAGCTTATCACCAATTTCACACACCCCACCGAGAATATCGTACTTACAATATGGTGTTACAAAATATTTGCCATAGATATTAGAATCATCAATATGAAACTCAATTCCCTCTTTAGCGCAATATTCAGCCTTAGCTCTATTCCATAATTCTGTAGGCACCTGAAAACTACCATCATCAAAATAAGAAACCTGACCTTTAGTCTCATAATAATCTAAAATACCCCACACATGGTCATACTCAATACGATATTGATGCATATATTTAATAATATCCTTCTCAGGACCACCGCTAATTACAAATACTTCAATCCCATGCTTTCTGATTTCTTTAGTAAACACCTCAAAAATCTCCGGTTGAGAGGAAATAACACCATGAAAATCAATACCAATTTTTTTACTCATAACTATTCTCCTGAAAATAACTCTTTCACAGAATTAGGGGCTAAAGTAGACAATGTGTTAATAGACACATCTGGTTTATCAACACTACCGCTAATCGCAAAATTCGTACCAAAAACAGTACCATCTTTACCAGCTAAAACCTTACCCACAAGTGGAATATTACCAATAAGCTTATTCAAACCATACGCCGGAATAACCATACCTTTAGCACTAATATCCCCATCAACAAGATTATACTCTCCACTCATAGTAGCACCAAGCACCGAGCCCACCAAACGCGCACCTTCTGTTGCTAAATACTTTGTAGAAAATGTATAGCTAAATGGCGCATTAAAGTGAGAGAATGTAAGCCCCTCACCCGAAAGCATATCAACAATACCTCTAAACGATGCCAAACTCAAAACCTTAGCAAACACCGGTGGATTAACCAAAGCAAAATCCCACATCTTCGCATGACCTCTAATATTTTTGTATTTATCACGCTTTGCCTCAATCCTCAAATTACCACCGCGCATATTATCATACAAACGCAACACTTTAAGAGTACTACCAGCATTATTAGAATCAACTGTAAGCATATACTCATCACCACGAGGAGCAAAATCAAGCTTCATCTTCACATCATTACTGCTACCATAGTTACCAACCAAACTAAGCAGATGCAAACCAATACCATTCTTAATCACAAGCTTACCCGCAAAATTGCTAATAGGCACATCTTTGTTAGTCCAAAGCTTATTAACGCCAACCACAATTTCCATATCCATCAAATCTTCTAACGGGTCTTTTAGGCTCTTCTTTTGTTTTTTCTTTTCTTTCGTATCATTTTTCCTAAAGTCAAAAAACTCTGTCAAATCATACGAATCACCTGTAACAGTAACCTTTAGATTAATCTTTGGTTTATACCCAAAATTAATCTTCGCTTTAGCAAAAGTCTTTGGCGCTTTAATCTCAGTAACATCAATCAACTTCAAGCTACCATCATCATACATCTTCATATTACCCTTGGCATTAAATTGTGCTTTAATCACCGAAAAGTCAGATATATCTTTAATCTTATTGTTAGCAATTAACATCCTAACTTTAGCTCTAGCTGGTTGACCGACATTTTTAACAAAACCCAAAAACGCATAATCCATCGCTACATCTTTTAAAGATGCATCAACAAACAAATCAATCTCGCCATTTTTCAAAAAGTCTAACACAGCATTAACATCTGTCTCGCCCACAAAATATGGCGCTTGCAATAACTCACTTTCAACCCCAAGCTTTTTCAAAACCTGATTATTAATCCTCACATTAGCAACCACTTTACTATTGCTCTTATCATCGTGGAAATTATCACTAATCTTCAAATCAAGAGGAATACTATCATATTTTGCCATACCAACTAGCTCGTACCCCTTTTCACTAACACTAAGCTTCATTGTATCAGCAATAAACGTCTTTCCACTTGCTAATCCCAAATACTCAACATTAGATAAATCACCCACAACGCCAACCTTAATTTCGCTAGGCTTTAGATTAGACTTAAGTTCAAAATCAAGCTTCAAGCCAATATCCACATCACCCGCCACTTGATCAGGATTAACCCCCATCTCACGAGTAAAGTTAAGCGGGTCATGGTCAATAAGCTTCAACGCATTAGTAATTGTAGAGTTACCTGTCAAATCAATTTTAATAAAGTTGTCGTCTTTATTAAGGTCATACAAAACAACTTGCCCACCAGTTAAAATAACTCCGTCCGAAACACCCTTGTCTGCATTAATAACAATCTTATCTTGCTCAAAAATAGCTCTACCATACAAGTTAGTAATAACAGGCATTCCTTCCAAATAATACAAATTAGCATCTTCTACATCAGCAGTACCATAAAGTCTGGTTAAACCAAAACTCTTAGCCTCATTATCATAGCCAAAATCAAACACGAACTGCCCATTAGAAATCTCGCCACCATAAAGACCTTCTTTGCACCACTCCCAAGCTTTTTTACCCAAATACTTAGGCCATAATTTAGATAGCTCATCCAAGTTGAAATTACCCAAATCTGCATTAAATGTAATTTTAAGGTCATCCAAATCGCCCTTAAAGAAATAATCCTTAAATCCTTCAACCATCAAACCAAGTTTAGCTTGCTTATCCCCAAAGTCAAAAACAGCATCTTCAATTTTTACTTTATCAAGCTCACCAGTTAACTGACCATTTAGACTAAAAGAAGAAACATCATAGTCAAACTCTTCACTCTGACCAAAGCCAATACTACCTTTACCACCATCAATGTTAAAAGTAACTTCTTTAATGTTTTTACCTAAATTTTCTGCAAATTTATCTTTGTCTTTTAACACTTGCGCAAAGTCAATCATCGCTGTCAATCTTCCATTAACCGGAATATCCACCGCTCTAACCGCTTTTTTATCTCTAACAAAAACATCATACAAATCAGTAATAACCAAATCTGAAAAACCTAAAGTATATTTTACATCGTCATTAAAAATATTATACTTCAAGCCCATATCAATCGCCGCCGTTCTATTGCCAAACTCAATAGCACTTTCTGTTTTTAGTAAGATATCTGTAAGTCTTCTCTTAAACAAAAAGTCAGCACCTACGAGCTTAACCTTACGGTTCATATCAACTTCATCAATAACAACTGTACCATTAGAGATTTTAATCTCGTTAATAAAACTCTCCAAATACATCTTCTCAGGTGAGTTAAAGCGTTCCATAAAATCTTCAAACTGAGCAAAATAAAACTCTAACTTTTTCAAATTAATATCTTTAATATCTTGGTCTTTAGCCTCATCCGAAGAAGTTTCTAAACCATACTTCGCCACAATATCAATTTTAGGATTATCAATTTCAATAGAACTCGGAGCTAGCATACCCTTTAGTAGCGCACGAGCCGAAAAATCTAACGCCAAACGAGGCGCATGCACCACATACTCACCATCATTATCAATAAACTTAACATCACTAGCACTAACTCTAACCGGTTGCACCGAATGTACCAGCTCCAAATTAACCGCCCCAATAGATAGCTCATAAGAAGAAGTTTCATTAGTCAAAGCTTGAGTTATATACGGACGTAAAAAATTAACCTCAACCGGCCCTTTGCCTAAATGCCAAAACAAAAATAACAACGCAATCAAAGAAATAGCGCTTGTATAGTCTATAAACAGCGATAAAAAGCGTAGTTTTTTGCTTTTGGTACTCACAAATCCCCCTAAATAGTTTACAAAAGCAATCTATAGCCAAACATTAATAATGTAAACTATTTTTTCAACTTTCCACTACATAAAAAACACCTTTAAATGCCACAAGCACCAATAAAGAAATAAGCAATGGGTGGGATAAAATGCCATGCTATGAGTGCCGCCACGAGCGTAGTGTACAAAAAAGAGGTACATGAGCGAGTGCCGGCGCTCATATGATGGCGTTTTAGCACATCCCCCAACCCCTAAATGAGAGAAATTTTGTGAAATAACTCTGGATGTCCTGCCCTAAAGCGGCTCGCAGTCAAAAAACGTTTGATAAACGTTTTTTTACGAGAGCTACAGCTACTGTTAGTGAGTGACTTGTCGTAAGACAACTAAAACGAGCTTTACAGTTGCTTGATCGAAATGAAGTTAGGGTTGTGCCTAAGCATACAACCCTTACGTAATAAGTGCGTACAAAGAGGTACGTGAGCATTTAGGGACAGGCCTCCATCCGGAGATTAGTTCACAAAATTTATCCCATAGAAAAAAGGGGGAGTTTCACAACTACCCCTTTCCAAAATAAAAAAATATGACTAAAAAAGCAGAAAAATTCAAATTCAGTGCGTTGTTATGGGGGAATTGAAAACATTCCCCCATTGTTTAACAACTAAAAGTATTTTCTTTTTTGCTTCCAAAAGTTACTTCCCAGCAACCTTTAAGAATTTCCCTCATGCAAGATCCTGTCACAGGTACTCACACAAAATCTATGTTTAACTAAAACGTTATATATAATGTCTTTCACTAAACTTTCTTTTTGTAAAAACGCAGGTACTTCACAGCAACTGCGTTTAATATGAGAAAAAAATAACGAAGCATAAAAAAGTTATATACTTTTTTACTTTATATATATTGTGATAAAGTAAGTTCTTGTTAAAAATGGAGGCCTCATCGCAGGCGCTCCATTTAGTTGTACTAAAACCTATTCTATCTTGTAGGAACAAACCCTTAAGATATTGCTTTGAAAAAAATGGAGGAACTGCCACAGCTGCTCCATTGCAAAAATATCAAAAGTTAAATGTTTAACCCTTGTCTCATCTAACCAGTGTAGCTATGTAATGAAACGTTTAGATGAGACAAGCTTACGAGGACTTCACAGCCGTCGCAAGGATTATGTCCTAGTGTGTGATTGGGCAGAACGCCCAAATTGAGACGATTGTCTCAAAAGAAAGATTTACGTACATATTGTGAGAATGTAGTTTTCGATTTGAAAAGCAAGAGGCCTTCACATCCGTCTTGCTTGAGTTAACAACTTAATTATACTTTTCGTTATGAAAAGTATAACATGACTTCGTCAGAAATCATTATTTTTGCTGATAAAAATGACCATCAGGGCAATTTTATATCATCAATGAAAAAAAGCGGTAACCTTTTGACACAGGCTACGTATATGTTGTGTTAAAGAACATTCTTTCAAAAAAGCAGAAACACTTCACAGCGGTTCTGCTTTAATCAATTAAACAAATTTAAAAATGCCTAGTTCTTGAAACAATTTCCAAGACCGGTAAAGGACCTTCACAGGCGCTCAACCGCAATCAAAATTTTCGCAAAGTAAAGATGCTTATTAATTCAGCACCTCATATATGTCGAAAGCTCAAAAGAGCTTGTTGATTGTCATGTTAAAAGCAGAAGAGCTTTCCCAGCTGTTCTGCTTTGCGTAGTAAAACGAATTTGACGTACTTTTGTACAGTCTTATATATTGTTTTTCTCTATATTTTCTTGTTAAAAGCAAGAGGGCTTCCCAGCAGTCTTGCTTAAATAAAAGAATTTTGTTGATCAAACCATAGTAGAGAGTACTATGTATATATATGAGCGAAAAGTAGTTTCGTTTTAAAAGCAAGCGCGCTTCTCAGCGAACTTGCTTACATGGCAAACTTACATCTTCATCCAAGACGTATATATTTTGAAAGCTTTACGCTTAGAGATTTTCAAGAAAAAGCAAGAGAACCTCGCAGCTGTCTTGCTTAACGTTATGACTTGAAACAATTAAGTGTATATATTGAAAGCATTGCGCTTTGAGTTATCTTTCAAAAAGACAAGCGCACTTCTCAGCGAACTTGTCTGGTCATCTTCAACCTAAACTTGAAAACTAGGTTATAAAGATAAACCTTAGTTTTCAAAGACAAGCGCACTTCACAGCGAACTTGTCTTAACTATGAGAACTTAACAATTCCCCATTGCTAAGTGATATATCTTGAAAGCATTACGCTTTGAGTTATCTTTCAAAAAGACAAGCGCACTTCACAGCGAACTTGTCTTAACTTTCACCATTTATTTATGTAAAAAAAAGTTATAACTACCATCAAAGTGGTAATCATTAAACCTTAGAATTTCAAAGAAAAGAGTACTTCTCAGCAATCTTAATCTTACTGTTTAACCTATGAATCGTGTATATTTCGAAAGCATTGCGCTTTGAGTTATCTTTCAAAAAGACAAGCGCACTTCACAGCGAACCTGCCTAGTCACCTTAAATCTAAACTTGAAAACTAGGTTATAAAGATAAACCTTAGTTTTCAAAGACAAGCGCACTTCACAGCGAACTTGTCTTAACTATGAAAAAAAAACTTAACAATTCCACATTGCCAAGCCGTATATCTCAAAAGCATTACGCTTGTAATTTCGAAGAAAAGCAAGCGCACTTCACAGCGAACTTGCTTGAGACAAATAAGATTCTTAACCAAATAAGACATAAGATGGATAAATCTTATTTTTACGAACCATTTGTAAACAGGACCTTCACAGGCGCTGTCACCTTTACAGTTTTGAAATTAAGAGCTAGAAATGAGATTTTCTAGATCAAACCTATGGTTTATTCAGTCATGTCACTTTAAATTTGTATTTTCTGTAAATCTTCCCACTAATACAACCTAAAACTTAGACAGAAAAATACATTTGTTGCACCCCTTCTACCATATTTTAGACATAATGTCAACCCCCTTTTTTAAAAAACTTTCAATATCTAATTATTTCTTCTTGCCATATCTCTTGATTGCTATTAAAATCAGCCCGAAATATAACAACAGAGGGGCACAAAATGGATATAGAAACACTAAAAACTGAATTAAACCGTTGTATTGGGTGCAAACCAAGACCATGCGAAAAAGCTTGTCCATTAGGCGTATCTCCTCATGATTTTATTGCCGTAGCAAAAAATGAAGGCTATCAAGAATCTGCAAAACTTATTGCTCAAAAGAACCCTCTTCCACAAACATGTGGCCTTGTATGCCCAGATTGTTTTTGTCAAAAAGCCTGCATTCGCGGCAGAATGGATAGCCCGATAAAAATCCCTTGCCTACAAGCAAGAATGATACAACTCGGAGGCTTACCAAAATTAGAACTCCCCGAACCAAATGGCAAAAAAGTAGCTGTTATTGGTGGTGGCCCTGCAGGCATTGGCGCAACATATGAGCTAATCAGCAACGGCTATAACGTTACAATTTACGAAAAAGAGAATAAATTAGGCGGAGTTGCAAGACTAATCCCCGAATATCGCCTACCAAAATCTGTTTTAGATGAAGAAATCGCTCGTATTACACAAAATGACCGAGTAACCGTAAAACTAAACACAGAAATCACCGATTTTGCCTTGCTCAAACAAGAATATGACGATGTAATCTTAGCCCTCGGCGAACCATTAGAATATAAGCTAAACGTAGTAGGAGATGAAGCCTGCATCAGCTACAAGGATGTATTGAAAGATCATGATTGTGCTTTAGCACACCCCAATTTAAAACAGAAAGCCGAAGGCTTTGCCACGGGTGGGATAA
>JAZQTW010000068.1:0-24200 GCA_045630985.1 Alphaproteobacteria bacterium
GATGCTTGGGTTGAAGCAAAAGGTACAAAATATGCTCCATCACAAATTTCTGCTATTGTTCTTCAAAAAATTAAAGAATATGCAGAATGCTATGTTGGTGAAAAAATTGAAAAAGCAGTTATTACTGTTCCTGCATACTTCAACGATAGCCAACGCCAAGCAACAAAAGACGCTGGTAAAATTGCAGGTCTTGAAGTTTTACGTATCATCAACGAGCCAACTGCAGCTGCGTTAGCATATGGTATGGATAAAAAAACTTCTGGTACAATTGCTGTATATGACTTAGGTGGCGGTACATTCGATATCTCTATCCTTGAAATTGGCGATGGCGTATTTGAAGTTAAATCAACAAATGGTGATACATTCTTAGGTGGTGAAGACTTTGACCAACGTTTAGTAAATTACCTTGCTGATGAATTCAAAAAAGAAAACAATATTGACCTAAAATCTGACCGTTTAGCTCTTCAACGCTTAAAAGAAGCTGCAGAAAAAGCAAAAATTGAGTTATCTTCAACAACTCAAACAGAAATCAACTTGCCATTTATTACTGCAGATATGAGCACTGGTTCTCCAATTCCAAAGCACTTAAACATCAAATTAACTCGTGCTAAACTAGAATCAATTGTTGAAGATTTAATTGAGAGAACAGTTGAACCTTGCAAAAAAGCTATGGCTGACGCAGGTGTTACACCAGCAGAAATTAGCGAAGTTATTCTTGTTGGTGGTATGACACGTATGCCAAAAGTACAAGAAAAAGTAAAAGAAATCTTCGGTAAAGAACCACACAAAGGTGTAAACCCTGACGAAGTTGTTGCTGTTGGTGCTGCAATTCAAGGTGGTGTATTAATGGGTGACGTTAAAGACGTATTATTACTTGACGTAACTCCACTCTCTTTAGGTATTGAAACACTTGGTGGTGTATTCACTCGTTTAATCGATAGAAACACAACAATTCCTACACGTAAATCTCAAGTATTCTCTACAGCTGAAGATGGTCAAACAGCTGTTACAATTAGAGTATTCCAAGGTGAACGTGAAATTGCTGCTCATAACAAATTGTTAGGTCAATTTGATTTAGTAGGTATTCCACCTGCTCCACGTGGTATGCCTCAAATTGAAGTAACATTCGATATTGACGCTAACGGTATTGTTAATGTTTCTGCAAAAGATAAAGCTACAAACAAAGAACAAGCTATCCGCATTCAAGCAAGTGGTGGTTTATCAGATGCTGATATCGAAAAAATGGTAAAAGATGCAGAAGCAAACGCTGAAGCAGATAAGAAGAAAAAAGAATTAGTAGAAGCTAAAAACCATGCTGAAGGTTTAGTACACAGCACAGAAAAAGCTCTAAAAGAAAATTCTGATAAAATTTCTTCTGCTGATAAAGACGCTATTGAATCTGCTATTACTTCATTAAAAGAAGTAATGGACGGTGAAGATGTAGAAGCTATCAAACAACGTTCAGATGCTTTAATGCAAGCTTCATTAAAATTAGGTGAAGCTATGTACAAAGCTCAAGGTGCAGATGCTGCAGCTGCCGGTGCTCAACAAGGTGCTCCAGAAGCAGAAGCTCCAAAAGATGATAATGTTGTTGATGCAGACTTTGAAGAAGTTAAATAATCAGCAAATTACTCAAACAAAAAGACCGTGCCAAATACACGGTCTTTTTTTATTTATAAAAATTATTGTTGATTTATTTTAGTAAATTCCGCCTTTTGTTCTTCAGTAAGCATATTCCAAAATTCTTCAAAATACTTTTTCTCAATTTCTAAAATACGATTCTTACCACTTTCTATTTCTTCCCAAATAGGCTCTACTTCAGCTTTTAATTTTTCTTTCATCTCTGTAAGCTTTTGGTTCTGTTCGGCTGTCAAATTTAAGCTTTCTGCTTTAATCTCTTTTGCACAAACATTAAAACTAAACAATGCTACAAAAAGAAAACACAATAAACTTTTCATAAAAACCCCTTTCGCATAAAATTACCCCTCAATATTATTATAAAAACATAAAAATTCAATACCCTTATCAAATAAACCTCTTTTATAAACATAAATAAAATCTAGCTTGCAAATATTATACAATCTACTAATATACAGCCATATATAAACTATTGGAGAAACAATATGAAAATAACAGTTATAGGCACAGGATACGTTGGACTTCCAACTGGTGTTGGCTTTGCCGAACTTGGTAACGATGTTATCTGCTTAGATGTTGATGAAAGAAAAATTAACACCCTAAAATCAGGAAAAGTTACTATTTTTGAAGATGGATTAGAAGAGTTATTTAATCGTACAACTCAAAATGGTAAATTAAAATTCTCAACATCATTTGCAGAAAGTATCCCTTCTGCTGATATTGTTATTCTTGCGGTAGGAACTCCTCCTCACCCAATTACAAAAGAAGCAGATATGAGATACATCAAAGCTGCTGCAGAAGAATTAGCAAAACACTTAAACGACTATACTGTTGTTGCTATCAAATCTACTGTTCCAATTAACACCGGAACAGCAGTTGAAAATATTATCAAAAAAACAAACCCATCTGCTGATTTTGATGTAATATCTTTGCCAGAATTTTTACGTGAAGGTTTTGCTGTAGAAGATTTCTTTAATCCAGATAGAATTATCGTTGGCGCAAACACAGAACGTGCTCGCAACCTAATAGGTGAATTATACGAGCCATTCAGCAAAAAAACTAAAATTTTATATGTTTCAAGACAATCTTCTGAAACAATTAAATATGCTTCAAATGCTTTCTTAGCAATGAAAATACATTACATAAATGAAATGGCAGATTTTTGCGAAACATCTGGTGCAGATATTTACGAAGTTGCACAAGGTATGGGCCTAGACACACGTATTGGGGCTAAATTCTTAGTTCCAGGACCAGGATATGGTGGTTTTTGCTTCCCTAAAGATACAAACGCTATGGCTTATATGGGTAAATTTAATGGTATTGATTTATCATTAATCGAAGCAACTATTAAAGGAAATGAACGTCGTAAAATTAATATGGCAAAACGTATTTTAGATATGGTTGAAGATATCAAAAATCCAACTATTGCTGTATTAGGTAGTGCCTTCAAAGGTGGAACAGATGACTGTCGTGAATCTCCTGCTCTACAAATTATAGAAATTATGCTTGCTCATGATGTTAATATTAAATTATACGACCCTGAAGCAATGCCAAATACAAAAGTAATCTTAGGTAACCTAATTACATATTGCGATTCTGCTTATGAAGCTATTGGTGGCGCAGATGTTTTAGCTGTACTAACAGATTGGCAAGAGTTCAAATCTCTTGAATTAGAAAAAATAAAAGTATTAATGACACGTCCACAAATTGCAGACTTCAGAAATAACTTTGACTATAACAAAGCCAAAGACTTAGGTTTTGAAATAAAATCTTTAGGACGTAAATAATTACTTATAGAACAAAAATAAAAGGTCGGATATTCCGACCTTTTATTTTATTCATTGTTATTAATAAGCATCATTTATAACTTTAAGTTCTTCCTCTGTCATCAACACAGGCTTTTTACCATGATCGAGACTATACCCTTTTATTGCTTTATCCTTATTAAATAAAACCTTTGCCATAAGAGTTCCATCTTGATTATATGCATCTAGCATTCCGTGTTTCATACCTTTCTCGTAAGAAATCTCGCCCATAACCTCACCTGTAGGATAAAATCTCTTAACTTTACCTTCTTTTCTATTTTTTACATAAGGAACTTCGTAAGAAAGATTGCCATCAACATCATAAACTAAAGACATGCCTTCTAAAATCCCCTTAGTATAATTATAAGTAGATTTTACTTTACCATTTTCATAAAATTCTTTAAATGGACCATCCAATATATTATCAACATAAGTTCCTTCAGAAACAACCTTACCAGATTTATCAAAGTTCTTCTGTAATCCATTTTTCTTGCCATCTTTATAAATAGAAACAGACAACAAATCACCTTCTTCATCAAAGAAGCTAGCCTCTCCATTTACGACAGCATTGTCATAATTTTTTATAGATTTAATATTAGAATTCTCATAATATTCACGACCAACACCACTGATAACACCATCAACAAATGGCTTTTCTTCTTTAACAGCACCTGTCTCAAAATATTCTGTTTCTAAACCATTTTTAACATCATTAACATACATAGCAGACAATTTAACTTTTCCATTAGGATAATAAGCTTTTGCCAAACCATTACGTACATTCTTATCATAATTCACTGTTAAATCTAGCTCACCATTCTTTTTATAAAAATTACCTTCGCCAGAAATAACACCGTCTTTATAAGGAATAGCCGATTCTAAAACACCGTCTTCATAGTAGTTGCGCATCATACCGTTTTTCTGACCAAATGTATATTCTATTTCAGATTTAACTCTTCCTGTCTTATAATAAATAGTTTGCTCATCTACAATTCTACCCTTATCATAAAAAGTAACTTCTGCAACACTACCATCATAAAAATAAGCTATAGATTTACCTTCTTTTTGACCTTCCACATAATTAAAGCTTTCTTTTATAGTTCCATCTTCATAGAAAAATTTAGCTTCCCCACTTTCAACATCAGCCACATAATTAATAGAAGAAGAAATATTTCCATTTCTAAAATAAGTGCGTTTCACTCCATTAATTTTATCATTAACATAAGGAATCTTTTCTTTTAATTTTCCATCAAAATAATAAACTAATGCATTACCTTCTTTTAATCCATCAACATAAGGCATATCTGAAGTTTTAGTTCCACGCTTATTATACAAAGCTCCTACACCATTTCTTTTACCATTAATATAAGGCATAGAGCTTTTTAATACATTGCTCTCATAAAATTCTTGATACGTACCTGTTACAGGAGCACCATCTGCATCATATAATACGCCATTAATCAAACGGGCATCATCTTCTCCATATACATAAGATGCACTAGCATTATTATAGCTAAAAGCCAAACCCAAAACTAAAAATAAAGATAAAAATTTCATCAGCCTATCCTTAACAACATATGTTTTTATAAACATTAAAGATAAGGCTTTATATATTCAAGTAAAAAGGATATTTTGACCACACGTAATATTTATTTATTCGCTCATATTCTCTTTATGCAAAAACCATAGCATTACAACAGGTATCAATACAAAGCCTATCACATAATGCTCAAAGACCAACATAGATAACGCTACCAATAATGAACCTAAACGTGTTAATGCTCCAAATCCATAAATATTTTCTTTTTTCATAAGCCTTAATGCAAAAAAACAAATAACTGCAGCTAAAAGAACTTTTATAATCCCACCAATACTAAACAACGCCACAAAAAACACAACTGAAAATAACGATACTAAACCTGATGTAGTCTCTAAAGCTTTTTCAAATTTTTCTTTATCTACAAATCCATTCTTCAATTTATACTTATGGATTTTATTACCTGCAACAAAATAAATCATATCTGTCATAATAAACAGACCATCTTTCTCATTTGGCACAACAGATGTTTCTTCTCGTGTATCCAAAACAACCGGTAATGCATCTTTTACATTATCACCAAATTGAAGATCAACCTTTTTATATGTATTAAGAGGTTCAACAATCTTTTCATTTTCAACTCTAATTGGCAAAAAATCTTCTGCAATTAACATAATCTTAGGTTGCAAATCATTATACGCTCTTTTCATCTCTACCATAAAAGGTATCGTTTTTAATACCGCTACAGCTAATATAAATATAAACCCAAAACCACTACCTCTTTTTATATAATTTATAATTTTATCCATTTTGCTTTCCTAAAATCTATATTGCGCACCAACATCTACAGTAAATGCATCATTATTACCTATTTCTTGTTCAAGAATAGCATATAATGATAAATCTTTATATCTATAGTCAAATTTAGCTGACAATACTGCTCTGCTTGTATCTTCTCTATAATCTGTTTTGTACTTATCAAGAGGTGCAATATTTACATCCATTCCTTCATCCGGATCTAAAAATTCAACATAATAAACTCCACCAATTCTAATACCCAATGTGTTATCAGCATCAAAAACAACATCTCTAGATAAATATGCACCCAATCCACCTTCTAAAGAAGTACTATTATAGCTATCAACTGTAAGAGCACCAGAATTATTTCCTTCACTAAATCCATCTTGATGAATATTTAACAAGTTCAATTCAGCTATTGGTGTAAACTTAATTCCATTTCCTAAATCCATATTATAACGAACTTCATTACTTAAGCCCAATTGATATTCTTTCAAATCAGCAGAATATGAACCGAGTATTGAGCGTCTATCATATGATCCATCACCGTAACCTGCATATAACTTAGAATACCACTTAGCCCCATTCTTAAATTCATATCCAACAGGAAGCCACAAACCAAAAGTATTATTATTACGAGTTGAACCATTATCATAATCTGTATCTAACTTCGCAATACTCGCACCCAATCCATATACTATACCATTATCTGCCTTATTCTTAACTAAACCATATGCACTATGAACACTACCTTCACTACCAACTAAAGCTCCATCTTTTTCTGTTGATATATTCATATATTTATAGCCTGCAATATAATTTTCATCCCCTTTAGCAAATAAGCTATCATTAATCTCTCTGCTTAAATGATTATAAACAAGCTTATCTTCTTTTCTAAAATGTGGAAGAAAATCATTACCACTAATATCATTAGCATTTCTATTAGCTTCTGCTGTAGTTAAAGACTTTTTAAGTTCATTATGAATTTCTTCACCTTTTTCTTCTTTATAACTATCCTCAAGCAATTTAGCTAAACTTTTATTCTCGACAACCTCTACATAATTTTTACGATCTAATACAACATCAAAACCGCCTTCTTCATTAGCTTTTGCAGAAGCTTCAAACAATGCAGATTTTGACATCAAATTCAATTCATCCGCATTCTCTACTTGTAATGCATTATTTTCTACATAAACATCTTTGAAACCATCCAAAACAACCTCATCAGATACTTTAATATCACCAATCATTTCTTTGGCAAAGAACTGACCGCCCTTACCTAAAACAACAGAGCCTGCACCCAAACTACTTAATTCAACTGTTGCTCCTGTTTCTCTTGGACCTTCCTCATAAATATCAATTATAGCACCATTTTCAACAACACTATTTGCTGTACCATTAAAACTAATCAAACCTTTATTCTCTAAAGTAGCACCTTCTTCCAAATAAACACCAGCACCTGCGCCTGCATTTGTAATAATAATCTCACCTTTCTCGCCATTAACAACTTTTGCAGCTTTTTCAGCATATATACCATACGCTGTACCACCATTTACTGAGGTTGGATTATATGTAACACCATCAATTTCATCTTCAAAACTCTCACGATATATATTTATCAAACCATTATTATAGATCTCAGAGCCTTCAGCACCATAAATACCAATAGCAGAACCATTACCCATATTATTGATATTAATTTCACCTGTATTTTTAATCTTATTTAATTGTCCACCACGTAAACCTGTTGTAATACCATCTCCCATATTAACTAAATTAATATAGGATTCAGCCCCTTCATCACCAATGTTCTCTATTTTACCTTTAGCATCTACTTCTGGCAAATACATACCATACACATCGCCATCACCAAAATTTACTACATTAATTCTACCTATAGGATTACTATATGGATTACCTTTTTCATCAACTCCTGAAATAGACTTTGCATTATATAACTCTTGTCCACCATACATACCATAGACATTACCATTACCTTCATTGCGTATGTTTATATTTCCCTCAAGAACTTCTTCTCCAGCTGAACCATATACATTAAAAGCAAACCAACTTTTTAATTCTCCTTCTTCTGGTTGTCCCACTCCTGGTATATCATCTTTGCTAACAAACATACCATATACATCACCATCACCAATACTATGCAAATTAATATTACCCACAACTTTATTTGCAAGGTTTGCTGAAACAACATTTGATGCTGCTGCATAACCACTCAAACCATAAATATCACCATCTGCCTTAATATTTATATCACCAAAGGCTTGTCCGCCCATCATTCCCCTAGCATTATATGCTCTAACATCTCCAAATACACCAAAAGTACTACCTCCCCCTTCATTAACAATATCAATACCACCTTTAGCATATGAGTAATTTATCTCTGAAAAAGCATTATATGCTTCTTTTAATTTTGTAACATCCTTAACTTTTGAATAAATACCATATACATTACTGCCTCCTTTATTTACTATTTTAATATCACTTTCCCCGCTTGCCTTATTCCCATCAACTATTCCACCTGTAGCAAGTGTATTATATATATTTCCATAGCCAAAAATACCATATACGTCACCAATACCTTCATTTTCTATAGAAATAGATGTTTGTTTTTCAGGATATTTTGGTGTCGCAATCAAATTATAAACGCTTTCTTTTTCAGAATAAATACCATAAACAACATTATCAGTCTCATTTGTAATTACAATATCTTCATATGCAACACAGCTACCATCTTGAAGATAGGTATTCACTGGACAATTTACTACTTCACAAGTTTTTCCGTTTCTTCTTGAACCTGCAGGACAAACTGGCAAACATTCATCAATAACAAACTCTTGTCCTGCTGGACATTGATTTTCATCGCCTCCACCTGGTTTATAATTCCCCTTATCACTTCCGCCACCGCTACTGCCTAACAATAAAGCTGCTGCCACACCTCCACCAACAATAGCAGCTCCTACTTTAGCATTCGAAACAGATGAACCTTCCTTTATAGCTTCATCTGTTTCAACAAAGTACATTTTTTCATATCTGTCTGCAAAATACTTAGCAGTTTTTCTATTAACTTTTTTCAAACAACTAGGCTCATCATCCGCACCCAATCGACGGATTCTATTATAACTAGTAAAGTCGTTTTTCTCAATAGCTAAACAAAGAGCTGTTTTACCATCCGGATTAACAGCATCAATATCATAACCTTGCTCTAAAAACTTAGTAACAGCTGTCGATGATCCTCGTCTAGCACTCTGGTATACAAAATCAGAAAAATACATAGCATTTGCAGAATTAACAATACCCACAGCTAACAAAAACGCCAATATATATCTAGAAAAACGTCCTAACAAAGTCATCTTAAAATACCTACGTAGTTACTTTTACCCCACCATATCATCAAATATTTAAAATTACGTTTATATAACAAAAAAAGTAGCCAAGTTTCCTTGACTACTTTTAAGCTTAAAACTACGAAACGGTTAGAAGCCCATACCACCTGCACCACCAGGCATTCCACCGCCTTGACAACCACAATTGCAGTTATGTTTTTCAGGTATTTCTGTAACCATAGCTTCTGTTGTAATCAAAAGACTTGCAACAGATGCTGCATCTTGAAGAGCTGTTCTTACAACTTTAGTTGGGTCAATAATACCAGCTTTAACCATATCTGTATACTCATCTGTAGCAGCATTATAACCAAAGTTGTAATCTGTACCTTCCAAAAGTTTACCTGCTACAACAGCACCATCAACACCAGCATTTTCTGCAATTTGGCGAATAGGAGCTTGCAAAGCACGACGAATGATATCAACACCAACTCTTTGGTCTTGGTTTGTTGGATTAATTCCTTCTAAAGCTTTTGTAGCATACAATAATGCGGTACCACCACCAGCAACAACACCTTCTTTAACAGCAGCACGAGTAGCATTTAGAGCATCGTCAATACGATCTTTTTTCTCTTTAACTTCAACTTCACTAGCACCACCAACACGTAATACAGCAACACCGCCAGACATTTTGCCCAAACGTTCTTGCAATTTTTCTCTATCATAATCAGAAGTAGTTTTTTCCATTTCTTTTTTGATTTGAGTTTTACGAGCTTCAATCATTTCTTTGTCACCATCACCATCAATGATTGTTGTATCATCTTTAGAAATGATAACTCTTTTTGCAGTACCAAGCATTTCAATAGTTGTATTTTCAAGTTTCAAACCTAATTCTTCAGAGATAACTTGACCTCCTGTCAAAATAGCTAAATCTTGAAGAATAGCTTTTCTTCTATCGCCAAAACCAGGAGCTTTAACAGCACATACTTTCAAACCACTTCTAATACGGTTAACAACCAAAGTAGCCAAAGCTTCACCTTCAATATCTTCAGCCACAATCAATAATGCACGGCCAGATTGTAACACAGCTTCTAACACTGGCAAAATTGCTTGAAGATTTGTAATTTTTTGGTCATAAAGCAATACAAAAGGAGACTCATATTCAGCTGTCATCTTATCTGCATCTGTTACAAAATATGGAGATAAATAACCTCTATCAAATTGCATACCTTCAACAACATCAAGTTCAGTATCCAAACCTTTTGCATCTTCAACAGTAATAACTCCATCGTTACCAACTTTTTCCATAGCACGAGCAAGATATTCACCAATACTCTTATCGCCATTAGCAGAAATTGTACCAACTTGAGCAATTTCTTCAGATGTTTTAATTTCTTTTGAACGAGATTTAACATCTTCAACAACTGCTTCAACTGCCATATCAATACCGCGTTTTAAATCCATTGGGTTCATACCAGCAGCAACAGCTTTGCAACCTTCTTTAATAATAGCTTCTGCTAATACTGTAGCAGTAGTTGTGCCGTCACCAGCTTTATCAGCAGTTTTTTGAGCAACTTCTTTAACCAATTGTGCGCCCATATTTTCAAACTTATCAGCCAATTGTACTTCTTTAGCAACACTCACACCATCTTTAGTAATTTTTGGCGCGCCATAAGATTTATCTAACATTACATTACGACCTTTAGGGCCCAATGTAACTTTAACTGTTTTTGCTAAAATTTCTACACCTTTGAGCATTTTTGCTCTAGCGTCCGTACCGAATTTAATATCCTTAGCTCCCATAATCAAAATATCCTTTCTTATCTTTCAATAATTGCCAAAATATCGCCTTCTTTAATAATTAAATGAGGCTCACCATCTACTTTAATTTCAGTCCCAGTCCATTTGCTAAATAAAACAACATCACCAACTTTAACACTCATTGGTAAAACTCTACCATCTTGAGTAACACGACCTTCACCAATGGCAACAATTTTACCTTCACTTGGTTTTTCTTTTACAGTATCTGGCAAAATAATACCACCTGCTGTTTTATTTTCTTCTTCAACACGCTTAATCAAAACGTTTTCGCGCAAAGGTTTAACTATCATCTATATCGCTCCTATCAATATTATTAAATTAACTAATACTTTAGTTAGTGTTTGGTTTTTAAAAAATCAAGCACTCTTAACGCTATTTCTCAATATTTTTAAAAATATTTTCAAAAATCTCAGCAACTTTAACATTTGTAAAATTTTCTAGCGTAATTTTTCTAGCTTTTTCAGCCATTTTCAAACGCTCTTCTTCATGTGATAAATAATAATCAAGCTTAGCCTTAAATTCATCATAATTCTTATACATTGCAACACTATCGCCATAAACCATTTCTATTTCAGGCATATAATCACTCAAAACAAAACCACCGCTAGCTGAAACATCATAAATACGGTTAGAAACAAAACCAAAATACTTCATATCGCGTCTATGGTCATTCAAAACAACCTTTGCATTAGAATAATGTTTATAAAGCTCATCATTATCAATATATCCGTCTTTTAACACTCTTGCAGGTAACTTTCCATCCCAAAACTTACCATATACATCAAACTTCGCCCCGCTCTCAATCGCAAAGTTTACACATTCACGTCCTTTGCTACTATTATCAGAACCAACAAACAAAACATCATGCTCATATTCATCTGATTTTTCATAAGGTTTAAATCTTTCTGGATTCGTAAATTGAGGTATAAAATGAGTAATCTTTCCCAAAGGCTTTAGCGACTCATCAATCAATCTCTTTGACCCACTCACAACCACATCAACTTCATCTAAAATATCTACATGCAACCCCTCAACATAGTAGATGTATAAAATATTTTTACGCCCCTTAACATCATCTTTAGGCAACTTCTTAAAATTATAATATCCTTTAAGATAAATCACATTACCAGCATCGCCTAAATTTATATTATCATAATCTTCTCTATAACGATACTCAACATTATAGCCTAATTTCTCAAATCCTATTTTCAAATCATTAGCCAAAAAGAAATCGCCATCCTTTTTATAAAAAAACTGTGAAGAAGCTAATTTCGAAGATGGTAAAACAATAACTATTTTATTGTAATCTAAACGATTAGCAAACCACCATACGCTTGCCAAACAAACCACAATTAGAGCTAAAAAACAAATTACCTTTTTCATAAAAACAAAGCTATACCATCAATAAAAAAACTGCAACACCAATCTTTTTTTCGTTCACATTGTATATTGACTATAATTCTATTTTATGATACACTTCACCACATATTAAAACAATTAGGACTATATATTATGAACTTAAAAACTCTAGTTTTAACTAATATCAAAAAACTAAAACACCTATTTATTCCTTTTGTTGGATGTTTTTTCTTAAGTTCAGTAGCCCTTTCTATTAACCCTTATTTCACATCAAGAATTATTGGATGTTTTAGCATCAGTGATAAATCTACTGCCATAGAAAACATTTTATTTTGGTTTATATTATTTATATTCCTAAAACTACTTCAAGCACTAAATCAATATTTTCTTCGCATAACAAAAGATACTTTTCAAGCAACATTTAATGCTAATATAACTGAATACCTATTTAAACATGTTCATCACCACAACACACGATATTTTGATGATGAAATGACAGGACGCATATCCACAGCTATTACCTCATTTTCTAGTTTATTATACACAATAACAACAACAATACTATTTCAACTTATACGCCCTGTTATTAATATAACCTTTGCGTTCATAATCATTGCTCTTTCAAGTCCAAAACTTACAATAACCCTTACAATTTTATTCATACCATTTTATTTAATAGAAAAAAAACAATCAAAACAAATTAGCATATTATGGAATACACGAGCATCTTTCGAACGCACATATATGGGATTTACCACCGATAGCATTACGAATTACAAACTCATAAAATATACAGGTTCAATATTTTCAGAAAAATTAAATGCATTTAAACTCCTAAAAAAATATTTAAGAGCAACCGCTGAATGTGAAACAAATAGAGCGTCAACAGAATTTATATATAATGCAACTATATCATTTTTCTTTATTTCCAGTTACTTTGCCATAATATATTTTGCAATATATGACAACTTGAATTTAGCTGACATATTCTTTGCTTTTAGTGTAATCAGAATGTTGAGCAACGATTTAAGTCTACTTTCCAAATTTAGCATAGACTTTTACAAAGACAAGGGAGAATTAAGTGCAAATCTAGAAATAATTTTCAAACCTATAGAAATAAAAGATAAAACAAATGCGCTTACACTAAAAATAAAACATCCATCCATATCTTACAAAGATGTTTGTTTTTCATACATCAAAGAAAAAACTATTTTTCAAGATCTAAACTTAGATATCAAACCATACGAAAAAATTGGCTTAGTTGGCCTTTCAGGAAGTGGAAAATCAACCCTTATTAATCTACTATTACGCTCTTATGCCCCTCAATCTGGATACATATCCATAGATAATAAAAATATTGCAGATATAACTGAACACTCACTTCATAAAAATATATCTTATGTTCCTCAAGATGTAACATTATTCAATCGTTCTATCTTAGAAAATATAAAAATAACTAATCCTAAATCTACTAAAGAAGAAATTATTAATGCCTGCAAACTTGCTCATATTCACGATACTATAATAAAACTACCTCAAGGATATGATAGTATTGTAGGCGAACGAGGCATTCTCCTTTCAGGAGGAGAACGCCAAAGAATTGCAATAGCTCGTGCAATTTTACAAAATGCTCATATTCTAATTTTAGATGAAGCAACATCAGCTCTAGATAGCGAAGCTGAAGTTGCCATTCAAAAAGCCCTTAATAACCTTATGCAAAACAAAACTGTTGTTGCCATAGCTCATCGTTTATCAACTCTTAAAAATATGGATAGAATTATCGTGCTAGATAATGGCTCTATTATAGAAGATGATACCCCGCAAAATCTTCTAAAAAATGAAGAATCAACCTTCAAATACTTCTATTCTCTTCAAACAGATGGCTATATTAATCTAAAAAACAAAGGAGATAAATAATCATGAATATATATATTTTTTTCATCTCCACCATAAAAAAATGCAAACTATATTTTGTACTATCCTGTATTCTCGCAATTGCACCATTATCTTTATTTACATATAGTCAGGTTTATTACGCAAAAATTCTAAGTTATATTGGAGAAAACTTTAATAAATCTCTATCACCAACTCTTATATCATATCTACTAATCTATGGTGGAATCCTACTCCTAAGAGACATCTTAAACTATCTCCGCACCAAAATTGATGCCAATGTAAAAATACATTACCAAATGGCTATGCATAACACTTTATTTGCTCACAACCATAAACATTCATCATCATTCTTTGATACCGAACAAAGTGGTGTTATTTTAGCAAAAACAAACAATTTAATAGCTAGCACTTGCCAGATATTTGGTAATTTAAGAGCTTTTATATTACCACATCTAGGCGTTTTTATTATTACATTTACACTTTTATTCAACATATCCATTTCCCTTGGCATAATATTACTTTCCTTAACAGCAATAAACTTATCCATTTCATACTATGTATATAAGAAGATAAAAAATTATGCTAAAAAGACCAGTAATGAAGGTAGCAAAGTTATGGGAATACTTGCAGATAGTATCGCCAACGCTAGGTTAGTAAAAAACACATCATCCCTTTATCATGAAAGAAAAAAACTTCGTCATCAAATAAACGATTTTATTAGAACTAAAAAACAAGAAAGCCATATTGCAGGTATCACAAATGCCCAAAACACACTTTCAATACTGCTGTTTACCACATTAAATTTATCAGTTATAATCGGCTTCTACTATTATCAAAATATTTCTCTTGAGCACATTATATTATCTACAACACTAATAATAAAACTCAATGATAGTATTTTTACCACAGCAGAAATATTTGATAGATTGATTATACTAAAAGCTCAAATAGAAGATGCTTTGGAACTTTTATATCGCCCATTTGATATAACAGACATCCCAAATGCTAAAAAACTAAAATTAAAAAACAACTCAATATCTTTCAAAAACGTAACATTCCAATACAACAAAGATACCCCCTTATTTAATAAACTAAATCTAAACATCAACCCTAACGAAAAAATAGGTTTAGTTGGCTTATCCGGAAGTGGTAAATCCACCCTAATAAAACTACTACTTCGCTCATATGATATAAATAAAGGAAAAATCACCATATCAAATCAAGATATATCTAAAGTCACTTTATTTTCACTACACCAAAGCATATCACTAATATCTCAAGAGCCAAGCCTATTTAATCGCTCAATTATGGATAATCTAAAGTTCGCTAACAAAAACGCAACAACAGAAGAAGTCATTAAAGCCTGCAAACTTGCCCATATTCACGATGTAATAGAAAAAATGCCAAACGGTTATGATAGTGTTGTTGGAGAACGAGGCGTAAAACTTTCAGGTGGTGAACGTCAACGTATATCAATAGCCCAAGCAATCTTGAAAAACACTTCAATTCTAATATTAGATGAAGCAACCTCTGCCCTAGATAGTGATTCTGAATTAGCTATAGAAAAAGCCCTAAAAAACATTATGAAAAACAAAACAGTAATTAGTATAGCCCACCGCTTATCTACCTTAAAAAATATGGATAGAATTATCGTATTAGACAATGGTAAAATCATAGAAGAAGGTTCAACTAAAGAACTATTAAATAAAGATGACGGAACTTTCAAACACCTTTATCAATTACAAACCGAAGGTTATATATAACAAAAAAAGGGATGGCTTTCGCCACCCCAATTCTAGTCTTTACTGCTTTACATACTGCTTCACAAAAGGAGCCAATGAGCTTCTGACACTCTGCATAAGTTGCATATACTGCTTCTGTGTCAAGCCCTTCTTCTCAGCAAATACAGATATTATCTTTCTGTACTCTACATCCCATTCGAAACCTTTAAGAAGGAACTCATAAGCCTCCTGAGAGAGTCCATACTTCTCAATATACTTGAGAATATGCACTTCCCAAAATTCAGGTCTCACCAAAAGTGCAATCTCTACTTCTGGATAGAGCTGAAGCTCAACAAGCTCTGCAACTTTGCCCTGGTAGCTTAGAGCATTAAGCTGTGACTGTGCCTCCATAGTCGTCATCACAAAGTCCTTAAGTTCATCGGAAAGCTCATCAAGCCTTTCCAAAGGAAGCTTGCCACAGAGGACAATTCTTCTAAGAGCATACTTTGCATTATCTTCCTTCCATTCTGTGAACGGAAAGAACTTAAGATAATCCGGAGCATCCGCATAGTAAGGATGACGCGAATTATTCTTGATAAGTTCAAAAGCTCTGTCATAGAAGAGACTATCATCAATAGCCGAAGGAACCTCATCCCTAAGCTTGATAATCAAATCAAGCTTTCTACCGTCCTTAAGCATCTGTTCTGCAAGTTCCTTACCCACAGTCGGATTTGCCTCATATATGCTCTTGATGTTATCCAACAAAGTAGCGTATACAAGCTCATTCTTAGCAAGAAGCTTTCGTCCGATACCCAGATATGCATAAGCCTCGTCTTTAGGAAGGAAATTCTCATTGATATGATCTCCCAGCATTTCAAGACTCTTGTAATGAATTGCACCATCTTTTAGATGCTTCACAAACTGAGTAAACATCTCCTTAAACTCTTCTCCAAAGCTTGGATAGTCCTTGTATGAGTTAACATACAAAATATACTCTTCCTTGAAGAATACAGACATGTATGACAATAACCCTACAAGGCTGACCTTTGCTTTTAGAGCAATGTCAAAGATGTCTTTAAAGTATGATCCCTCAGTATCTGTAAGCTTCTGTGGAGGAATTTCCTTTATAAGCTCCATAAACTTTGGACACCATTTTGGTTCAGCATCCATAAGATCCAAGGCCAAATCCCAACGGCTATCTTTCGCAACGTTACACTTCTGACTAGGGGTAATACCCAAAACCTCTTTCGCTGTAACAGTGTTGAAAGCTGTAGGAGCCTCAGTTGCTATCTTAGAGAGAAGATCAATCGGAGCAGAGGCGAGAAGCTCTCTCATCTTCTTCGCAGAAGGAGTGTACGCCTTGATTGCCTGAAGTTTGAAATCAAAACAATCTGCCTTCTCCAGTACTGCATTAAGCTCGGGCTCATTGCACACGGTAGATGCAAGAGCTCTTCTTCCTTTGCTATCCAGCATAGAAAGAAGTGCTAAACGCACCTCCGGAGCCCAAACTCGCTCTCTGATTTCATCTGCTGAGAAGCGATGTTTATTGATGAGATACATCGCTTTGTCTACATCATAGACAATCCAATCCTTACAATTGTTTCTCTCCTTGAGGCACATTTTCTTGATTGCCCATGTCGGAAACATTTGAGCTAGTGCGCGAGCAATTTTAGACTTCACACTCGCAATGAAGTTGTTTGTTTTACGTCCCATTTCTTTTCTGTTTATGGGTTACTAAATTACATTGATAAGACCTTCCTACCAACGGCCCACTAGCACAAATATATCAACAACCAAGCAATCCCCAAAGCTAAACTAAAGCCTTAAAGACATACCTAATATATAGACATAATTACTAGTAAACAAAGTAATTATATCTTACATTTGCGACAGAGTCAAATAAAAAAACAAATAAATTTGTCTAAAAATTAAAAGTTTTTCAAAAGATTATACCACTCATCATCAGCAGAAACTTCATCAAAAAATTCATTCAAAAAAGCAACCATAAAACGATGCCTTCTTTCTGCCTCACAACGCCCTACTTCTGTTTGCATTGCGCTTCTAAGTTTCAATAATTTATCAAAAAAGTGGTTTATTGTATGATTTTCTTCTCTTTCTTTATTCATATACTCTTCAATAGACAACTTTTCCTTGGGCTTATGTTCATTATTAAACAAAGCTCTCTTAGTTACTGCAGAATATATTACAGCTCTACAAACACCAATAGCTCCAATTGCATCTAACTTATCAGCATCAGATACTATTTTTTGCTCTATCATATCAAAATTTGGCTTATCTCCAGACTTAGAAAAACTAATTGTATTAACTACTTTTCTAACTTTTTCTTTCAAAATTTCATCATCACAATTTTCATCTAAAAATTTATCTACTTTATGTGTATTTGCACCCAATTTATAATCATCAATATCATGCAAAATAGCACCAAGTCTTGCAACAGTTTTATCTGCATCTGGCATCTGCTCCAGCATTTTTTCAACATTAGCTAAAACCCTCAAAATATGCTCATAATCATGCCCAGAACAATCTCCACCATGACACTCTTTCGCAAACTCTAATGCTTTATTTACAATCATAACCTTTTCCATACCTAATTAAATCACTTACATAATCATACAAAACAACTAAATATTTTCAATCTTTTTTTTACTTGACAATACCACCTACTATGCTAACATCAAGCAAAGGAGTTTTATCATGAAAAACAAAAGAATTATTCTAAAAATAATCACTTTTTTAGGCATACTTTTGGCTATTTACGTAGCTAACGCACTTAATAACTTCCTTACAGGAAAAACAGATCAAGAAATACAAAAAAATCTAACTGATTATGGCTTTGGTACTACAGATCGCTTCTAAAACAAGAGATAAAAAATGTTTCTTTTTTGTAAACCCCAAATAATAACAGCTGTTTTAGAATTAACCTTAAAATGTAATGCAAAATGTATTCATTGTGGCTCATCTGCTGGAATAGATCGAAAAAATAATTTAACCTATGAAGAAACATTATCCATAGTTAAACAATTATCAGAACAAAAATGCAAATTAATCTCTCTCATCGGAGGAGAATATTTTTTATACCCTTACTGGAGAGAATTACTTATTGATATTCAAAAATTATCTATTCCCGCTACAATTATCACAAATGGCTTATTATTAACTGAAAAAAAATTAGATTTCATAAAATCTACTAACCTAAAAGCAATAGGTTTTAGTATAGATGGTGCAACACCATCAACCCATAACAGCATTCGCCAAGTTCCAAACTGCTTAGAAAATGCATTGAAAATGGCAAATTTATGCCTTAAAAAAGATATTAATTTTGGCGCAATTACAACAATACACAAACAAAATATTTCAGAACTAAAAGCAATACGCCAACTTTTGTTGCAAAACAAATTTTCCACTTGGCAATTACAACATGCCTCTATTTTTGGTAGAATGAAAGAAAAATTATCATTAAATGATTTTGAATATTATATTACTGGTATATTTTGCGCTCAAAGCAAAATATTATGCCAAAATAAAATGCATATATTAGGAATGCATTGTATGGGATATTATTCTTCTACAATCCCACAACATACGGCTAATCGCTATTGGACAGGTTGTAGAGCAGGCAAAAAAACTATAGGTATTCGCTCCGATGGTAAAGTTTTTGGATGCTTATCTTTGTATGATGATAAATACATAGAAGGTGATTTAAAAGAAAATACACTAAAAGAAATATTAGAAAAAAAATCTTTCTGTTCCTGGAACAATCGATTAACTAAACTACAAAACATACACAAACAATGCCAAAATTGCCCATTTGCCTTAACCTGTTTAGGGGGATGCACCTCATTTGCTAAAGATGAACCACCAAAATGTTATTATGCAATAGAAAAACACCTAAAATCAATACATCCTCAGAGCGATTTTGAAAAAATATTCAAAAGTATCACTTTGGGAAAAATGGATAAAAATGGTTATTTTTATTTGCAAGATAATACCAAAATTACCAATTCTTACATCAATAAACTAAACCTATCTCTTCATCAAAAAGAAGTTTTGTCAATAATCGCATTAGATTAATATAACTTATTTCTACAAAATAAAAAATAATTTATTAATCAACATTTATAACAGTTTTCTTAAATTAACACCAGAACAATCTCCACCATGACACTCTTTCGCAAACTCTAATGCTTTATTTACAATCATAACATTCTCCTAATATCTCCTACCACAAATACTGCATAAAAAAACTAAATGCAACAACAAAAGTCCTATATATAAATTATTTGACATTAAGACAAAAATATGATACACTATTCTATATGTTTTATAAGTATTGGGAGGCTTATTATGACAGAAGAAGTTAAAGAAAATAAAGAAGACAAATCTTTTATTGAAAAAACAGCTGAATTTATTAGCGAAGAAGTTAAAGATTTCAAAAAGGCAGGAAGTATTGGCGGATATGTTGCAGAAAAAGCAACAGACCTTGTTGTTGATGGAGCTGAAAAACTAGGAGCAGAAAAGCTAGCTAATGCTATAGACAACAACAGAGAAATTATCGTTGGCACCCTAGGAACAGTTATAAATGCAAAAGTTGGAGCCGGATTAACAAAATTAGCTACTTCCAATGAAAATGGCGAACTAGGTGATCGTGTTGGCGACGGATTAGCAGCTGTTGCTGTTAAAAGTGCCCAAAAACTAGGAGCTGAAGGAGTTGCCCAAACATTAGATACCAACAGAGAAGTAATTAGCAACAAAACATCAAATATCGTTAATAAATACACAGATGTTGCTATTGCAGAATTAAAAGAAACATTACTTGGTCAACAAGGTTCCGAACCTGTTAATCCTACAGCGTTAAAACAATCTCTTCAAATACAGAAAAGAATTGATAATAGAGCTTTAGAATCTAAAAATAATACTATTGATAAAAAAACTGTTAAAACAACAATAATGCCACAAGCATTAATATCACAATATGAAAGAGCTTAATCCTTTTATATAAATTTTATTACACACAAAAAAGAGCAGACACTTAGCCTGCTCTTTTAAATTCTTTTATATTGCTATTAAGCTTTAACAGTAACTTTACCGCCAGCTTTTTCAACAGCTTCAACAGCTGCTTTAGAAGCAGAATCAACAGTAATGTTTACAGCTACATTCAAAGCACCTCTAGCTAATAAACGAACACCGTCTAATTCTTTAGAAATTACATTAGAAGCCAACAATGTTTCTTTTGTAATTTCATTAGCATTCAATTTACCAGCATCAATAGCTCTTTGAATTGTATCTAAGTTAATAACAGCAAAAGTCTTTGCGAAATGGTTGTTAAAACCGCGTTTTGGTAATCTACGGTAAACAGGCATTTGACCGCCTTCAAAACCGTTAACAGAAACACCAGAACGAGATTTTTGACCTTTTACGCCACGACCGCAAGTTTTACCTTTTCCAGAACCGATACCACGGCCAACACGGATAGAAGATTTTCTTGCTCCTTCGTTATCTCTTAATTCATTTAGTTTCATTTCATTTACCCTTACATTAAACTCTATTAAAATCTTAAATTATTGCTCTTGGGTTGCCTCAAATTGCTTGGGGCAAGAGGCAAACTAAATTTGCCTCACACCCTTTAACAATTATTCTTCAACTTTAACAAGGTGAGCAACTTTGTTAATCATACCTCTAACTGATGGAGTATCTTCCAACACAGAAGTTCTGCCAATCTTATTCAAGCCTAAGCCTTTCAAAGTAGCAATTTGGTCTTTACCATGACCGATAGAACTCTTAATTTGAGTAACTTTTACAGTTTTTTTATTAGCCATGATTAAGCCTCCTCTTTTTCCATCTTAACGTTAGAAGTGTTCTCACGACGGCTTACAATATCACCAACTTTTTTACCACGCTTAGCAGCAACCATACGTGGGCTGTTGATTGATTGTAAAGCTGCAAATGTAGCTTTAATCATATTGTAAGGGTTGTTAGAACCCAAAGACTTAGCAACAACGTCTTGTACGCCCAATACTTCAAATACTGCACGCATAGGACCACCGGCGATCACACCAGTACCGGCAGGAGCTGTTCTCAATACCACTTTACCTGCGCCGAAACGACCTGTAATATCGTGGTGAAGAGTTCTACCTTCTCTAAGAGGAATACGAACCATATTCTTCTTAGCTTCATTAGTTGCTTTTACAATAGCTTCTGGAACTTCAGATGCTTTGCCAGAACCAAAACCAATACGGCCTTTTTGGTCACCAACAACAACCAAAGCTGCAAAAGACATTGTACGTCCGCCTTTTACTGTTTTAGCAACACGGTTTACGAAAACTAATTTCTCAACCAATTCTTCTTTTTTATCTGCTTTATTATGACGATCTAAAGATTGTGCCATGATAACCTCCTAAAATTTCAATCCAGCTTCACGAGCAGAATCTGCTAAAGCTTTCACACGGCCATGATATGCATAACCGCCACGGTCAAACACAACTTCGCTAACGCCGTTTTTAACTGCGCGTTCAGCTACAACTTTACCAACATACTTAGCAGCTTCAATATCTGAACTCTTAGTAATGTTAGCTCTTACTTCTTTATCCAAAGTAGAAGCAGAAGCAATTGTTGCACCTTTTACGTCATCAATAATCTGAGCATAAATATTTTTGCTACTGCGAAATACAGATAATCTCATCTTTCCATTAGCAGCAGCCTTCAAAGCTGTTCTTACACGAGCTTCTCTTTTTTCATACATTTTTCTTGGTGTATTCATTGCTTTACATCCTATTTCTTCTTACCTTCTTTACGACGTACATATTCGCCATCAACTCTAATACCTTTTCCTTTGTAAGGTTCAGGCTTTCTGAATTTGCGAATTTCTGCCGCAACTTGACCTACTAATTGCTTGTCAACACCACTGATTTTAATAACAGTTGGTGATTCACATGCAAAAGTAATGCCTTGTGGAGCTACAAATGGAACATCGTGAGAAAAGCCTAATGATAAAACTAAATTTCTACCATCTAAACGAGCTTTATAACCTACACCAATTAATTCTAAACTTTTGCTGTAGCCTGCGCTAACACCTTTGATAATAGAATTAATTTGAGCACGAGTTGTACCCCATAAGGTTCTTGCTGTACGGCTTTGAGAATGTGGAGTAACCACAATCTTACTATCGTTGATTTCAACACTAACTTGAGAATCATTGAAAGCAAAGCTTAATTCACCCAATTTTCCTTTAACGTTAACAACATTACCATTGATAGATGCGTTAACTCCTTCTGGGATAATAACTGGATATTTACCTACTCTTGACATCAGCTATCTCCTAGAATACTTGGCACAAGATTTCGCCACCAACGTTTGCTTTTCTAGCCTCGTTATCGCTCATAACACCTTTAGGTGTAGAAACGATTGAAATACCGAGACCATTGTAAACTCTTGGTAGATCTTTAACACTTGAATATACGCGACGACCTGGAGTAGAAACGCGATAAATTTCAGTGATAACACTTGTACCCTCATGATACTTTAATTGAATACGAAGTTCTTCAATGCCAGGTTTTACTGTAGTTTTTTCATAACCTAAAATATAACCTTCTCTTTTCAAAACTTCTAACACATTTTCACGCAAGCGAGATGCAGGTGATACAACATCACTTTTCTTCGCTCTTTGTGCGTTTCTAATGCGTGTGAGCATATCGCCCAAAGGATCAGTCATAGACATAATATCATCTCCTTACCAGCTTGATTTTACCAAACCCGGTATCTCGCCAAAGCTTGCCATGTCTCTTAATTCAACACGGCTAACACCGAATTTTCTATTGTAACTACGTGAACGTCCTGTAACCTTACAACGGTTTCTAACTCTAACCTTAGAAGAGTTACGAGGTAACGCTGCCAATTTCAAAGTAGCCTGAAATCTTTCTTCTTCAGGAGCATTCTTATCATCGACAATGGCTTTTAACTTTGCACGAATGTTTGCATATTTAGCAACCATTTTAACTCGTTTCAAGTTTCTGTATACTGAACTTGTTTTTGACATAGTAAAATCTCCGCTTATTTCTTATATGGTAAGTTGAAAGATGTCAAAAGAAACTTAGCTTCTTCATCTGTCTTAGCTGAAGTACAAATAACGATATCCATACCTCTAACTTGTTCAACTTTTTCATAGTTAATTTCAGGGAAAATAATTTGCTCTTTAATGCCAAAAGCAAAGTTTCCTCTTCCATCAAAGTTCTTACCACTAATACCGTGGAAGTCTCTGATACGTGGA
>JAZQTW010000069.1:0-23821 GCA_045630985.1 Alphaproteobacteria bacterium
CTTCCTAAGACCGCTTGGCCTCCGACTTTTATTTACAAAACGATATACCCCATTTAAACTTTCATCAGACCACATAGCTACCTGATCAAAAGGTCCGATAAACATTTCATACATTCTAAATGCATCTGCACCATAAGTATCAATTACTTCATCAGGGTTGATTACATTTCCACGTGATTTTGACATTTTTTCACCATTTTCAGCCAAAATCATACCATGAGATGTTCGTTTATTATAAGGTTCACTTGTAGTAACTAAACCACAATCATATAAAAACTTATGCCAAAAACGAGAATACAATAAATGTAATGTAGTATGTTCCATACCTCCATTGTACCAATCCACATTCATCCAATAGTCTAAAGCTTCTTTAGATGCAAATTCCTTGTCATTGTGAGGATCACAATATCTTAAAAAGTACCAAGAAGAACCTGCCCAGTTTGGCATAATATCTGTTTCTCTTCTTGCTGGCTTACCGCATTTAGGGCATGTTGTGTTAACCCAATCTGTTGCTTTGGCTAAAGGTGAATCACCTTCATCGTTTGGTAAAAAGTCAGATATTTCTGGTAAAGTTAAAGGTAATTCAGATTCGTTAATAGGTTGCCAGCCACAATGTTCACAATAAACCATTGGAATAGGTTCCCCCCAGTAACGTTGACGAGAAAATACCCAATCGCGAAGTTTGAAATTTACTTTTGCTTCACCAAATCCATTTTTATTAGCAAATTCAATGGCAGATTTTATACCATCATCTTTTCCTAAACCATTTAAGAAATCAGAGTTAATATGTGGACCATCTTCCTCAAAAGCTTTTTCGGTAATGTTGCCGCCGTCTAATACCTGAATAATTGGTAAGTTAAATACTTTTGCAAAATCATAGTCTCTTTGATCATGCGCAGGTACGGCCATAATAGCGCCAGTTCCATATCCAGTTAATACATAGTCAGAAATAAATATTGGAATAAGCTTTCCATTATATGGATTCTTAGCTTTAATTCCCTTTAATTCTACACCAGTTTTAGAATCATTTGAAGTTCTTTGTAAATCTGACTTTTTAGCTGTTTCAATAACATACTCTTTAATACTAGATAGGTTTTCAAATCTATCAGCTAAATCAGAAACATAATCGTGCTCTGGAGCCATAACCATATAAGTAACACCAAATGCTGTATCTGGACGAGTTGTAAATACTCTTAGTTTTTTATTTAAAGATACGCCATTGTTATCGGTAATTTCAAAGTCAAGTTCAGCGCCTTCTGAACGACCAATCCAGTTAATTTGTTGAGATTTAACTCTATCAATAAAATCAACATTATTTAAATCATTAATTAATCTATCTGCATACTTTGTAATAGCAATCATCCATTGCTCTTTGTTTTTACGAACAACTTCTGCACCACAACGCTCACAACAACCATTTACAACTTCTTCATTAGCGAGTCCAACTTTACAACTAGGGCACCAGTTTATAGCTATTTTATCTTTATAAGCTAAACCTTTTTCAAAAAATTTTATAAACATCCATTGTGTCCATTTGTAATATTCTGGATCACAAGTACTAATGCATCTATCCCAATCAAAAGATAAACCAATAGATTTTAATTGTCGTGTAAAGTTATTTATATTATCTTTTGTTGAAACAGCTGGGTGAATGCCTGTTTTTATCGCATAGTTCTCAGCAGGTAACCCAAAAGCATCGAAACCCATAGGGTATAAAACATTAAATCCTTCCATTCTTTTTTTACGAGCAACAACATCTAAAGCGGTATAAGAACGAGGGTGACCAACATGTAATCCAGCTCCAGAAGGATAAGGGAATTCAACTAATACATAAAATTTTTCTTTTTCTTTATCTAATTCTACTTTGTAAGCTTTTTCTTCATCCCAAATATTTTGCCATTTATGTTCAATTTTCTTAAAGTTATATCTATCTTCCAAAGACCATTCTTTTTTCCATTCATCAAAAGAAGAATTACCGTTATATCTGGCACTTATACTCATTTTCCAATCCTTAAATTAAATGTTTGTATCCAAAATTAAATATAAGTTACCACATAGAAATAAAAATACAATGCTATTTTAAAGTTTTTTAAAATTTTGAAGTTCCATTTTTTTATTATCAACTACATTATTTTCATTTGCTTCAACCATATCTGAAAATTTTTCCAAAAACCAATTAATATCTTCAGATTCATCTTTTATCATTTGGTAAAAACGTTTTCTATACTCTATAACGAGGCTAACTTCTGCAATTTCTAAATCAACTGTTTGAATTTTATTGTTTGTTCCTCGTAATAATTTAAATTTCGCAGGAATTGGTAGTTGTTCAGGGTTGTTTAATAATTTTGAAACATCAATACTGCATTCTACAGTTGTATATTTAGGATGTTCAACAATAGATGTTATAGAAAAATCAACCTTCGATGCATCAATATTTAGATTAAAACGCTTGTATAAACTTAAAACATAACGTTGAAATAAATTATCATAGATTACTTTTTGCTCGTGATTCATTAGTTTTGCATATTTTCCAATTACAAATTTAGAAATAAAATCTAAATTAACATAATCAACAAACATTTTATCTAGTTTCTGATACTTTATATCCATATCTTTTTCAGATAATGTAAAGAGCAATTCTTTCCCTTTGCTACTAGCCCACTCAGATGCTTCTGCTGAGGTTATAGCTGGTTTAGCAGCGTAAACAATATTAGAAAGCAATAGTAAAAATATTAAAACAAAACTAAAAAAACGAAACATACTTCTATTCCCTATTAAAACTATCTTATAATAACATTAAAAGCTTAAAAAAACATAAATTATTTTAATATAACTAAATTTTCAAAAGGAGTTTCGGTATATAGATTATTTATAATTTCTTGATTGAGCTGCTGAATATATTTTGTTTCACCATATAATCTTAAAGCAACAAGGTCTACATAATTCTCTGTGTATAGAAATTTTGGTTTGTTAACTATAATCAGTTTATTAATATCGTAATCATGTCCCATGTTATACTTGTGCCTAAGTATTGGTAGTAACATTTCAATATTGAACCAATAGTAACTCGCATCTTTTCGATAAATGTTAAAGGCTTTGTCATATCCATTAATTAAAACATCATTTTTATCTGTATTTTTATGGATGTAATCAGCCATTTTGTAGTGATTAAAGCTATTGTGACGTTGGGATGTTCTTTCAATAGTATTGAAAAGTTGTCCTAGGTATAAAAACATCATTATACATATAATCGCGCTAATTGGCTTATATTGAAAACCATAATATTTTAGCCATATTGGTAAAATTAATGCAGATAACATCGTTAATAATGTATAATAATTGGGGTGCGGGGAAAAATAAGAGTTTCGCATAATAAATTCAGCAATATACAAAATAGATATAATCTTAAAATATAAATTTTCTCTTCTGAAGAATATCAAAGATGTAATCAAAGCTAATCCATAAATGCTAAAAAATATAGATTTTAACCAAAATGAAGATCTGTTGTAATAATATACGACATCCATATTAAAGTTTAGGTTTAATTCAATATATTCGTCCCATATGTTAAGGTTGAGCAAAAATAAAACAAAAATTGCAGCTACAAAAATTGCGGGTATCGAAGCAATAATGAAATCTTTAAATAAAATATACTTTTTATATAGTAGATATAAAATTATAAAAGCAACTACAATAAGTAATAAAACAATTTTTTGTAGAAATAAAGCAGAAAAGCAAAAAGATAAAAATGAAACAACTAAACTTTTAAAATCTAAATTATTTATGTAATTAAATAAATAATATATGCCAATAACAAAGCACATATTCATAAAATTATCAGGCCTATATTGATAAAAATTGTATAACGTGATAATATTGCCTAAACAAATAGCTATAGCGAACCAAGAATATGTTTTATTTCCCCAAAAATTTACTATTTTATATAAATAGAATACAGTTATAAAAGAAGATATAGAGCTAATCAACCGCATAATATAAAATATAAAAACATTATCATAAAACAATCCTACAATAGGGGCACTTATATACCACAATAAAGGATTGTGGTGCTCTAAAAAATCACGATAAGGTAGTTTCCCTTCAAATATTAACCAAGACGCATGTAAATGTTCAAACTCATCAACTATTTGAAATCCGGAATAAATAAAACCATATGCGATAAATATTAAGCAAAAAAGCGAGAATATCCTAAATAATCTTCTAAAAGAAGTATCATCAAAACTAACAAAATGATTCTTTATACAATATAGTAATTCTCGCATTATATCATCAGTCTTTATTTTTCAGATTTTTTCTCTTCATGATAATCAGTTTCTGTATTAACCAACCACACATCATCACGAGAAAGGTTATTATCTAAAATGCAGTCAACTGTTTTCATTGCTGCTAATGTGGAGTGATCCATGTTATTATATCTATGCATTCCATTTCTACCAACTAAATAAAGATTATCAATATCAAGTACAAACTTTTTAATATCATCAAACTTATCATAGGTGCCAAAATATGCAGGGTAAGCTTTCTTTACCTTGTGAGTATAAGCATCTAGCACATCTTCTTTATCAAAGATACCTATTTTGCAAGCTTCATCTATTGCAAACTTAATAAATGTCTCGCTATCGTCTGTCCAAATCTTGTCTTGTTCATTGCAGAAATATTCAAGTCCAACCCATACTTTATTCTTAAAGTCATCAACAAGATAAGGGCTCCAGTTATTGAATATCTGCAAGCGACCTAATTTAACATCTCTTTCTTGAATATAAATCCAGGTATCTGGAACAATATTCATCATGGTTTTAATCTTAGTAGTGTTCTTCAGTTTTAATTTATTAAGCAAAACCCCAACTACTCTAAAGTCTCTATACATAAGTCCTTTTGCTATATCTGTAATGTTGCTTGGTACATCGTTCATCGATTCTACTAAATCTTTTACAGGCATTGTAGATATAAAAATATCACCTTCATAAGTTTGAGTTTTGCCGTCGCTATTCGTAGTTTCGATAGCTGTAATTTTATTGTTAACTTTTATAACTTTAGTAACCTTTTCATTGAATATGATTTTACCGCCTTTTTCTGTTACTAAATCAGCAACACTCTGCCACATATGACCAGGGCCAAATTTAGGATAAAAGAAACTTTCAATAAAACTGGTTTCAACAGTACCATTCTTTTTTCCTGTAATGTTTAGAGCCATTTGCTTTAATACTTTTAAAATGGAGATTCCCTTGATTCGTTGTGCCCCCCATTCAGCAGAGATTTGGTTGCAATCAATACCCCATAGTTTTTCAGTATAATCTTTAAAGAAAGTGAGATACAATTCTTTACCAAAACGATTAATCATAAAATCTTCTAGAGATTTTTCTTCTTTAATAGGAAAAGCCAAAGCTTTCATATAAGAACAACCAATTTTAAACATTCTCCAAAGTCCAAGACCTTTTATGGTATCCATATTAAGGCTAACAGGATAGCTAAAAAATGTTTTAAGGTAATAGATGCGAGAAAGACGGTTTCTCTTTAGCATAACTTTATCAGTTTCTTCTGGGTTTGGAGCATCTTTAAGGGTGGAAAGCTCTACATTTCTTTCCAAGATAATATCATCTTTAGAAGGTTTTCCTTGTAAAGGTAAAACATTAAGCCACCAATCCATAACTCTATCAGATTTTGAGAAAAATCTGTGACCGCCCATATCTATTTTGTTATTTTTATAATCTAATGTGGCGCTTATACCACCAACAAAAGGGTTCTCTTCAATTATAATAGGTTTGATATCTGAACGATTAAGTAATTCATAAGCAGCAGTCAAACCAGCAGGACCAGCCCCAATTATTATTGCAGTTTTAGACATAATAACCTCCTTAAAAAAACTATATACTAAAGCCTAACAATAAATAAAATATTTTTCAATATTTAAGATTTTGGGTGTTGATATAAAAAAAAGGAGTGGCAATGCAATGCCACTCTCTAAAATATTGTACCATTATGCGTATATTACTTTTTCATAATAGCTACACCAGGTAGTTCTTTACCTTCCATCCATTCTAAGAAAGCACCACCAGCTGTAGAAATGTATGTAAATTTACTTGCAACGCCAGCATTTTCTAAAGCAGATACAGTGTCACCACCACCTGCTACAGTTGTTAATTTGCCAGCTAAAGTTAATTCTGCTGCATGTTGAGCTACAGCATTAGTTGCAGTATCAAATGGTTTCATTTCGAATACGCCAAGAGGTCCGTTCCAAACCAAAGTTTTGCATTCATCAAGTTTTTCGTTGATGGCAGCAATTGTTTTTGCTCCAACGTCTAATAAGCTCCATCCTTCAGCCGGAATATCAGCTAAATCAACAGTCATATGTTCAGCCATTGGTTTGAATTCTTTAGAAACAACAACATCTTTTGGCAAAATAATTTCGCAATTATTTTCTTTTGCTGTTGCCATAATTTCTTTTGCTGTATCTAACATATCCATTTGAACTAATGAATTTGCTTCATTGATAGTATCTATGCCACTAGCTTTCATAAATGTGTGAGCCATACCACCAGATATAACCAATTTATCAACCTTTTTTACAAGATTGTTTAATAAGTCTAATTTTGTAGAAACTTTTGAACCACCTACAACTGCGATTAATGGGCGAACAGGGTTGTTTAAACCTGTAGATAAAGCATTAACTTCTTCAGCCATTAAAAGCCCCATGGAAGATGGGAGTAATTTGGCTGCTGCAACCATAGATGCATGAGCTCTGTGTGCTGTTGAGAAAGCATCAGAAACGTATACATCTGCAACTTTAACTAATTCTTTTGCAAAGCCTTCATCGCCTTTTTTCTCTTCATTATAAAAACGAAGATTTTCTAATAAAAGAACTTCATCAGAGTTCATATTTTTAACAGCGTTTTCAACTTTTTCACCAATGCAATCTTCAACAAAAACAACTTTGTTACCTAAAGCTTTTTCTAAATCTTTTACAATGTGAGATAATGAGTTCTTCATATCTCCTTTACCTTCAGGTCTGCCGAAGTGAGATATAACAACAACTTTAGCACCTTTTTCCATTAATGTTTTAATTGTAGGAACAGTACGATCAATTCTTGCTGTATTTGTTACATTGAAATTTTCATCCATAGGTACGTTGAGGTCAGCTCTCAACATAACTACTTTGCCATTTAAATCACCTAAATCGCTAATTGTTTTATATTCGGTCATATATTTTCCCTCTAAATAAAAAGAAATCCCTGCGTCAAAATGGCACATTGCTGAAACCATATTTAACGCAGGGCAAAAAATTATCCGTTTACTTTAGCCATATGAGCTACAAGGTCAAGAACCTTATTAGAATAGCCCCATTCGTTGTCATACCAGCTAACAACTTTAACAAAAGTATCTGTTAATTGGATACCAGCTTTTGCGTCAAAAATAGATGTGCGAGCATCACCTAAGAAGTCAGAAGAAACAACTTGATCTTCTGTGTATCCTAAAATACCTTTTAAAGAACCTTCTGAAGCTTTCTTCATTTCAGCGCAAATTTCTTCATAAGAAGCTGGTTTAGCTAAGTTAACAGTTAAGTCAACAACAGAAACATCCAAAGTTGGAACGCGGAAAGCCATACCTGTTAATTTACCATTTAATGCTGGGATAACTTTACCAACAGCTTTAGCAGCACCTGTAGAAGAAGGAATGATGTTGCCAGCAGCAGCACGACCACCTCTCCAGTCTTTAACAGAAGGACCATCAACTGTTTTTTGAGTAGCTGTAGTAGCGTGAACAGTTGTCATCAAGCCATCTTTAATACCAAAAGCATCGTTCAAAACTTTGGCAATAGGAGCTAAACAGTTAGTTGTACAAGAAGCGTTTGATACAAATTGAGTACCTTTAACATAACTATCAGTATTAACACCACAAACAAACATTGGAGTATCATCTTTTGAAGGTGCAGACATTACAACATATTTTGCACCAGCATCAATGTGGCCTTGTGCTTTTTCTTTTGTTAAGAAAAGACCTGTAGATTCAACTACATAATCAGCTCCAACTTCGTTCCATTTCAAATCTGCAGGATTCTTTTCAGCTGTAACTCTAATTTCTTTACCGTTTACAACTAATTTACCATCTCTAACTTCAATTGTGCCATCAAATTGACCATGCATTGTGTCATATCTTAGCATATAAGCCATATATTCAACATCAATTAAGTCATTAATACCAACGATTTCAATATCGTTTCTTTTTTGAGCGGCACGAAAAACTAGACGACCAATACGTCCAAATCCGTTAATACCAACACGAATAGTCATGTTATTTTCCTTCCAAAATATCTATGTGCGGACAGCCCCGCACGGCATTTTTTTATTAGAAATCACGCATAAAATATCATTGATTACTTATTTTTCAAGCTAAATTTTATTTTAAGCCTTTAGATGGTGAAGTTATCCACAAATTACTCAATACAAAAAAAGAGCTTATTTATCAGCTAAATAAACTCTTTAATGCGTTTTGTGTAATTGCAATAGAAGTATTATCTATCTGCAGTATATGTAATTGTAGGAGTTGTTGCACTAGTTCCACGAGAAGCTCTTCTTTTTTCGCGTCTACTCATAACTTCATCGTTTGAGTAAGTTTGAGAAGTTGAAACAACAACTTTTCTATCCTTGTTAGGTCTCAAGTTTTGTACTTCTTCAACTTCAACATTTTCACGAACAACTTCGCCTTCAGCAACTACAAAATCATTACCACGCATTAAATCAATATCAACCGGCATGGTTTCTTCTACAGTTGTTGTAATTGTTTTTGCTTCATGAACTTCTTCTTCAAAAACAATAGCGAATTCACGAGTATTTCTAAGTCTATAAAATTCAGGGAATTTCTCGCTAACTGGGCTAGATGGTTTAACTGTTCTGCTATCTGTTTTAACAACTTGAGAAGGATTCTCTCCACAGTCGCCAATATCGGTATGAAGAACTTGATTTGCATTTCTACCAACTATGCCATCCATTGATGCATTAATATTACCTCTATTAAATATCTCTTTTATTTCTTCAGACATATCTAATGTTTTGTCGCAATCATTTATATAATTTATAAATTCAGCAACTTCTTCTTTAAACTGCCCTTGTCCACCCCATAAGTCAGCAACCATCAATAAGTATACAGTTTCTTCAGCAGATAAGCCTTCAGCTATTCCACCTTTAGTACGTAGTTCAGTATGAGACTTAACTCCTTCTACCAAAGTATAGAACATTCCATCGCCATCTTTTTGGAAGTAAGAAACAGCTCTGTTATATTGAGCTTCTGTTAATCCAGAATTATCATATCCACCACGTTCAGGAACATTATCAGCTGCAGGAGTGCCAATAGCTAAACTATCGCTATCTGCAACAATGTTTACATCATATTCAACATCATCAATAACTTCAACGTATGAAGATGATGAAGTTGCAAGAGTATCAGTGCTTGCATTTGTTGTGCCTGTGCTAGAAGATGTTATTTCATCGTTGGATGTAACAACAATTGTAGCTTCCTCAATTGTTGTTTTAGCTGTTTGAGTAGCTAAAGTATCTGAAATTTCAATATTTTCTACAGCAGTTGTGTCTGTAACAGTAGATTTATAAGTTGATTGTTCAACAACAACTTTTCTATCTTTGTTTGGTTTTTCTGATAATACGCTACTAGCTGATGATGTGCTAACAAACTCACCCTCACTAGGATTTGTATTGTTTCCTCTAAAGAGGTCAACTTTAATGGTATCCGCTTCTTCTAAAATAACTGTCTCAGGACTATGTGTAACAGTTTCAAACACAACATCTAAAGTATCGCTTTTAGCTGTAGTAACTGTATCTACTTTTTCCTCTACAACATTAACAGGAGCTGGCTTTTTGATGTTAAGTTTTGTTGTTTTGCCACAATCAATAACCATAGATTCAACCCACTGGTCTCCTTCAGAGTTCAAATCAACTAAATCTCCAGTAGATAGTTTGAATTGTTTCATAGCAGACCAAATATCTTTATATGAATCTGTTGAAATTGTAGCATTACCATCACAATTTTTAAAGAAATCGTCTAAAGCTTTAATTGCATTTCTATGTGGAATGAGATTGCGAGCAGACATTGAAGCGTAGAATGATAAAACTTGTTCACGTGTTTTACCCTCAAATACACCACCTTGCTCAAGCATATCATTGGTTATAGATGTATAAAGCTTAGTATAATTGTTATTTCCCTCTTTATCTTGGAAATAACTTGAAGTTAATGTTTTCCAACGTTTTTGTGAAATACCCATATTCTCATTCCACGCAGTAGGAACAGTAATGGTGTCATCATTTTGAAAGTCACAAGTTTCCATCTTGCTTTCAGACATGCTTGTTGTATCTGTAATTGTTTCAATTTTGGGCTGAGGAGTTGGTGTCTCTGTGTGTTGATTATTGTTTATTGGCCCACAAGAAGAAGCAATCATAATTGTTGCTAATACAGTAGATGTCAACTTGTTCAACTTAGCTTTAATCTTGCTAGAAGATACCGCGCTCTTTAATTTATTAAAAAATGAAGATGCTTTAGTTTTTGCTTTATTAAATTTTTCAACAATAACAGATTGTTTTACTGACACTTTTTTCTTGAAGTTAAAAGCTTCACGCATTTTTCCAACTGTATTTGTAAAAAATGATTCGCTTTTTTCTTTTATGGCATTAATGAATTCCATTGTTTTAGGGCGTAAAGCTCCAATACGTAGAACTCCTAAATTAAACAATGTTCTGTTTTTAACGTTTTCTACGATAGTCTCTTTTGATAATTCTTTATCGCTTGTTGCTTCTACAACATTTTGAATCTCTTCTAAAGCAGATGTTTGAACAACTAAACGTTCAGCTTTTTCTCTTTCATCATTAACTAATTCAATACCATTATCATCAACAAAAGGAGTGTTGCTAAACGCTTCTACAACAGCTTTATCTTCAAGAACTTCATCTGTAATGTCTTCAATATAGCCTTTGCTATAGATTTCTAGTGCTTTGTCAACATTTTGCTCTAATCTTTCGCTAAAGTCTTTTACATCATCAACAGACATAGCTTTAAGAGATGAACCAGAGTTTCTCATTTTGCTTAATGTTTCAGCGAATTCAGGAGAATCAAGTTTAACTAGCTCTAATGCTTTGTAATATGTTTCAGAATCAGCATCTCTATATCCGCCAACAATGTCATAAGCAGATGCAAGTGACATAAATGTAGCTAATTTTTTATTGCCATTAGCTTTTCTTTCATTGATGATTTCTTGAGCAAAATCAGGATCATCATTTCTAACCATATTCATTGCGCGAGCAAAAATCATGTCGCGTACTTTAGGATCTCTAGCCTTAATTTCCTTCCAGCCAGCAGCAATTTCATATGCTTCTTCTAGAGATATATTGTAATCACTACGCTCTCTTATTTTCTTTAAATCTTTAAGAGTAAGTGTGTTTTTGGACTTAAAATTAGCGTTTTTTTTCATCATACTATTCCTAAAATATCTTGAATTTAAAAGGATTATATATTGGTTTTTTAATAAATTCAACAACTTTTTTTGTCAATTTTAAATATTTTTCGAAAAAAATATATTTTTCTTAAAATAAGTTGCAAAATTTTATGCTCTGAATTATAAAATCAACATTTCTAACAATAAAGAGGTTAAAATGCGTGTAGATTTGTTTGATTTTGAGCTAGATAAAGATTTAATAGCCAAAGAACCCGTTAGTCCTAGACATAATTCTAAACTACTTGATTTATCCGATGATATGATCATTAGTGATAAGCATTTCTACGATTTGCCAGATATTTTACAATCCGGTGATGTTTTGGTTTTTAATAATACCAAGGTTATACCTGCTAGGCTTTATGGTAAAAGAGGTGAGGCTGAAGTAGAGGTTACATTGTATCATCCAGAAAATGGACAAACTTGGTGGTCATTTATTAAAAATTCAAAGCGCTTAAAAGCAGATGATGTTGTAAGTTTCTATACTGCTGAAATTTCTGCAGAAAAATCACAATTTAAAGCTAAGGTGTTAGAAAAAAGAGGTGAAAATGGAGTTTTATTAGAGTTTCTCTGTGATGTTAAAGATATGTCTAAATTACTCGAAGAATATGGTATGATGCCGTTACCTCCATACATAAAGAGAGAGAAACCTGTCGATGGTATGTGGAATAAGTATAATGATAAAGAAAATTACCAAACAGTCTATGCAAAATACGAAGGTGCCGTAGCAGCACCTACGGCAGGACTTCATTTTACAGATGATGTATTGCAAAAATTAGAAGAAAAAGGCGTTAATAAAGTATTTCTTACTCTCCATGTAGGTGCTGGAACATTTTTGCCAGTAAAAGTTGAAGATACAGATAATCATAAAATGCATGCAGAGTACGGAATTATAAACCAAGAGGCGTGCAATATCATCAATCAAGCTAAAAAAGAAGGAAGAAGGGTTATTGCGGTAGGTACAACATCTGTAAGACTATTAGAGAGTGCTGCAGATAGTAGTGGAGTGTTAAATCCTTTTAATGGAGAAACATCTATTTTTATAACCCCTGGATATAAATTTAAAATCATAGACATGATAATAACTAATTTCCATTTACCTAAGTCAACTTTGTTTATGCTTATATGTGCAATAGCAGGAATAGATCGTATGAAAAAAGCATATCAATATGCTATGGATAAAAAATATCGCTTTTATTCATACGGAGATAGTTCTATTTTAAAATGTGTAAATAAAATTTAACTATTGCGTATTATCATAGTAGCATTGCTATAAAAGGAGTGTACTGTGAAGAATACAGGTTTAAATTTAGATAATATTTTATTGTATAGTAAGAAAATATGCTTTCCAGCATTTATTCTATGTGCTTTTTTAATGTATTTTTTTTCTATTACAAGTTTTTCAGATGATACATATCATCTCATACACACTATATTCATAGTAGTAATAATTGTGAATCTTTTTCTATCGATTTATCTAAAAGTATATAGTATATTCGCAGTATCAGCTACAATATACATAAGTTATATAGTCACAAATGGATTTAGATATGCGTATGGTGAAGACTATATTTTTTCAGCAGGATATAATATTTGGAACATGCTAATAGCATTAGATGTGATATTGGCATATTGGTTATTTGCATGTAAGAAGAAAAAAATACACAGTAGTTGGTTTTTTATTGTTTTATTCTTGGAAACAATGTTTATCGAGAAAATGCAAAATCAAGCAATTGCTCCAGATTCATACTATTTCTATAAACATATAGGAACATTGAATTATCCTGCATTTTATATCTATATGATTTTAATTTTATCTATGCTAATACATCATAGTTCAAGGGGTAAAATTTTAAGTGGCGCAATATTTTTTACCATTATATCTTTATTTGTAGCAAGTTTATTATCAGATAATTTATTTGCATTTAGTCTGTTTTATTTATGTTCTGCTTTAATTTTAATGGTGTCATTTATAAGCTATGTATATTATAACAATATAAATAATGAGGAGTTAGATGTTGCAAATTATTATTCGTATTGTTGTGATGCAGAAAAGAAGTATCCCTTAAAATATAGTGTATCACTAATGTATATCGATGAGTATGAACGTATATTAAAACGTTTTGGATATAGTAGAATTGTGTTGCTTAAAAAAATGTTTTTTAAGCGTATCAAGGAAATAAGTCCAGATGTTATGTTATACAACTATAAAAAAGATTCTTTAATAATGGTATTTAAAAATGCTAATGCTACAGATAGCTTTGATAAGGCAGATGAAATAAGAAGGCAACTTGTAAAATCAATATTTGTATTTAATGAAAACAATCACTTACAGCTAACAGTTTCACAATGTATTAGTGAAAAAAAACGTAGTGACAACGATGCAACGGTTGTTTTACTTAGAGCAGAAGCAAGTCTCAAAAATGCTTGTAAATTTACTAGAAATATTACAATTAAAGCTTAAATTTTATTTTTAATACTTCTGTTTAGTATGTATAAGCCGAGAATTAAGAAAGGCAAAGAAAGTAATTGGCCCATTGTTATATTGTTTATTATAAAACCAATTTGAGCATCAGGTTCTCTAAAAAATTCCATACATATCCTGGATATGCTATAAACAATTAGAAATATAGAAGATATAATTCCATAATGAGTTCTTACAAGTTCCTTTTTCCATAAAAAATTTAATATAATAAACATTAATAAACCTTCTGTAATTGCTTCGTATAGCTGAGAAGGGTGGCGTGGTAAATATCCACCACTAGGAAATTTTACTGCCCATGGAACAGTGCTAACTCTTCCCCATAATTCATCGTTGATAAAATTAGCAATTCTACCTAAGAAAATGCCAATTGGTACATAGAGAGCGACTAAATCAGTTATTTTTAGAAAATTAAATTTATATTTGTGGCAAAAACACAATAAACCAATTATAACACCAATTAGTCCTCCATGAAATGACATACCGCCATGCCATATGGCAAATATTTCCAAAGGATTATGGGTAAAATGCTTCCATCCATAACATAAAACGTATCCGATTCTTCCTCCTAAAATAATGCCTAGAGTAGAATAAAAAACTATATCATCAAGTTGCTCTGAAGATATACCAATATTATACTTTGCAATGTTCTTCTTGATAAGAAGCCACGCTGATATAATTCCTACTAAATACGCTAAAGCATACCAACGTAGTGAAAAGCTACCGATGCTAAAAATAACAGGAGAAATTTCTGGAAAATCAATATACATAAAAACCTTCTCAAATATCACTCATAAAACAGCTTAAATTTATATTAATAAAAAAATATAATCCACATAAAAAAGAAAAAAATTTTTATGATTTTTGTAATTCATTGAAAAAGCGTGTTTTATTTTTGTAGTGAAAGTTAATTTTGTATTAAATAAGTGGAAAAGTGTATATAAATATTGTTTTAAGAGTGTGGTAATGCAAATATTATACATAACAATTTTTATACCAAAGGCAAGAATAATGAATGTAGCAATAAAGCAAAATTTATATAATCCTCTAGATACAATAGAAAATATCTTTATTCGTGAAAATATTAATTTTGACCGACGCAAAGATAATGAACTTGTAGCAGAAGTTCTCGGTAAGTGGGATAATATGTTGGTGTTTTTTGCATATGAAGAACATATGCGTTGTGTTCATATTTCTTGCTTGTTAAATATCGAATCATCTGCAGTAGATAGAAGTAAAATGTTTGAATTGCTAGCTATGCTAAATGAAAATTTGTGGTTGGGACATTTTTCTTATTGGAGCGAGCAGAAAATGCCTATATTTAAGCATTCTATCATTTTGCAAGATGAAGAAGAGTTGTTTTCAGATAAAATATCTAAAATTATAGAGCTATCAATAATGGAGTGCGAGCGTGTATATCCAATATTTAACGCAGTTATGCGTCAAGATGTCTCACCTGCACAAGCAATGTATTCTAGATCAATGGTTATCTAATTTACCATATTCTTAAATATTTTAAGATGTAAATGACTGCTATTATTTGAATAAGAGCTACAGCCCAAAATGTTGCTAAGAAAGATTTCTTTTTACTTTTATGGTGAAAGAAATGTTGTCCAATATACGCTCCAATAGTTCCTCCTAGTAGTTCCATTGAGTGGATTTGTTCCTCGGGAATTCTCCATTCACCTTTTTTAGCTCTTCTTTTATCGATTCCATAAATAAAAAAGGTAAAAAGATTAATTAATGGTAGATGGAACAGTATAAACAATAAAAAAGATGTTTTATAGAAAGGTGTAATTTTCCATCCTAAATTATTTTCGCAAAAATAAGCAATACCTAACATTGAAGCTAAATAGAGTATAAATATAAAATTTTTCTGTAACCCTTTGAATAAAAACATAATAGGGAATAAAATGCTTGCAAAAGTAAGTAACATAACACCTCCATATAAGTATCATCTAGCATAAAAAAAGTTGAAAGTAAATCAAAAACTTAATAAAATTTTAATTGCTTTATTTTAAATATTATGTTAAATACAAATAAAATTTATTTAGGAGAAGCCCTATGAAGAAAGTTCTAACAGTATTAACTTGTGGTATTTTGGCTGCTTGCTCATGTAATGATACACAATGGGAAGAAGTAGATAATGTTGTTTATGATGAAGCTGTATATGTTGAACCAGCTCCTGTAGTTGTTACTCAAGAGCCTGTATATGTCCCAACTCCAGTTTATGATCAACCTTGTGCAGAAGTTGCTTGTTGTCAACCAATGCCATGCATGCAAATGCAACCATGTTGTCATCAAATGCCTGCTCCTCAGCCAAAAGTAACAACAACTAAAAAAATAATTACAACAACTACTACAGTTGAAGAGCCTTGCGGTAAAGAGATTTGTGAGCCAGTTGTTACAGTACATGAAGAAATCGTACCAGCAGAAGTTCCAGCTGAGCCAACACCTATTGTAGTTGAACCTGCTTCAGCTCCAGTAGAAAATACAGCAAAACAAGAAGATTATGTTGAAGTTACTGTAGAAAAAAATCCATACCGTTCAGACGTTGTAAGCATGAAAGCTTCTAATAAGTCAGAAGTTAAAGCTTTAGCTGATTATTCTCCAGAAGTTTATATGGTTGTAGCATCAAGAGCGGCAAACCGCATGTTGCAAGATACATCTGCAATTTACGATTCTGGTAAAACAAGAACTTTATATCTAAAAGATACAAAATTATTAAGTAATGACTTACCTTACGGTAGTCACCGCTTGAAAGGTGTTACAAAAGATATTATTAGCGGTTCAAAAACATTTGATATCGTAAATAACTCTAAAAATGCTGATTTTATTGCAGAAACATCAGCTGATTGGTATGTTGCTCCAAACAACACAATTCCAGCATTGCAATATACTTTAACATTATTAGATAAAAATGGTAAAAAAGTAAATGAATGGGTAGAAGTAATTAGACAAGTTCAGGATTAATATCTAATATGCTTCTAAAAATAATAAAACTGTCTGTTTTTTGTATGTATTTGTTCAATTCTTCATATATAAAAGCAGACAGTTTTTTTGAGCCTGTAAACTCAACTGTATGTGAAGAAAAAAAAGCAGGAATAAGTCAGGTTGATATAAGATTTGACGCTTACGATAAAGCAACATTGCAGGCTATAAAAAATAATCAGTATGTTAAGAATAAAGCTCAAAATATAGATGATCATCAGTATAATATAATAGCATATAAAATTTCAGATACAGTTTTATCTGATGTTAATATTAAAACAATACAAGATGATGATGAAAAAGTATGTGTAGAACTTTTTGGCATTATAGAAAAACAAAAGATTGATGAAATTTTTGACGCTACAGTAAGAGAACCAGCTAAAAGTGTAGAAGAAATAGCTCAAAATATAAAGGAAAAAATGCCCAATTCTATAATTACTCCACTAATTTATATCAAGGATATCGTATACTACAATAATACCAAATCTAGCATATACACTCCCAAAATTGCTGAATTAGTGTCTTTAGAACCTAATATTTTAGTTTCAGATAATTTAGAATTATCAGATTATATTCTCCAACCAAGAATGTTAATGTCTAAAATAGAAAAGATAGATGATAAAAATAGTCGTTTTAGTATGTCAGTTGCTATAGATATTAAAACACAAGAAGGCAATACAATAACATCTAAGCAAAAAAATCGATATATCATTATAGATAATAGCGATAACAAGCAAGAAATAGCAAGTAAGCTATTGCTTAAATTGATAAAAGAATGCTTAAAGGAACTTTCTCCAACAATAAATAACCTAAAACTAATATAATCTATTTAGTTAAGATAAATGTTGCCGGACCATCATTTATTAGGCTTACTTTCATATCTGCCTGAAAAATTCCATTCTGCGGAGGAAAGCCTTTATTTTTTAAAACTTCATTAAAGTAATTATACATTTCTCTAGCTTTTGCAGGATCTTCAGCATTAGAAAATCCTGGACGATTACCTTGAGAGGTATCTGCAACTAATGTAAATTGTGAGATTACAAGTATCTCACCTTTTATATCTTGTACAGATAAATTCATTTTTTCATTTTCATCTTCAAAAATACGTAAGTTTACCAGCTTATTTGCTAAAAAATCTGCTTGCTTAACTGTGTCATTTTTTTCAACGCCTAAAAATACCAGTAATCCATGTCCAATTTTTCCAGTAATAACTCCATCTACAGTTACATTAGCTTCTAGAACACGTTGAATTAAAAGTTTCATATTATCTCCTTACATATTATAAAACATATACGAAAATACAATCGCAGCCGTAATCCCTGCTAAATCAGAAATTAAAGCATATTTTAATGCATATCTTATTTTGGATATTTTAACGGCTCCAAAATAAACCGTCAATACATAAAAAGTTGTTTCCGTAGAGCCTTGAACCACAGAGGCAACAAACGAAGCAAAACTATTGGCACCATAATTTTGCATAGTTTCTATCATCATAGCTCTTGCTCCACTTCCGGATAAAGGTTTCATGAACGCAACAGGAAGAGCGTCAACAAATGAATTATCAATTCCCAAAGTGGTGCATGATAATTTTATATTATCAGTTATTATATCAAGAATGCCACAAGCTCTAAAAACAGCAATCGCTACAAGCATAGATACAAGATAGGGAAGTATATTTATAGCAACGGAAAAACCTTCTTTTGCACCATCTATAAAAAGTTCATATGAAGATAATTTACATTTAAGAGCTTTGAAAATGATATATCCCAAAAGCAATACTAATATAATATTTCCTATTCCAGAAGAAAAAAGTAATCTTTTTTCTGTAGGTATAACTAAAAATAATGCAGATAATCCAACTATTATAAGTGCAAAAGAAATAAGCCATTTTAATAGAACGGGATTAGATAAAGATATTTTCTGCTTAATTGCAACAAGTAGAAAGCCAACTAACGTCGAAACAGATGTAGCAAGCAATATTGGTATAAATACTTCAGTTGGATAGGTTGCACCTAATTTGGCTCTATACATAAATATAGTAATAGGGATTAAGGTAACAGATGAGGCGTTTAATATCATAAATAAAATTTGTGCATCACTAGCGGTATCTTTTTGCTTATTATATTCTTGAAGTTGTTCCATTGCTTTTAACCCCATTGGAGTAGCTGCATTATCTAATCCCAAAAAATTTGCAGACATATTTAAGACAACTGTTGATATCGCAGGACTATCTGAAGGGATATCTTTCATAATTATTTTAAAGAGGGGCGATAGTTTATGTGATATTGTTTCAGCAATTCCAGTTTTTTCAATAAGTCTTAAAATGCCAAGCCAAAAGCTTAATATCCCAATTAATCCAATAGATATATCAACAGCAGAACTTGCACTATTAAAGATTGCTTGTACAATTTGATTAAAACATTCAACATTTCCCTCAATAGCTAATTTAAAGAAAGCAACCAAAACAGCTATTAATAACATGCCTCCCCAAATAATATTAATCATTAAGTCCTCATTTACAAATATTTAATACCTAACACTTACTATAATAGTAAAAGTTTAATATTTATCAAAGGATTTAATATAATGTTTAATAGTCAGGATTATTTGGAGTTAAAAAAACAATTTGATGAATATTATCAAAATAAAATATTGCCAGATCTAGTTAAATCAGAGGGAATTAGAAAATTATATCTTCGCATGTTTTTAATAATTTCAATGCTGGTATTAATATGGTTTGCTGTTGTTATATATAATCAATTTACGCCAGGAGAAAGTATAATAGATGCAATATTATCCAAGTTGGAAATAATAAATGTTGTGATTGTTTTAACGGTGTGTATTCCTTTATACTTATATAATAAAATTACCAAAATGAATATATTATCCAATATAGCTAATTTTTTTGGCGAATTTGAGTATGCTCATAATCAAAGTGATACAATGTTAATCAAAAATATGACATTGAGTGAAAAATCAGATAAAATTGAAATTGATGATGCATTTACCGGTAAATATCTAGATGTTCCAGTTGAAATCATAGAATATAAAAAATTTAATTTAAAAAAAAATCGCTCTCAAGGAATGGTTAGGGAAGAGTATGTAAAAAATGGAAGAGCTCTGTTATTTATTGCGCAAATGAATAAGAATTTTAAAGGTAAAACCATAGTCACAAAAGATAGAGGTATTCTAAATAAAATCACAAAATACAATAATTTACAAAGAGTGTCACTAGAGGATGTGCTATTTGAGAAAAAATATGAAATATATTCAGATGATCAAATAGAAGCTCGTTATATTTTAACAACTTCAATGATGGAGCGAATGATAAAATTAAGTGAAATTTTTTCTAAAATAGAATATAATTTCTTTGATAATAAAGTCTATATCAACATAAATACAAAGAAAAATTTATTTGAATGTAACAGCTTTTTTAGAACGCTAATCAACTATAAACGTATCAAAAAAAGCTTCGATGAATTATATTTAATATTCTCGATAATAAAAATTATTAAACTCAATGAAAAGCAAATCTTATAAAATGCAATCTATCTCTTTTATTGTTTTTAAGGCTTCTTCATAAAGGTATTTATTTTTGCGAATAGATAGGCGAATATTTGATTTGGCTAATTCTTCATTGGTTCCGCAATCAAAGCGTTCAGCGTCCGTTAAAACACCGCGTAACATAATGTCATTTTGGCAAGCCAAATTTATTGCATCAGTTAAATTGATTTCGCCATTAGGACCTTTGGGAGCATTTTGTAAAAAGCTAAGTATAGAGTTAGGCAAAACATAAGGTCCCATGCTTGCAAACTCAGATTGAACATCTTCAAGTTTAGGTTTTTCAACCACTCCACCAGCTTCAACAATATTACCTTTCTGCACAACATCATATAAAACACCATAGCGTATAATTTGCTCTTTAGGAAATTTAATTATGTTTTCTACAATTCCGCCATGCTTCTCATAAACTTCAAGCAATTGTGATAATATACCTTTATCTTTGCACACATAAATATCATCAACCCACATAACCATAAAGTCTCTATCGCCAATTATATCCTTAGCACATAAAACAGCGTGTCCGTTGCCTTTAGGTTCTAATTGTTGAGCAAAAGAAAATTTAATATCACTTGGGGCAATATTCTTTATCACATTATAAAAGTCATGTTTGTTGTTATTTAACAAGTTCTTTTCTAGTTCAGCATTGGGGGTAAAATAATTTTCATACATCTTACGATTAGTTTCATCGCTATATATAAAAATTATTTCCTTAACTCCAGCTTCAATACATGCATTAACAGCATATTGTATTATAGGAAGATTATTTAAGCACAAAAAACCTTTGTGCATAGCTTTTGTTGCAGGCAAATTTCTTGTAGAAAGTCCTGCTACAGGTAAAACAACAACTTCTGGTCTTTTATACATAACAAAATACCCCTATATGAAAATTATAGGGATATTTTATATGAAAAAAATATTTTATCAAATTAAAACATTATTATTTCACAGTCAAAAAAGCAATTTTGCCAATTTCACCGCTAGATTTATTAGCATTGTCGTTCATAGCAAAAAGATACTTATTAGGTTTTGTTTGTGTAGTTTGTTCTAGCATATTTTTATGCATAAACTTGCCACTAAATCCCGTTGTTTTAATGGTATCATCGGCTGGAAATAGAAATTTATTACTATTGTTTGCAATTGTTTTTGCTGTTTGAATATCTTGTTTTAATATATCAGAAGCCAGTTCTTTTGTATTAACGTCGATATTATAACTAGATGCTGAAGCAACAAGTTTTAATTCTGCGTTTTCATCACGTGCTTTTATAACATTGTGAGGAGTGTTTATTGATCTAACAACATTTGCTACATCTTTTCTCTTGAACTTAGAAACTGTTTTTTTAATTACTGAGTTATCAACTGCTGTATCAGCAAAAGAAACATTTGTATCTTTTCCGATATTAAGAGCAATAACAGGATTAACTTTCATTGTTTCACTGATATTAGTAATGGAACTATTCTCTTTTGCAAAGGCGTCTATTTTTTCATTTAATCCTTCATTATCGCTTTTTATGCTATCCCCAATAATTTTGTTTTCAATATTTTTGATTTCAGCAAGAGCAACGCTAATTGATGATTTTAACATATCAGGCAAAGATAAATCAGCTTTAATAATAGGCTTATTTTCAATAGAAGTATTATTTTTATGCTCTACAGGTAAAATGGATTCATCAATGCTAATTTGGGTAATTTCAACTTCTTTATTATCATCAATAATTTCAGATTTATTCAAGTGTTCATCTATAGATTGAGCAACTTCAATGTTATTATTCTCAACAATAATACTATTAATATTATCATTATCATCGTTATTTTGAGAAACAGGTTTTATAATATTTGATAATCCATTAAAAGCCACATTGGAAATCAATTTACTTTGCTTCTTATTTAAGTTATCAATATTAAACTTACTCAATAAACTTCCTAAACCATTATTAATCTTGAGACTTACTTTAGGTTCTTTCTTTGCCTCTTTTACATCATCAGTTTTTTTTTCAGAGGTAGGTTCAGCAACAGGTTTAATAAGATCATCCTCATCTATTTCATCGTTTAAGTCTATATTACTATTAGTATCATTTGTGCTACCAATTTTTGAAGCATCTGGAGATGTTGGCTTTGTGATATCAATATCCTCAACTCTACTAGGAACATGCACCATATAGTCGTTATAGTCACGAGCTTTTATATCTAAAATTTCTCTAAACTTATCAAGACTAATAACCATATCGCTATTTAGTTGTTTTGCATATGTAAGCATAGTTTTTAAGGCTTGCATTGCAACATCATTATTTTCTTTCATATCTGCAACTTTATTTGTATCAATCATAGATAAGTAATTATCACGAAACTTATTGTGTAAGTCACTAGCTTTATCGGCCGTATTTTTAACTGTATAAACACTATTAGCCAACATCTTTTCAATATCAGAAGGTATTGGATTTTCTGAAGATTTTGAATATTCAACTTGAGCCATATACACATCTGTTATATTATTATAATAAGTAGAGTTGTTCTGAATAACATTATAAACCCATGCAATTTTATTGAAAATAGCATCAAATATGTATTTACCGTCAAGAATAAAGTTATCTTCAAGAGTCTTAGATACAAATTTTAATTTTGCATCTTCAGCAAGAAACTTATTATTAAGATTAACTAAGGTGTCAATATTTTGTGCCTTAAATATATCATCTTTAATATTTTGAATAGATGTTTCAGTTTGTTGTAAAAGTTTTATATTACTATCATATGTTTTCAATACATCAGAATTAGAAGATATTGGTTTAAACCTAGCAACATCATAATGTATACGAGATATAGTTGTTAATGTGCTATTAATATCCTTTTCTATACTTCTCATTTTATTATTTAATTCATCTACTTTTTTCTTCTCTTCTTTCTGCAAAATGTCTTTTGACATTTTCTCAATGCTACCGATTCTCTGAATAGTTTCAGCCAAATCAACAGATACAGAAGGATTATTCATAGAACCCATCATCTTAAATTTTAAAATATCTGAGAAGGTTGCATTGTAATATATTGCATCAAATGTTGTATGGAATAACCAATCATTTAGGTTCAAATTAAATTTAGCATTCATATCAACAACAGGAGATATGAAATTCATATTATCTGATACAATCACACCATGCGTTATATTATAATTACCTCTAATTAAAGGAAATGCACTAGTACCTGATTTAAGGCTATTTAAAATTTTATCTTCAAAACCATTTGTAGAATCAGTCTGTTCAAATTCAAATTTAATAATATCA
>JAZQTW010000070.1:0-31617 GCA_045630985.1 Alphaproteobacteria bacterium
ATTGATATTTGTTTATTACACATTAAATACAATATATATATGCCAACAAAAGATAGTATTATTAATATCTTCTGTAAGATTAAAAACGAAACAGCAAACATGAGAAATGATATATTTAATTCTTTTTGTTTTTTACTCTCAAGATACGAATATAGATAATATATACCTATGAAATAAAATGCCAACATTGTTTCATCAGGATGTAGTTCAAATAAGGTATGATAACTATCCGGTAATGAAAAAAAGATTATTAGTGATAACGCAAATGCTTTTGTAGTATACCCCATAAAACGTTTAGTTATTTTATATAAAGCCAGAAATAGCGCTGTGTAAGATAAAAATGAAATTACTTTTGATACGTATAGAATTAATGCATTATGATAAAAAAGTGCGACTATGGGAGATAAAACATACCAAAACAATGGATTATGATGTTCAAAAAAATCTCTATATGGAATTTTACCTTGCCAAATTAGCCATGCTGCATGTAAATGCTCTGCATGATCCATTGAACCATAGCTATATATAAATGAATAGCACATTAGAAATACTTCTATTGCACCAAATAAATATATAATTTTTGTTAAAAAGTTATCATTTTTCATGATGTTACGATATTATAAATAATTATTTTTTCAAGAATTGGTTCTCTATATCCACTATTATTACATAAAAAGCTATTAAAAACTATAAAATTTCTCTTAACTCTTGTTACATTATATTTATAATTCGTAGTGTTTATTTTTGAGAGATTTTTCCATGGTTCAATTTTTTCTAAAATTAAAAATATTAGTTGCTTTTGTTTTTATTAGTGCTTGTTTGTGCAAATTAGCATTAGCAAAGGATAATTATATATCAAAAAACAACGAGATAAAAGATACTTATATTTTATTTGATTGCTTGTATGATGCAGAAGTTGAAAATATTGATGCTTACTCACTTTTTTTAAGTATGAGAGAAAAAAATATAAATGCTTATTATGTAACATTGGAAAATAATTCTTTATATAAACGATTAGAAACAGAAAATAAACTTGATAATATTTTACCTTTAAAAGATAGTGTTAGGTTAAATCCTAAAGAATTTATTTATACAATATCACCATTTATACCAAAAACTAAGTCTATTATAACATCTTTTGAAATTGGAACAAATCTTGATTATATGCTAAATAATTCTCCTTATTTCCAATATATTTTTATTCAACATGGGCAAATATTTTTTAAAGAAAGTATCTTGATTGAAAAATATCTTAATAATAATTTATTTGATAAAATTCTTACATCATCAGATAGTGAAACTAACATACTAAAAAAATATGGGTGGAAAGATGAGCAATTTATAAAATCAGGTTTACCTAGATGGGATTTGCTTAATGATAATAAGACATCTGAAAAAAGTATTTTTATAATGTTTACATGGAGAATGACTTCACCTATTGAATTTAAATATTCATGGTATTACAAAAAAATATTATCATTGTTGAATAATAGTGATTTTCATAATTATCTAGAAGAGCATAATATAAAAATATATTTTGCGCCTCATCATGCTTTAAAAGAAGTAGCTAATATAGATTTTCAAATAAATCATCCAAACATTACTATGGTTAATCCAACAGAAATATCTCATTATATCAAAAAATCTTCTTTATTATTAACTGATTTGTCTTCTGTTGCGTTTGATTTTATGTTTCAAAATAAGCCTGTCATTTTATATGGATTAGATAGAGGTGATAAACTTCTTGAAAAAAATCAATATATAGATATGGAAGCACTAAAAGAAAAGCAATCTACTTTTCCTAATATCTTTTTTGATGAAAATGAAGTTATTGAAAAGATAAAATACTACATAGAAAATAACTTTATATTAGAACCTGAAGTTACTGATATTTATAATAAATTCTTCTTTATAAAAGAAAATATTAGAGATGATTTAATTCAAAAAATTGAAAAAATAACAGAATAAAGATATCCACTCATACTTTATTTTTGGCTTTTGCTTATTATATATACTATCAACTAGATAGAAGGAGATTATATATGTATAAGTGGGCTGTAATTTTAGGTGCTATTTTAGGAATATGTGGTTGCGCTAAAGATGATATAGCAAATCGTTCATTTGCTTATCAGATACAAGGAATTAATGCATATCGTGGGCAAGATGTTTCTGAATTGTTTGACGCTAATGGAGCTCCAAATGCTGTTAAAAGATTAGGCAATGACCAAATTATGTGGGTGTATTATACAAACTATCGCCCTGTTGGTGGCGGAGAGTTAATTTCTTATGATAATCCACCAGCAAATAAAGCATCTACCTCTTGCATGGTAAGAGTTGTATTAGAAGATGATATTGTGCAACAAGTGTTTACAAACTGCTCATAAAATTAAAGGCGCCTTATTGACGCCTTTTTTAGTTAGAAGAAGTAGTATCTTAACCCTACTGTTAACTCTTGAACATTTTTCTTAAACATATCATCTTCAGGCATTACCCAGCGATACATAGCTCTTATACCAATTTTATCTGTTGGATTGAATTGTGCACCAAAGCCTACACGATAAGCTGTATTTTCAAACTCTTCCATTTTTGTGCTTAGCTTACCGCCATCTAAGGTATATTTGCCGTAACCAACTGTTGTTAATAGCTCAAATATACCTAGATTTAATGTATCTGCTACTAAATCTATTCCGTATGCTGCTGGTTTAGTTTTTGAGCCATTTGAAGCATCTGTTGAAAAATATTTTTGATAATAACCTTCTACAGATAAGAAGCCTAAAGCTTTTATACCGGCACTTATTGTAGCTCCATTTAAACTATCTATATTACCATATCCATTGGGTGTTGATGATACATAATCTATTCCTACGTGTGGAGATATGATAAAAGCATTTGCATTAAATGAAAATAACAAAGCAAAAACTGTAACTAAAAATTTTTTCATAATATCTTCCTTTCTAGTTTATTGAATAACAACATTATGTTTTTCTGGACTATAGGTAATTGATAATTTACCAGTTCCAAATTCTTCTGCTACTTTACCAAATATTTCATAGCGCCATCCTTTTAATATTTGATTTTTTGAGTTAGGATTTTTGACATACTTACGCAAATTCTTTTCTGAGGTAATAAGATGCGCAACAACGCCGTGTTCATTACTTTTTATTTTGAGCAATAACTTTAATATCTCATATAAAGACTGTTGATTTGCCGTTAAATTTACATCTTTTTCTTTATCTTGTTTGCTTAAACTTTTATCAAAACTTTCTTCTGATAAAGAATTTAATAATTCTAGTATTTCTGTTGCGTACACTCCTTTTATAACATCTGAACGCATACCTCTTACTTGTTTTAGCTCATCCAATGTTTTAGGGAATGAGGTTGCTATATTTAACAACAAATCATCTTTCATTATATTTTGTCGCGTAACATTTTTAGTTTTTGCTCTATTTTCACGCCATGAAGCTAATGCTTTTAGTACATTTAAGAATTGAACAGAGTGACTATTGTGTCTTATACGTGTCCAAGCATTATTTACATCTACGTCGTAATGAGAAATGTCTACAAGATCATCCATATCTTCTTGTATCCAGTTCTCGCGATTATTTTCTTTGAGATATGTTATTATTTTATTATAGCATTTTACTAAATGAACAACATCATTTGCAGCATACTCTAATTGCTTTTCAGACAAAGGGCGAATCTGCCAATTTGTAAGACGGCAAGATTTATCTAATTCAACACCACAATATACTCTTACTAAATTTTCGTAGCTTACACATTCGCCTAAACCGCAAACCTGAGCTGCTATTTGTGTATCAAATACTGGTGTAGGTATTTTACCTGAAATATTATATAAAATTTCAATATCTTGACGACCCGAGTGAAAAACCTTCATAATTTTTTTATTTTGGAGGATATTAATAAATTCATCATACTCCATATCTTTTGCAAGAGGATCTATAAGAAAAGCTCCATCTTCGTACCCAACTTGTATTAAACATGGTATTGGATAATAAGTCTTTTCACGTATAAACTCACAATCTATCGCTACTACTTTTTGTTTTTTCAATATTTTACATATAGATTTTAGTTCTTTGGTTGTATCTATTATTTTCATAATGGTTGTTCCTTTATTTTTCTTGTTGGATTTTATAGCACATTGTTTAAGATTTTTTTAATTTTAGCTTGCATTTATGCTAAATTAAGATAAGAATAGTGGCACTAATGTGTAAAATTTTTAATTTCGAGGTTTTTTTATGTTAGAATATAGAACTCATACCTGTGGCGCTTTGAGAGCAAATAATGCCGGCGAAACAGTTAAATTATCTGGTTGGATACATCGTAAACGTAATTTAGGTAATCTTTGCTTTGTTGATTTGAGAGACCACTATGGTATCACTCAATGTGTTGTAGATAGTTCTAGTGATTTATTTAAAAAACTCGAAGATATTCGTGTTGAAAGCGTTATCACAATAGATGGTCAAGCAGTAATGCGTGAAAGCGTTAATAAAAATATGCCTACTGGTGATATTGAAGTAAAAATAAACAATATTGAAGTTCACTCAGTAGCTGATGTTTTGCCTATTCAAGTTTTTGGTGATGACAACGCTCCTGAAGATATGCGTTTAAAATATCGTTTCTTAGACTTGAGACGTGAAAAAATTCACAATAACATTATAGTACGTTGCCAAGTAATCAAAAGAATGCGTGAGCTGATGAATGAACAAGGATTTTTGGAATATCAAACTCCTATTCTTACAGCTTCATCTCCTGAAGGTGCTCGTGACTTTTTGGTTCCTTCTCGCTTAAATCCTGGAAAGTTCTATGCACTACCTCAATCTCCTCAACAATTTAAGCAATTATTGATGGTTTCTGGTTTTGATAAATATTTCCAAATTGCACCATGTTTTAGAGATGAAGACCCTCGTGCTGATAGAAGCCCAGGTGAATTTTATCAACTCGATATGGAGATGTCTTTTGCAACTCAAGAAGATGTTTTTGCAGTTATGGAAAAGACAATGGGTACAATTTTCAACGAATTTTCTTATGGAAAAACAGTTGACCAAGCTCCATATATTAGAATTCCTTTTAATGAAGCAATGCTAAAATATGGTTCTGATAAACCTGACTTAAGAAACCCTCTTATAATTCAAGATGCTACTGGTTTCTTTAACAATTCAGGTTTTGGTGTTTATGATTCTAAAGCTCAGAATGGAGAACAAATCCGTGCTATCGTATTACCTAATGCTGGCGAAAAACCTCGTTCTTTCTTTGATAAGCTTGATGCATTTGCAAAAGCTGAAGGATTTGGTGGTATGGCTTACGTAGCTTTATCTACTAGTGGCGCAAAAGGTGTAGCAAAATTCTTCTCAGAAGAAAAAATGAATGAGTTAAAAACTAACTTTGGTCTAAATGATGGTGACGCTATCGTATTTATGGGTGGCAATAGAAAACTCATCAATAAATTTGCAGGTAAAGTTAGACTGAAACTTGGTGAAGAATTAGATATAGTTGAGAAAAATGTATTTAGAATGTGTTGGATTGTTGACTTCCCATTCTATGAAGAAGACGAAGAAACTGGTGCAGTATGTTTCTCTCACAATCCTTTCTCTATGCCTCAAGGCGGTATGGATGCTTTGTTAAATAAAAATCCATTAGATATTTTAGCATATCAATATGATATGGTATGTAATGGTGTGGAACTTGTTTCTGGTGCTGTTCGTAACCATAAGCCTGAAATTATGTATAAAGCATTTGAAATTGCTGGATACGATAATAGTGTTGTTGATAGCAAATTCGGCGGTATGATTAATGCCTTTAAGTATGGCGCACCTCCTCACGCTGGTTGTGCTCCTGGTGTTGATAGAACTGTTATGCTTATTCTTGATGAACCAATTATTAGAGATGTTATCGCATTCCCTCTTAATGGTAAAGCTCAAGATTTGTTGATGCAAGCTCCTAACACTGTATCTCAAAAACAAATTGATGATTTACATATTCAATTAGTTGAAGAAAAAGAGTAAAAACAAAAATCCCTATCGTATGATGGGGATTTTTTATTAAAACTTAATTTTAAATTAAAAAAAGGCTTTACATTTTAAAATTTAAATGTATAAATATTGCTCTGACAGTAGGCAGGGCTAATGGCATGCCTTGTTGCTGTATTAATCCAACTTAATTTATGAAAGGGATTGAAATGCCTAAATTAAAAACTAAGAGTGCGGCAAAGAAACGCTTTAGCGTTACCGGAACCGGCAAATTAAAAAGAAATTTTGCGAACAAGAGACACTGCCTCTTCTGCAAAACACAAAAAATGAAAAGACAAGCTCGTGGCACAACTTTGGTTTCAGAAGCTGATGCACAGATTGTTAGAAAATTTTTACCATATTTGTAGTAGGAGGATGTTTAGATGTCTCGTGTTAAAAGAGGTGTAACAGCACACGCTCGCCATAAAAAAGTTTTGGATATGGCGAAAGGTTACAGAGGACGTAATAAAAACGTTTTCAGAGTAGCTATTGAAAAAGTTGAAAAAGGTTTGCAGTATGCATATCGTGATAGAAAAGCTAAGAAAAGAAGTTTCAGAGCTTTATGGATTCAACGTATTAACGCTGCAACTCGTTTAAATGATATGACTTATTCTCGATTTATCAGCGGGCTCAACAAAGCAGGTATTGAGCTTGACCGTAAAGTTCTTGCTGATATCGCATTTAAAGAGCCCCAAGCTTTTGCTAAGTTAGTAGAAACTGCCAAAGCGGCTCTTGCTAAATAAGATTTAGTCTAATTTATATCAAAAATAAGAAGAGTCGTCTTGGGCAACCAAGATGACTCTTTTGTATTTAAAATATAATGTTGCTTGGTAGAGGAGAAAAAAGGTTTTTATAACCAATCGTTTTGAAGGTGATATGATGAGTGATATTGAAGTTATTAAAAATGAAGTAGAAGAGCTGATTGCTAATGCAACTGATATTAAGGCATTAGATGATGTTCGTGTTGCTTCTCTTGGTAAAAAAGGTAGAATTACTGAACTTTTGAAAACTTTAGGTGCTATGCCTCTTGAAGAAAGAATTGAGTTTGGTAAAAAAATTAATGCTATTAAAGCTGAATTAGAAGCAAAAATTGCTGATAAGAAGGAAGAATTAGAAGCTAAACTTTTGGATGAAAAATTAAAGAAAGAAGTGATTGATGTTACATTACCTTGTCGCCCAGAAGTACAAGGTAGAATTCACCCTGTTTCTAAAGTTTATGAAGAGATTGTTGCTATTTTTGCTCAAATGGGTTTTGAAGTTGCTGAAGGTCCAGATATTGAAGATCAATTCCACAACTTTAATGCATTAAACATGCCACCTAACCACCCTGCTCGTCAAATGCAAGATACTTTTTATGTAAACAATGATGCCTCTAAAGAGTTTGATTTGGATAATGCATACGTTGTTAGAACACATACATCTGGCGTACAAATTCGTACTATGGAAAAGAAGCAACCTCCAATTAGAATTATTGCACCAGGAAGAACTTATCGCTCTGACTATGATGCAACTCATACACCTATGTTCCACCAAGTTGAAGGATTGGTTATTGATAAAAAAACAACTATGGCTGAACTAAAAGGTTGCTTATATGATTTTATGAAAACTTTCTTTGAAGTTGATGAATTACCTGTTCGTTTTAGACCATCATATTTCCCATTTACAGAGCCTTCTGCTGAAATGGATATTGGTTGCTTAAAATCTAAGACAGAATTAAAAGTTGGTGCTGGAAATGATTGGCTTGAAGTATTAGGTTGCGGTATGGTTCATCCTAATGTTTTACGAGCTGGTGGTATTGATCCAGATGAATATCAAGGTTTTGCTTTTGGCGTAGGTATTGATAGACTTGCTATGTTGAAATATGGTATTCCAGATTTAAGAACTTTCTTTGAATCTGATGTTAGATGGATAAAGAATTATGGCTTTACTCCTTTGGATTTTTCTTCAATGACAAGTGGATTAAGCAATAATGGAGGGTTAGCACGATGAAATTTACATTATCTTGGTTAAAAGAACATTTGGATACAAATGCAAGTGTTGATGAAATTTGTGATACATTAACAAAGATTGGTTTAGAAGTTGAAGAAGTTGTAAACCCTGCTTCTCAGCTTGAAGGATTTAATACTGCACGTATTGAAAAGGTTGAAAATCATCCTGATTCTGATCACTTACACATATTAGCTGTTAATACTGGTAAAGAAACTTTACAAGTAGTATGCGGTGCACCAAATGTTTATGAAGGTTTAGTTGGTATTTATGCTCCTACTGGTGCATTAATTCCTTGCTATGGTGAAAGATTAAAAGTTGCTAAAATCAGAGGTGTTGAAAGTATGGGCATGATGTGCTCTGAAAAAGAGCTTATGATTGGTGATGACCATAGTGGTATTATTGATTTACCTAAGGGAACTGAAGTTGGTATTCCAGCTAGTAACATTTTGAATATTGACCCAGTTATTGAAGTTTCTATTACACCTAATAGAGCAGAATGCTTGGGCGTAAGAGGTATTGCTAGAGATTTAGCTGCTTCTGGTCTTGGCAAATTGAAAGAACTAAATATTCCTGAAATTAAAGGTACATTCAAAAGCCCTATTAGTGTTAGTGTAGATTGTAGTGATGAATGCCCTACTTACACAGCACGTTATATCAAAGGCGTTAACAACAAAGCAGAAACTCCAAAATGGATGAAAGATAGACTTACAGCAATTGGTTTGCGCCCTATCTCTGCTTTGGTTGATATAACAAACTATATCAACTATGATTTAGCTCGTCCATTACATGTATTTGATGCGGATAAATTAACAGGTAATGTTAAAGTTCGCATGGCTAAAGATGATGAAGAATTTTTAGCATTAAACGAAAAATCTTATGTATTAGATGATAAAGCTTTGGGTATTTGTGATGATGAAGGTGTACAATGCTTAGGCGGTATTATGGGTGGATTAAATAAAGGTAGTTATGAAGATACAACAAATGTACTTTTAGAATGTGCTTTATTTGCACCACAATGCATTGCAAGAACTGGTAGAAAATTCCAGTTAGATTCTGACTCTCGTGCTAGATATGAACGTTGGGTTGATCCTATGTCTAATATATCTGGTAATGCTATTGCTACAAAGATGATTTTAGATATTTGTGGTGGTGAAGCTTCTGAGATTGAAGTTGTTGGTGATGAAGTATTCAATGCAAAACCAGTTACTCTTAGAGTAGAAAGATTAAAGACATTTATTGGTATGGAAGTTAGTGCAGATAAGTGTGTTGAAATACTTTCTAATTTAGGATTTAAAGTTAGCGAAGAAAATGGTGTTATTAGCGCAGTTTCTCCTTCTTGGCGTGGTGACATTGAATGTGAGCAAGATTTGATTGAAGAGATTGTTCGTATGATTGGTTTAGATAATGTTCCTGTTGTTTCTATGAAAACTGCAGAATTTCCTAAACCAGTTTTAACACCATTACAAAACAACGTATTGATGGTTAAACATGAGCTTGCTAGTCGTGGTATGTATGAAACTGTTACATTCAGCTTTACTGATAGCTCTATTGCTAAATATTTCCGCAGAGGTAATGAGCCTGTTTTAATACAAAACCCAATCATCAATGAACTTGATGAAATGCGTCCATCTATTTTGCCTAATCTTTTAATTGGTGCTAAAAGTAATATTGCTAGAGGATATGCTAACTTGTCTATATTTGAGGTTGCTCCTGAATTTTATGGTAGAAACCCTGGTGAGCAAAAAATGATGGCTAGCGGTATTAGAGTTGGCAAGACTTCTAAAAAAGATTGGACTGGCTCTATGCGTAGTTATGATGTATTTGATGCAAAAGCAGATGCATTGGCTGTGATTGCTGCTGCAAAAGGACCTATTGAATCACCACAAATTACAACTGATGCTCCTAATTATTATCACCCTGGTAGAAGTGGGGCTATTAGATTGGGCAAAAATGTGATTGCTTATTTTGGTGAATTACATCCATCTGTATTAAAAGCATTAGATATCAAAACAAATGTTATGGCATTTGAAGTATTTTTAGATAATATTCCATTACCTAGAGATAGCAAATCTAAGGCTAAGAAGAAATTGGAATTATCTCAATTGCAAGCAGTTGATAAAGATTTGGCTTTTGTGACAGATAAGAATGTTAGTGCAAATAATATTGCAGTTGCTGCAAAGAATGCAGATAGAGAAAATATCTCTGACGTTCGTATTTTTGATATTTATGAAGGTGAGAATTTACCTGAAGATAAAAAATCTGTAGCAATTACTGTTACATTCCAACCAAAAGATAAAACTTATACTGATGCTGAGTTAGAAAACTTGATGAATAAGGTTATATTTGAAGTTGGTAAGAAAACCGGTGCTACATTGAGATAATTCTTGATATTGCAAAAGATAACGGCGCTGAATATAGCGCCGTTTTTGTTTAATTAAAGTTTATTTCTAAATTTGATGAGTTTGCACATTTTGCCAGTTTATCTTTTAGCACTTTAGAGAAAAGCTTTAAACCAGATACTTCTCCTTTTCTATAACTATCAAAAATTTCGTCATAAAACATTTTCATAGGTCTTGTTAAACAATTTTTTGTCTTTTGCGAAACTTTAGAGGGTAAATTATCCGCTACTGCATCTCTATAACCTTCAGCGTAGTTTTTTAGAAGAAGTGCATTGTGGTCAAAATAAATTTTGTCAGTTCCAGAATATGGAAGCGTTTTACTTCTGTCATCAAGTAAAATCCATGCTTCGTGAACATCTATATATACAGGAGATACATCTTCAGATGTTATATTAGCATTGGCTGATATAGAATATAAAAACAAAGCAATTATTAAGAAAAAATTTTTTTTCATATTTACCTCGCTATGCTTTTATATTTATTGTATCAACTATAAATTTGAATAAACTATTTAATTCCTTTATATTTAAAGTACATCTAAATTGTAAATTATCATTATAATAATCTTCAAAAGTAATAGTTTCTATACTTTCATCTTTATCTACTTTTATATTATTTTCTAATTTAATATGGCAAAGTGAATTTCTTAAATGTCTCATAAAAGCTAAAGTGTATTCATAGCCATCTTTATTTTGATAAATTTTATTTATTTCAGGTTTAGCTATTTTTTGAATATCCTCATAAGGAATATTTTCAAAAAACTTCTTTCTCATATTTTCATCAATCAAAGATAGTGCGCCTGTTATAGAACTAATAAGTAATGTTACATTATATTCGCTATCTTTATTTTTTTGATAATTTTGGTAAGCTCTTTGAGTATAATCCTTTAAAATATTTTCATACATCATTTTACAAACTCCTTAAATTTAATTTTGATTATTTATAATTTTAAGAGTCTGTAATCACATATATAAAACCAACTGATACATTAGAACTGTATACAGATAAATGTTGTTATTTTTTAATAACAATTAACAATGCATATTTTGCACCGATGGTTATATAAGAGATTACGACATCTCCGCACTTTATTAGAATACTAACTAATAATAAAATTAGCTGATATTGTGATATACTACAATATTATTTTTGTCAACATTCTATTTTGCCTATATTCTCAGTCCTTTAGCAAATAATTGAATTCTATCACTATCACAGCATTGTAGAAATTCTGCAAGTAATATTCTTAAATAGTTACTATCTTTTGATACCTCTCCATTCTTGTATCTAGCAAAAATCTCATCATTAAACATTAATAAAGGCCTATAAAGACAATTATGTTCTTTTTCACTTCGCCAAGTTAATTTTTCTATAATGGGATACATTTCAATTATCAATCTTAATCCTCTAGCATATCCTTCGCTATATATAATTAACTCAGCATAGTTTGAAAATTCTGTACTAGAAAAAGGAAAATTTTGAGCATTACTATACAAAAACTCAGCTTGTTCAACTGTTAATTCTTCCACTTTAATATGTTTTGTATACAAATCATCTATTTGAGGTGATGGTATTTGTTGTTGAAGATTTAATATTGGAGTAGCATTTACTTTGGGACAATATAAGCTCATTATCAGCAATATGGTTAAAATAAATTTTCTCATCTCTTCTCTCCTTAAATAAAAAAATAACCACCTTTTAGAATAAGGTGGTCGGAGAGTTCGTAAATCATATAACCATAAATGACTCTTTTAGCCTTTAAGGAAAACCTTTGGACATACGCTAAAAGCTCCCCGGCCATTATCTAGTCGGGGATATATGTTGTTATTTACAAATAACAACTAACGATGCTATCCAACACCGATGGTTATAAGAGCTTACGACAGCTCCGCACCTCTTTTAAAAGGTACTAATTAGTGATAAACACTAACTGCGGGTGAGTGTATCACAAAATCGATACCTTGTCAACAAATAATAACCATTAAAAACGGCGCTGAATATAGCGCCGTTTTTTATTTGAAAAATTTGCATAAATAGTATAATATGTTTTTATATTATATTGTGGAGGTACAGTATGAAATTAACTGATGATCAAAAAAAAGAAATTATAAAATCTAGATATTCCGAAGACGATTTCTTAAAAAGAATTTTAGAATTAACTGTTAAAAAAATGGAAAATAATCCCTATTGCAGAAGAATATTAAATGGGGCTAATTACTATGAACAAGAAAGACCTGATCAATTTGACCCTTATGGCTTTTATTTAGAAGATATTTATGTTGGAAAGCCAAGTTGGGGGCCTTCAGGACATTGTACAAAAGAAAGATATCAATTTGGCAAAGTTGGTGATGAAAATACAAACGGAACAAGGGATGTTGCATATATAAGTGAAGATACTATTAAACATTTTGTATTTGAAGCTATAAAAAAATTGAATATTGATATTCCTTTAGCAGAAGAAATACCAGAAGGTGCTAATTTTGAAGATTTTTGTGCTCTTCCTGAAATGTCGAAAGATATCTATAAAAAAACAAAGAACCCTTATATCTTATCTTTATACAATTATCATAAGCTTCAAGAGGATATTGAAAAAATAAAAAACAATGACGAATTTATGAATTATTTATCAGACGTACTGTTAAATACTGTAGCTCATGAGTGTTCGCATGCAAATCAAATGAATAATGGTAGCGAGTGGGAAGCTCAAAATAGTTGCGCTTTGCCTTTTAATACTTCAGAAGAGCGAGAAGATTATGTAGACGAAATACGTAAAGTTAAGAATGTTCCTGATTCTGAGTTGCAACATTCGCTTAGAAGCGCTGAAGTTGTTGCTGAGGCTGGTGTTATGGCTCATAGTTATGTAGCTATGCTTTTAACTATTAATGACGAAAGAGCAATTGAAACTGTTAATTCTACTTATGAACCACGTTGTGATATTAGTAAAATAAATCCTGATATGAAAAAAATTAGAGCTACTGATGAGGATGGAAATTATACGCCAGAAGCTATTAAAGAACAACAAAGAATAGCTAGAGAAATTTTCTCTGGAGTGTGTGAAAAATATGGTGCATATCAGATGAGGATAGTTCAAAAACATACAAACTGCAGTGAAGTACCTAACGTTGATTACAATTGCGACGTTACCTTTACAGATATAAAATCATCATATCAAGAATATATTTTTGGTCCTATTGATGAATATATAAAAGCAATTCCAGAGCCTGGATTAAGTGACGAAAGAAAAGCGGAATTGAAAGAGTTTGCTGAGAATAGAAAATCTAAAACGAATAAAAAAACAATTGATAATCCTGTGCCTAAACTAAGCATTCAGGCGAAAGAAGAAATAAAAAAAGAAAAACATGCAAAAACAGAAGTTGCTCGTGTTAGAGGAATGCTTCCTTCACAGCGTGATAATAAAAGCGGAACCACAAAACGGGCACCTGAAAAATCTAAAAATAACCCATTTGTAGATGATAGGTTTACATTATAAAAATAAGGGAGCGAGTGCTCCCTTAATTTTTGATTATTGTTCTTGGTATTTGGGATTAAGTTGCTATATAAAAAAACAATCATTAGTTAACCTAACGATTGTTTTGTAAATACTAGCGTTTCATAATCAATGGATAAAATGCCTCAGAAAAACCTATTACATCTCTGTAGCAATTATTCCACTTATGTACAGCAACCGGTGTCTGTGCATCTTCTATAAATGCCCAAAAATACTCTTTTTTCGGTAATGGGCTATCTCCTGCTTTTTGACGCAATTCTGAAACTTTATCCCAGGTTTGAGCCAATATTGTAACCTCATATCCTTTCAGCAATTTGCCTCCATATCTTTTTATGTATTTATTTAAACGAGGTGGATTTATATCTTCACAAAAATGACTATGAAGGACAAGATCGGAGCTAATGCGATAACCGATAATTCTACCATTTTGAGGAAGATATTCAGTACTTTCACATAAATTTTCATAGACATATCTTGGCTCTTTATAATCATCAACCTTTTCAGGCAAATTACCATTCCACCTTGGCTCACCGGCAGGACCATCAAAGACAGTAGGATCTCCTGATAAGACTTTACCCTCTCTTTTGCTGCCCCAGAACATACTAACAACCATACATACTATTAAGGCTACTAAAATAATAATAAAAATCATAATTATACCGGAATGTTTATAGAGGCTTGTATGACCGGGTCCTCATAATTTATATAATAATTTTCTTTGTTTTTATTTTTACAATCAAAAATTTTAAAAGCAATTATTTTTTTAAGTTAAACAAAAACCGAGTTAATTGCTCGGTTTTTGTTTTGATTTGGTTTCTTTGAAATTATTGTTCAGAATATTTTAATGTTACATTATCGCCTTTTAGTTCAAGTGTTTTATTTTGCAGAGTATATGTTTTTACCTTGCTCAAGTTTTGGAAGTAAGTTTGTTCTTGTTGCATTTCTTCCATTGGCCCCATCATCATTGTTGAACCACCAAGGTTTAATGTTAAATTGCTGTTTTCTACTTTGTAAGTACCAAAATAATTATTTACTGCTTTGCCATAAAATTTATCATCTTTTACATCAAATGTTATTGTAAAATTTTTGTTTGTATCTAAAGCAAAAGTTTTACCTTTTAGAGTTGGGGTTTCTTGGCATGCGCTCAACATGAGAATTGAAAACATTGTTAATAAAAGTTTTTTCATATTTTAACTCCTAAAAAATACATTATATATGATATTATATATGCACAAAATACTTATTATCAATATTTTTTTGTTGATGATTGGGGTATCTTTTGTGAATACATTGATTTTTTAATTATATTATCTATTATATGGATAATATTTGTAATTTTGGGAGTTTTAACTGTGAGATTTTTTATTAGCTTATTAAGTGCACTTGTTGCTTTTAGCTCTAAAGCAATGGCAAATCCTGCTTGCGCAGTTTGTACTGTTGCAGTTGGCGCATCTTTAGAAATTGCTAGACGTTTAGGCGTTGATGATGGCGTTGTTGGTGTTTGGGCTGGTGCTTTTTTAACTATATTGGGATATTGGACATTAAAATGGATGGATAAAAAAGGTTGGAACTTTAAAGGTAGAGATTTTATTGTTCTAGCATTGTCTGTTTTGATGATTTTATTTATGTATATCTCACATCTTGTTTATACTCCAAAAGCTATTCTTGTTTTTTGGATTGACCCATTTTTGTTTGCTACAATTTGTGGTGCTTTAACTTTGCATTATTCATCAGAATTTTATCAATGGATGAAAAGAAAAAATGGTGGTCATGCGCATTTTCCTTTTGAAAAAGTAGTTGTACCTGTGGTGGCTTTATTGCTTGTTTCTTGGGCATTTTCCTGCGCTGAATTATGTACCCCACAATTACCAGACTTAAGTAATATTTAATTGGAGAAATACTAATGAAAAAAGCTGAAAACGTAAAAGAGTTTGTTGAAAGAATCGATGCTTCTAAAAAAGTAAATCCTAAAGATTTATCTTCTGACCAAGATTTAACTATTGCTATTATGAATTTGATTTCTATTGAAGAGCATCTTGTTTTTTCTGGTGCTAAAACTGGTAAATCTTCTTTTTATGATTTAATTGAAGATGTTCGTGAAACACGTAAAAAATTAATGTTAAAAATTATTCCAAGTTATGAAGGTGAAGTTTGGTGTATCTCTAAACATTTGTTAGCATCTTCTATGCGTTTAATGGAAGTTGGTACAAAACAACAAAGTTTAGGTAACAAACAAGAGGCTTATGATTTGTTTAACAAAGCTTATGATTTGTATTGCCTATTTTGGGGTTTGAATATGAACATGCTTAATGTTGGCGAGATGAAGTGGATTGAAGATAGCATGGAAGACATTAAAAAGATTAGTGAAAAAATTGCTGTTGAAGCTCCTGAAGTTGTAGCTAATGAAGAAGTTAAAGTTGAAACTGTTAATGAAGCTCCAAAGACTGCTTTTGATAAAATGAAAGCATTTGTTCGAAAAGCTGTTGATTGCTGTATTGAATAAAAAAAAGCCCCTCATAAACGAGGGGCTTTTAATTAAGAAACATTCAATCCTAGAGAAGTCCTTCAAGCTTTGCTAAGCGCTCGATTTCATCAATTTCTTTACTTATTGGAATAAGCGCAGAACTCCAGAAATCTGCCTCGTTTATATCAAGCTCGAACGGCTCAAGCAGTGAATCGATGTCTTCCAGTCCAGTGTTTGACAGCATATCAGTGTACCTTATCGCAAAATCTTCAATTTTGCCTGATTGATAAACCTGCCAAAGCTTGTTTACAACCAGTCCTGCGAACGCATAGTAGCGCACGTAGAAAGGCGAATTGAACACATGCGGAATTGACATCCAGCCAAACCTTGCATCTTGCTGTAGAGGGAAGCCTAAGTAACGCTCCATTTCTTCACAGTAAATCTGTGTAAAGCGCTCTTCAGACAACTCACCACTTTGACGCTCACGGAAAGCTCGCAACTCAAACTTTGAGAAAGCTATCTGGCGATGAATATCGGCTATCTGACGATTTACATCTTCGATAAGCATATAGATCTTCTCTTGGTTACTCAACTCGTTGCCACTTATCAGAGTACTGAAAATGAGCTTTTCGTTGAAGATAGATGCTACCTCAGACATACTTATTGTTGTACCATCATTTAATACTCCAGCATTTGCCTCTGAGTAGATGTGATGAATTGCATGTCCGAGCTCGTGCGCGAAGGTTATCATAGAATCATATCCACCCCTGTAGTTGAGGAAAATATATGGTTTAATTCCTCTGGTACAGAAAGCTCCTGCATCCTTTCCTTCTTGTGGTTTTGCATGGATAGAGTTACTATTCATTATCTCAACTGCTGTTGTTCCCATTGCTGAGTTAAACTGCAACAATGTACCGATAACGACTTTTACAGCCTCAACCCAAGGGATACTCCTGTCCTCTACTTCAATAGGATTTATGAGCCTATCGTTGTAGTCAATAGATTGCTTTCCGTGCAATTTTGCGAGCAGTTTGTAGAAACGCTGTGAAATAGGCACATAAGAATCTGTTACTGCGGTTGCAATTGAAAGAATATCCTCACGCTCAAGTCCATTGGCAAAACCATCTCTGTCAAGCGCATCAAAGCATATTTCATCTTCGTCTTCATTATATAAATGAATTTTGCACATAACATCTTCGTCTTTGTAGATAGAGTTCAATGTTTGTGTGAAGATGTAGCCGTGGCGAGAAAACTCTTCAGACATAACCTTCAGAGCTTTGTTTCTGATAGCCTTATCCTTATTGGAGTGGGCCATTTCTGAAATTTCATCAAAGGTATAAGTTTTCTTACCCATTGTAAAATTCAGCTTAGAAATCATCTGCTTGTAAAGGCTATACCAACCTGTTGATAGTGAAGACATTTTTCTCACTGCGCGTGAAACAGCTTCGCTTAGTCTCGGAGGAAGGAGAAGATAACACATCATCCATCCCTGATAGTCTTTTAGCTTCTGCGACTGCAAAAAAGCTATTTTCTTCTCAGGAGGAAGATTGTACATTGCATGATGTATCCATCCTATGCCGTCATAAGTTCTGTTAATAAACTCTTCCATATTCTTTTCGAAAAGAAGAGCCTCTTGGTTAGTACGCTGTGTACACAGGTTAAGTGATGCAAAGTACGAGAGAGACTGACTTAGAACTATTATCTGCTCACACTTGCGTATGAAACTCAAAAGTTCATAATCTTTCATCGTGTAAAGATTATCTTTCTCCTCGATGAGATCTTGAATAGTATCGGAGATGACCTTTTTAGTATTATCAATTTCTGGATCATCGATACCGTTGAAAAATCCTGATAAATCCCATTCTGGAATGTAATTTTTCAGAGCCTCATCTTCTTCAGTGGTAGTTTCTTCACCTGTAGCGTCTTCGCATTCTGGCTGTGCCACATCAACAACTTGGTCTTTGCCCTCAGTTGTTACCTCGTTTTGAAAAACGAGAGGATTTAAGTCTTTTTGTTTCATATGTATATATGGTTAATAGTTTGTTCGACATAAAAATTAGTTTAACGGCTTGAAGAATATTATGTTATTTAAATACTGTCAACACTTTTTGTCATTTTGGACGAAAATTTTAAAAGAAATACTTAATAAAAAAAACTTCCTTATTGCTAAGGAAGTTTTTTAGTGGCTCCGACTATCTGATTCGAACAGATGACCGATCGGTTAACAGCCGATTGCTCTACCGCTGAGCTAAGTCGGAATATCTTGGAGGCCGGTACCGGAATCGAACCGATATAGAAGGATTTGCAGTCCTCTGCATGAGCCATTCTGCCAACCGGCCCCTCTTTAGTACCAACATCACCGTGGTGAGTTGTATTTATACATAAAAAAAATAGAACGTCAATATATTTTTTTAAAAAATGTGAAAAAAATTTTTGCCTGTGAATAAGTACTTTTTTTATTCAACTTTTACCTGTGTAAATAAGATATTTTTTTCTTCAAAGAAACAAGGATTTTGCTATTGTTTTACTAGTTAACTATATGGAGATGATATTATGAGAATTGCAATTGCATCTGACCACGGTGGTTATGAAATGAAAGATTTTATTGTTCATTTCTTAGCAGATAAAGGAATTAACGTTACTGATCTTGGTACAAATAGCTCAGAATCTGTAGATTATCCTATTTTTGCAGATAAAGTTACAGAATCTATTTTAGAAAAAAATGCAGATTTAGGAATTTTAGTTTGTGGCACAGGAATCGGTATTTCTATTAGAGCAAACAGAAAAAAAGGAATCCGCGCTGCTGTTTTATATTCTGATGAAGTTGCTGTTTTAACAAAAAAACATAACAATGCAAATGTAATTGTATTTGGTGGTCGTACAATGACTAAAGATGAAGTTGCAAAGAGAATCGAAATCTTCTTAAACACTGAATTTGAAGGTGATAGACATATTAAAAGAATCGATATGCTAGATATGTAAGCGAGGGGCGATGAATATTGAAGAATTAAAGAATTTTGATAATGAATTATTTGTAGCTATTGATGCCGAACTTAAACGTCAACAAGATAATGTAGAATTGATTGCATCTGAAAATATTGTTTCTAAGGCTGTATTAGAAGCTCAAGGCTCTATTCTTACAAATAAATATGCTGAGGGTTATCCTAATAGACGATATTATGGTGGATGTGAGTTTGTTGATGTTGTTGAACAACTTGCTATTGATAGATTAAAAAAACTTTTTAATGCACAATATGCTAATGTTCAACCTCATGCTGGTTCTCAAGCTAATATGGCTGTTTATGGAGCACTACTAAAACCAGGCGATACTATCCTTGGTATGAGTTTAGATGCAGGTGGACATTTAACTCATGGTGCAAAAGTTTCTGTATCTGGTAAATGGTTTAACTCTATCCAATATGGTGTTGATAGAGAATCTGGTTTGATTGATTACAATCAAGTTAGAAGTCTTGCTAACAATCATAAACCTAAGCTTATTATTGCCGGTGGCTCAGCATATCCAAGACAAGTTGACTTTGTAAAATTTAGAGCGATTGCTGATGAGTGTGGAGCGATGCTTATGGTTGATATGGCACACTTTGCAGGACTTGTTGCAAGTGGACTTTATCCTAATCCAATTAATTATGCTGATGTTGTTACTACTACAACTCATAAGACTTTGCGTGGTCCTCGTGGTGGTGCAATTTTAACTAATAGCGCTGAGATTGCCAAGAAAATTAACTCCTCTATTTTCCCAGGTATGCAAGGAGGGCCTTTAATGCATGTAATAGCTGGTAAAGCTGTTTGTTTTAAAGAAGCTTTATCTGAGGAGTTTAGATTATATTCTCAACAAGTAATAAAGAATGCCAAAGTTCTTGGTGACACCTTACTTTCTCGTGGTTTTAAGCTTGTTACAGGTGGTACTGATACTCACTTATTATTGGTAGATTTAACGCATAAAGGAATTAACGGGAAAGAGTTAACAGAGACTTTGGAAAGGGTAAATATTACTGCAAATAAAAATGCCATTCCTTTTGATCCTCTTCCACCTTCTACAACTTCTGGAATTAGATTAGGCACTCCTGCAGGTACGACACGAGGATTTAAGGAAGAAGAATTTGAAATTATAGGTAACGCTATTGCAGATGTTGTTGATGCAATGAATACATCTAATTTAGATAAAGTTTTAGACGAAGTTAAGGCTCGTATTGATACTTTGACTAAAGCTTATCCTATTTACTAGATTTTATTTCAGAGGCTAATTTTCTTAAATGAATTTTAGCCTCTTTTTTTACCTGATAAGAATCGCAAATTTTGCTAATAGTTTTAGAAAATACAAATGAATCTATTGGGGTTGATAAAATAAATCTTTCAACCTGACTTGGAAATTTTATATAAGCAATTGATAAAAACCATGCCACCGCCATTTTGTCATAATAACCAACGTATTGTTGTTTTTCTATAGTATTAAACAACCATTCTAAATAATCTTCTTGTATAAAGTAATTTAGGGCTAAAACATAAAAGAAACGAATCTGATATTCTTTTTTACTTTTTGTGTATAGCAAAAAAGATTTCATATATTTATTGGTATCTTTTTTTATCTCTTTTAATTCACTACAAAAAATATCACATACTGCCCAGCTATTTATATATGGAACAAACTTTTTTATATCTTCGATTTTTGTTGCGGAAGTTTTTACTTTATGTGCTAGCAAAAGCGAATACAAAAATAGCTCTTCTTGATATTTTAATTTACTATGAGGAACATCAAGATACTTGTTATATAAATTTTCTTTAATTAACAGTTTTGCATATTGGCGAATAATAGGAATTCTTACTCCTAATAATTCAATATCCTTGGGTAATAGTTTTGATGTAAAAACTCTATAAGTTTCTTCTTGTTTTGTTTTTAGATATTCTAAAACTTTAGTATGCATTACGCTCAATATCTTTCAAATAAGATACTGTATCTTCTTCTAATGTTGATGACGCTTCCTCATCACATAAATAGATACCATGTTTATGCATTTGTAATGCACTTACTGCCCAACGATGATTTACACCACCTTCTATTGCAGCTTTTGTTGCTTTTGCTTTTTCTTTACCTGTTGCTAATAGAAGAACTTCATCAGCTGACATTATTGTACCTATTCCCACAGTTAAAATTGTATGTGGCACTTTGTTGATATCATCACCAAAAAGTTTTGCTTTAGCTTTCATTGTATCTGTTGTTAGAGTTTTAACTCGTGTTTGTGAACTTAGTGATGAAAATGGTTCATTAAAAGCAATATGTCCATCTGAACCAACGCCTCCAACGAATAAATCTATTCCTCCTTTTTGGAGTATTGCCTGTTCAAAATTTGCACATTCTTTTTCATAATTTTTTGTTTTACCATCTAGAATATATATATTGGATGCTTTACTATCTACATGGTCTAGTAGATATTTTTTCATATAGCTATTGCAACTTTGTGGAGCATTTTTATCTATACCAATAAACTCATTCATACAAAAGATTACGACATTTGCAAATGATAATCGTCCACTATGGTTTAGCTCTACCAATTTTTTATACATTCCCTTTGGTGTATCCCCCATAGGTAGCCCCAATACAAAAGGTTTTGAAGGAGTTGGTCTAGCGCGGTTTATTTTGTATGCTATATATGTGGCTGCCCAATCAGCAACTTCATCATAATCTTGTTTTATTATAACTCTCATAACAAACTCCTACTAAATAGCTTTTTATTTGGTTGGTATTGTATATAATAATTAGTAAAATTTTTGCTAATTGATATCTTGATATTCATAAGTTTTTGTACGAGGATTATATCTACAATTATAACTTTGATATTCTGGTTTTAGAATATATAAATCATCCCTATGTAAAGGCATATACATATCATCTAACAATCTTTTACTTATTGGATGGATTGGATATGTTTGTATTGCACCTCTATATTCACGGTATGTATCATAATATGTTTTACCATGTATTATTTTAGGACGATATTTACGTATCAAACTCTCTAAATCATCAAGTGGCTTAATTCCTATTGTGGCAGCTATTACATCTATTTGCCCCAATAAATTCCAGATAAAACTTATATCTTTATTGAACAGATTATACCCTATTCTGTATCCGTTTAATACATAATCACATGGGTTTGTATGCATTAAGACAAAACCAGAAGCGCCGTATTTATAGCTATCATTTATAGGAATTCGTCTGCTGTATGTGTATGTATAATAAGAGCCTATTGCAATAAAATAACTTATTATTATCCATATAAAATATTTATATTTTTTAGAAACATCTGATACTGTAACACCGGCTAATATGCTTGCTATCACATGTAAAAATGAATAGTAATATACAAATGGAGTAAAGTAATATAAGCGAATTAAATATTCTGATATAAATATAATGCATGTAGTTTTTATATACATATTACCTTTATAGCAGTAATTAAATAATGCATAAAAAGATAGTGCTAATGGAAGTATCATTTCCCAACTAGGATAAATAAAGCGACGGGTATGAAACACTGCTGGAATATGTGAATTTAGCTCAAAATTAGCCTTAAAATACAAAGTTAAAATATCTTCATACCAGAGGAATGCTAGATATGTTACATATATCATAATAGGCAATATTGCGCTGATAATTACATCTGAAAGTTCCAACTGTTTTTTATATACCATATATATACCTAACACACCTAAGCATAATAGAATTAAAACAGCCTTTTGTGTAAACATAAATGATAAAAACAATGCCATAAATGAGATTGATAAATCTTTTATACGTTTATCTCTCATATAACAAAACAGATAATAAATTCCAACAACGATACAAGTCGTCATATAATTATCTGGTTTAAAATCCTTAATAAATAAACTATCGTGTGCGTATAAGCAGAAAGCTGCTGCTGCTAGGCCTCCAATTTTATCTGATAAAAAATCTTTATGCATACGGTATATATATACAAACATAATTATAGCGAAACAGATTGTTAGCATATTTACAGCATCTATTGCTTTTAGACTATATGGAAACATTCCCACAAAAGGAGCGCCCACATACCACAATAGAGGATTGTGGTGTTGAAAGAAATCTTTGTATGGCAATTTATGATTAAACACCATCCAAGAGCTATGTACATGTTCTAACGTATCACCATCTGTTGAACCACTATATATAACAATCCAGAACAATAAACCTATACCAAATGCTAGATATAAACCCAAAATTGCTAAGGTTATTTTTTTTAGCTTTTCTGACATTTATTGCTCCTTATAAAAATAGTTCCAACTATCGGTGCTTTTATCATAATGACAACGGCGAATATTTTGATATTCATCTTTTAATATAAAGATGTCTTTAAACAATGATTGTTTGTAGTATTTGTTTCTTAAATTAGCATCTATAATATGAACTGGAACCTCCATCTTTTGTTGTCTCAATTTCTCATTCCAATAAGGAGCGGTATAAATAATTTTTGGAAGGTGTTTATATACGGCATCGTTTAAATCGGGAAGAGGAGCTAAACCAATTTTATTTCCAATAACATCTAGTTGGCCATTGAGATTCCAATAATATGTTACATCTTTTGTAAATATACCATATGTTAAACCATAACCATTAAGAACAGAATCGCATTTATTTGTTTTCTCAACAACATATTTTGGTGTTACATAGCGATGATAATCTGGATGCAATCTTCCTAATTGACAGTAGGTATACATAATTTTGCATCCGATTATAGATAACAAAACAAATATGTATGCGCTCCATTGATATTTTTTTATGATATCAAAAACAAATGCACCTGCAATCATTCCACTTAATATTAAGAGAAAATAATAGTAGTGTCTATCTAATGAAAAATAGAAAAATCTTTGTATTGCTTCAAACATCCATAGTAAGCAAATAATTTTTATGTATTTATTGCCTTTAATTAAGAAGTATAAACATCCTATAAATGCGATTGCAGCCAATACATAAAATTCTGTTTTTGTGGGCTCTACCTTGTTACCATATACGTCTGGAATATAAAGATTAAAGATATAATTTGACAACCAATAGGTTTCTATCATTTGATGATATGCAAGCCATGAAATAAATATAATACATCCTAAGATTGGTAAAATTAAAGCCCTAATAAAGTCATTTATTTTGATATTTTTAGTATATAAAAAGTATATTACAGCTATCGCATAAAACATTAACATGAATATACTTTTTTGCATAAACATGAAAGACAAAAACATACATACAAATGATATTACTAAGTCTCTTGCTTTTTGTTTATCTAAATATGAGAAGAAAAAGTAAAGCCCCAATATATAGGAAAAAATCATATAATTGTCTGGTCTAAAGTCTTGCCCTGTAAAAACAACATATGAGGGAAAAATTGATGCTATCACTAATATTAAAGAATACCATGAGCTACTTACAAATCGTTTAATGATTAGACCTGATACAAACAATGTCAAAAACATAAACAAAGTTGAGATAATTCTTACAGCATCAAAAACTATAATATCATAAGCAAAAATATTCATAATAGGCGCGAACAAATACCACATTAAAGGATTATGATGCTGAAAGAAATCTTTATATGGAACTTGCCCTTGTAGAACCAACCATGCTGAATGCAAATGTTCTACATCATCTCCTGTTTTGGGCTGGTGATTAAACAACAACCAAAATGAAATATAAACACCTAATATAATTTGCAACACAAAATATATCTTGGGTAACACTTGATATATTTTGCTCATTTCGTTGTTTTTGCTTGTTTTATTCATCGCACATCTCTTTGTTAACATATATAACAAGATATAGCTAAATAATGTACTTTGTACACTTTTATTTAACTTATACTAACAGTCAAATATAATATAGAATTATTCTTCTGTATCTGATGTTTCGTCTGCTGGCATTACGTCTGGAAGAATACCAATAGCTTTTTTACGTTTCAATTTGTTTACAAACTTAATTGAACGCTGAGCATCCCACTTTTTCTTTCCTTCCTCACGTTGGAAAATATGTTTATATATTTCCAATGCTTGGTCAAATTCAGAAAGCTTTGTTAAACAAGATGCTAAACCATCATATAATTTATGATGATAACGTCCATTTACCAAATTCTTAGCTTTGTTATAGCATTTTAATGCATCTTTGAACTTGAACATTCTTTGATATACATAACCAATACTAATCCAAGCTTGAATTTCATTACTATCAATACTTAAAATTTTTGTAAAACATTTTAATGCAGACTCATTATCACCCATTAATTGGTATGTTACACCAATACCATTCCATGCTTTTACATTGTATCTATCTAATGATAGTACCTTTTTGAAATAACCAATAGCACGCTCATATTGCTCTAACTTTTGCAAAGTTACAGCAATACTAGATAATGTTTGTGGGTGCTTAGGATCTATTTGATATGCTTGTTGTAAAACATCTAAAGCTTCTTTATACAAAAGCATTTTTTGCAAAGCAACTGCTTTACCATTCAAAGCTTCTAGAGAAGTTGGATCACTAGCAAAAGCTAATTCAAAACATTCAATAGCCTCTTTATAACGGCCACGCATACTGAATGTTACACCTTTATTGTTAAGAGTTTCTATTGATTTTGGATTTATTGCCAATGCTTTATCAAAGCATTCTACAGCCTCTGTATATTTGCTTATCTTTTGAAGAGCAAAACCTTTAGAATTTAAAGCTTTCCACGCATCCGGATTTTCTGCCAAAAACTCATCAAATTGAGCGATAGCTTCTGCAAATAAACCTGAATCCAATAGTTCTTGCCCACGTTTGTAGGCATTATTATCATTTAACTTAACCATATCACTTCTCTACATAGTTTTACAAAATAATTTCACACCCCATTATATGGATATATTTTTGCTTTTGTCAAGATAAAAAAGCACCGCATTTGTAGGTTTTTACACTTATTGACTTTTATTTTTTTAGATTTAATATTGTGCCAAATTGTATATTTTTATGTTTAATATTTAATCGTATTATTTATGGATAAAGACAAAGAATTAACTCCCAAAGAATTAAAGAATGCTATCAAGTATCTCAAAGAGTATTTTGAACTTCCAAATGGTAAGGACACTCCGTTACTCCATCAAAAGCAAATTTTAAAAAGCATCTCACTTAGTGATCTCAAAAAAATACCTAGAATACTGATACATGATTTTAGTGATGAGGCTATTTCTGTACTATTTTGCGAGGAACAACGTGATAAGTTGGATCTATTACTTGATTACGCACCATCACGTATTCCTTTATATGCAATGGATGGAATGCCAAAGAAGTTGATAATCAAAAAAGTCAACAAAATGATGCTCGTTTCCTCAAAGAAAGATGTTGAGTTTGTTGTAAATCATGCTGATGACATTTTCAACGAATGCTTTGATATGTCTAACATGGGTAGCGAAGTCATTCTAGCATTAATGGATTGCAATCGCTTTGATATTGTTGCTCGTATTCTTAAAGCATCAGGGAAGAATAGCTTATTCCAATTTTTCGGAAAAACTTTAGCCGAAAGAGATGACTTTAGCTCTATTGCTAAGGTTTTCTTTGAAAACAATGGCCCTTACTTTGATGCTATTATTACTTGCATCAAGAAGAATGATGTCGATTCAATTTTGGTAGCTCTTGATTATCGTAGAGAGTTTACTCCGAAAGTTGAGGCAGGTCTATTTAATCTGAATAATCCAAGAATTATAGATAAATGGATTCATCAGATGTGTGTAAAAGGCGGGAACCTTTCAAAACAAAGTCAGATACTTTTGATGAACCCAATTTACAAAGATGCTATTAAACGATATATAGAAAAATATCATAGTTATCTTTGTGAAGAGGCTGAGATTAAACTTATCGGACTGAAAGATGAGGAAATCACAAAGTTGTATCTTTCTAAGGTTGAAGAACTCTGCCCTGTTGCCGAAGAGCTTCTGTTTTCTTTGTATCCTAGTCGGATTACTTCTATCTATGAAATAGAAGCAGGATTATCTCTTAGCAAGGAACGGGAAATGATTTTGAAAAATTATCCACCTGTTATCAATGCCTATATTCACAAACATGAGCTTTATAATCAAAATGAAGCCCTCTTCTTTAAGATATGTTCTGATGAGCTTCGCTTGAAATATATTGAGCTTCATGATTTGGCAGATTACACAGATGCATGCATTATGAAGTATTGCCCACGCAACATTGTTGAGGCTCGTATTAAATTCTGCATTGAGAGGAAGATACAGCTAGATAATGTGGTTGAAGTGATGTTTTTCAAGAAGTTTGATAAAGAGCTAATGACACCTTATCTAAAAGCATTTACCCCTATTTTCTTGCATAAGATACTAGCTTATCTTGATGAAGAACTTATTGATTTGCTTGGTGAGGTATCTAATTCAGATATAGATGGCTTCATTTCTGATGAAAAAGCTTCTTGTGAGAAAATTCTTCTTGTCTCAAAGAAACTTGGTTTAACATCGCAACACATTGAAAAGCTTATAAAAAACAAACGACTTGATGTTTTAACTAAGTTGTTTGAACAGAATAAGTTGTCAGACGCTATAACAGAGCGTATGATGGAAACCGAGTATCTGGACATTATTGAAGAGTATATCAAGCACTATGATTTACCTGCTGATGCAGAGGTGAAATTTGTAAAAATAGCACCTCAGGATATGCTTAATTCTTATCTGGAAAGATATGTCATATCCGCAAAAGCGGAACATGTGATGATTAAACTCGGATTGTTCTAATATTAAAGCCTCCTCTTGTGGGAGGCTTTTTTTGTTTTAGTTCTTGACTCTATTTAGTTTTATTCATATAAATGAGTTCTTAAAAAAAGTATTATATTAAACTAAATTATTTTATGAAACGGCAAATTATTAATCAGATTATCCAGTTAATGGAGAATATGGGTATCACAACAGAAGATATCATTATAGCAACTAACGAAAGAGCATGCAGAAAAGCTATGGACCTTCTTTGTGAAGTAGACGGAGTTAAAAAGCGCCTTTCTTTTGATGAAGGAAAGAATGAAAAGGTTATAGGAATTTTTCCGTTCACAAACGACATCTTTTTGTATGTAGAAGAAAGAGAAACAGTACGAACAGATGTAGATGAAACAAAAATTCCATCACGCGATATTTTCGATGAACTTCACAAGATCAGAGCTGAATTAAATGAAGCTTTATCATCTTTGGGCCTGCCTATTGTTGATGGTTTCTATTTTGCAGAACCTATAATAATAACGCAGCAGCCGTCTTGGGTTGTTGGTTGGAACAAAGTAGGAGATTTCTGTTCTGACTACTATGACTTTGATGTACCTGCGAAAGTTCGTTATTGTGATATTTTCGAGTAATCTTTATTCCCAGCTGCAAAGTTGGGATTTTTTTTATAGATAAACTTGTATTTTTTTAATTTTCCATTATACTGCGAGCAGAATGGTATAATTGTATAACTTAATTATTCTATATTATGAAAAATTTGAAAAAACTAGTATTAATTATGCTGGCTCCGGCTTTTGTGTTATTCATTTCATGGGTCTTATCGACTTATAATGACTTCACTTGGACCAGCATTGTATTTTTCGCTATTGCGATAACAGGAATGCAGATTTTGCTTTGCATAGCAAATTCTAAAAAACTTATAGAACCTATTCCTGGTTACATGATTGCAGGAAGCTTGTATGCATTTATCGCTGCAAATATGTGTGGAGAGTACGAGCCCGTTTTTGATTTTTTTGCCATGACAATGTTTGCTTTCACAATATTTTTTGTAAGCCTCCCTTACATTATTAAATGGCGTAAACGTAAGCATTGAATTAAAAAAAGGCCACCATTTGGTGACCTTTTTGAGTATAAAGAGATACAAATAGAATTGATTATGGAAAAACTACCACCTTAGCATTAGCAAAATAATTTGGAATTAGCAGATATTTATTATATCAAGAGTTAAAAATAAAATAAGCAGTTCAATTAAGAACTGCTTATTTTGTGAATAGTATCATCAATGTAATGCTTTTTGAAGAAGATGTGTCGCCTTTTCGGTTTGGTAATAATTACCATCTTTACCTTTGATCAACAAGCCTTCTTTTACGAGGCGTTGCATTGCATTTTCATGAATAGCGATTTCTGCCGGAGATGGCTTAAAAATATCCATCAATCGCTCAACAGCTTCTTTAGATGGAACTAATCCCAATTCGGTTTCCACCCAAATTTCTTCACGTTGTTTTTTGATTTTTCGCATAACATAAAGTTTTTAATGGTTATTTGCTCTCTAAAGTATCCAAGACATTTTTAATGTTGGTAATAGCTGTAATCTCGATTTTTTCTCCATTTACTTCTGCTATTACAGGTAATCCTGCCTTTGAACTTAAGGCTTTCATTTCGTTTAAAAGATAAATAAGACTAACGCCTACACGAGGCTTTACAGTCACACTATTAAAACAATTGAAGCTCATATTTATAACATTTAATAATTTGACATCATAATTTTTATTAGTGAATTGATACTAATCAATTTTATTTTAAAATCAAGTATTTTATTCTTTTCAATATGACCACCAAATAAAAAAAGGCCACCATTTAGTGACCTTTTTTTGAATATAATTCGCAAACGAATTAACGTTTTGAGAATTGATATGAACGAAGTGCTTTTAAAATACCGTGTTTGAGAGCATCAGCTTGACCAGATAAGCCATTGCTTTGAACTGTACAAACTACGTCAAATTCATTTTCACTTTTAGTTCTAATAAAACAACTTGATTTTTTCTTGGTATATCTCTATTATGCAAGTAAAATAATATATTTCTATCATCTAATTTTTATGCTTTATGGAAATGAATGGATTTATTATTGCAGGATTTGCAATGTTCACTTTAGCCGTTATTGTTTTTATTTTAATCATGATCCAATTGCGGAGTAAAAGAAAAAAGTAAACATTACTACAAAGATGAAGCCTTAACTAGCTTCATCTTTTTATTTTGAATAAATATTAAATAAAAAAGAGTTGCAATTTCTTGCAACCCTTTTGAATTTGTTCGAATTCCGATAAACGATTAACGTTTAGAGAATTGGTATGAACGACGAGCTTTTGCACGACCGTATTTTTTACGTTCTACAACACGATCATCACGTGTTAAGAAACCAGCTTGTTTTAATACAGTACGTAATTCTGGCTCATATTCGTTAAGAGCTTTTGAAATACCGTGTTTGATAGCACCAGCTTGACCAGATAAGCCACCGCCTTGAACTGTACAAACAACGTCAAATTCATTTTCACGATTTGTGATTTCAAATGGTTGATTGATAATCATTTTTAACACTGGACGTGCAAAATATGTATCAACTGGTTTGCCATTGATTGTGATGTTACCTTTACCAGGCATAACCCATACACGAGCAACAGCATTTTTTCTTTTACCTGTAGCGTAAGAACGACCTTGTTTATCGCGAGCAGGTTTACGTTTTGTTTCAGCAACAGCAGAAGTTGCAGCAACAGCTTCTTTAATTTCTGTTAAAGATTCAATTTTCTTATTAGCCATTACATTTCGCTCCTTTTGTTCTTAGAATTTTTAGATGCGATATCTAAAATTTCTGGATTTTGTGCAGTATGTGGATGATTTTCACCAGCATATACTTTTAACTTTGTCATTTGTTGACGACCCATTGGATTACGAGAAATCATACGTTCAACAGCTTTTGTGATAACTCTTTCAGGGAAACGACCTTCTAAAAGTTTACCAGCAGTTGTTTCTTTGATACCACCGATCCAACCAGTGTGTTTGAAATATTTTTTATCTGTTAATTTTTTGCCTGTAAGTTTTACTTTATCAGCATTAATAACAACAACATAATCTCCACAGTCCAAGTTTGGTGTGAAGTAAGGTTTGTGTTTACCGCGAAGCAAAATAGCTACTTGAGCGGCAAGACGGCCTAATACAACGTCAGTAGCGTCAACAACGTACCACTTTCTTGTAATATCAGAAGGCTTAGTTGCGTGTGTATTCATGTTTTCTAATCTCTTTTCTAAAAAGTTGATATTAAATTCGTGGTTAATATAGATGTATTTTTTTTAATGTCAATATAAAAAATTCATTATTTTTCAAGATTTTACAAAATAGTATCATAATACCATTTATTAAGCTATTGATTTTACATAAATATATCAAATTAATCAAAATTTAAACT
>JAZQTW010000071.1:0-18056 GCA_045630985.1 Alphaproteobacteria bacterium
CCTCTATCGCTTTTAACAATAATGGCATCTCTGTATTGTTTTATGAAACATGTTTCTTCTTGATTGCATTGATGACAATTTGTATATATTCTTTTACAATCTTCTCCATTTTTATTGTATTCACAGTCCACAGACAAACCATTATCTTTGTAATATTTTAAGTGGCTAAAGTGTCTTTCTAAATAAACAGCTAAACGGTGAGAAATAGCTTGCTCGTGCAATTCATGGCTAGAATCTAACAAATATGAATCATTTTCATACAAGTCTTCTACAGACTGCTTAAATAAGTTTTCTATTTGTTTTTCTGTAATTGGCCTAGAGGAATTTTGAGGTGTTGGCATTTTACTTATCCTTATTATTTTTAGATTTAGGTTCTTTATATTTTACCATACCATAATCGGCATTACACAGAGCGTCAGTTAAATCATTTAAATATTTGTTGCATAGTTTAATATTTTCTAGTTGTTGCTCTTGAGTTATATTGTAAGTATTCCTCACTCGCCAAATAAAACCTGACAAAATCTCAACATGTTTATAATATTCTTTGCGCAACAAAAACTTAAAACTACTTTGATTTTCACCTAAAAATTTAAATAGCTCCATAGCGGTTTCACTATTACCTAAAAAATTCGCCCCAATTTTATCTAATTGCTGAGCTATTTCTAATCTTTTTAGCTTTAATTCTTGAATTACTTGATTATGAGTAATTTTGCATTGTATATATGCAAAAAAGACCAACGCTATTGCACTCATCCACTCTGCATTTTGTTGAAGAAAATTTAGCATTTTTAGTCCTCCATCTTTATTCTTCAATCATTTCTTTTATTTTTGCTGTTTGGGTGGCAATTTCTGTGGCAAGTGTTTCAATTCGTTCTAAAATTACCGTTGGCTTTTCGTAAACCACCTTTTCATAAACCACTTCTTTGTAGCGATTGATAGATAAATCATAGTCGTTAGCAACAATATCAGCCTTATCAACAAAAAAGCTTTGTTCTGTTTTAGCCCTCACCTCTTCTTTATCTAAATTATGAAAACGCTCTACAATATCAGGGATATCGTTATCTGCTATAGGGTTACGCTTATCATCAAGACTAAAACCATCGGCTTTCATATCATAGAACCAAACTTTATCTGTTCCACCATCTGTTGTCTTGGTAAACACTAAAACTGCTGTTGATACTCCGGCATAAGGCTTAAACACTCCTGAAGGCATGGAAATAACTGCTTGCAATTGATGTTCTTCTACCAATGCTTTTCGCAATGATTTATGAGCCTTTGTAGTACCAAATAATACACCATCTGGCACAATGCAGGCACAACGACCACCTTTTTTTAACATTCGCAAGAATAAAGAAACAAATAAAAGCTCTGTTTTGGTTGTGTCACATATTGTTTTTAAGCTATCGCTTATGCTTTCTTTATCTATGGTACCAGAAAATGGTGGGTTTGCTAGAATTATATCATATTCCTCTTCTATTTCATTATTTTTAGATACGCTATCTTTGTATTCTATTGTTGGGCAAGTTATAGAGTGCAACATCAGATTCATGGCTGAAATACGGAGCATTGTCCTATCCATATCATAGCCATTAAACATTTGCTTTGCAAACCATTGCCAATCTGCAGAATCCATTTTATCTTCATAGTTTTTGCGAACAAACTCAGATGCAGAAATTAAAAAACCTGCTGTACCACAAGCTGGATCACAAATTTTATCTTTTGGTGATGGTCTTAATAAATCTACCATCATCTTACGAATCTGTGCAGGAGTTCTAAATTGACCATTTTTACCTGCGGTTGCAAGTTTATCTAACATGTATTCATATAAATCGCCTTGGATATCTAATCCAGTCAAATCGTGCTCATATAAATCATCTAGCCCTGTTATCACCTTTTCTAATATTTGAGGGGTTGGAAACATAAATATAGCATCACTCATATAACGAGAAAAAGCTGTTCCTTCAGATTTACCTATATTCTTTATAAAAGGAAAAACGTCGTCTTTTATTATATCAAAAATTATACCGGCTTCTTTGTTTTTAAAATTATGCCACCGCATTGCTTGACCTTTAGCATCTGATGAAAAAATTTTATCCATATTAGCACCTGTCAATACTTCCATTTGCTCTGCTTCAAGCTCTTTATCATCAAGTCCTTTAATAAACATGAGATATGTTAGTTGCTCGATAACTGTTATAGGATTTGTTATACCCCCTGCCCATATATCTAACCAAATTTTATCAATTTTGTTTTTTATAGTTCCTGTTATCATCCTAACTCTCTCTCATATTAATTAAATTGAGAAAAGTTTAACGGAGCTATTTAGTGATTGCAAGTGTTTATCACTAAAAATAAGCATTTATATTTTAATATGAGTAAAATAATTAAAATTTCACCCAAGAAACACCTTCTATGTGTTTGTATTTCTCTGTTATATCATCAATATTTTCTTGATAAGGTTGAAGCATATTAACATATAAAAAAGTACTATAAAGGCATTGTAATGCAGAAAGTATTGCAAATTTCTCATCAAAATTTGGAATCTTCATCTTTGTACCGAATCGTGGCAACATTATATATGGAGAATAATGTTTATAAGCACAGAGTTTGTCATACATGTTTTTTATATTAGCGATACCTGTACTACCTCTAGACTTAACTAGTTTTTCTACTATATCGTTTATTGTATTAGCTTCTGGCTTATACCATGTATTATAATAATTGCCCTTATTTAGCAAAACTTCATCTGTTATTGGGCGCTTTTGTACATCTTTTTTTAGAAATCGTTGTATATTTTTGGTTTTAATAAGTTGTAATAAATTATCTCTTTCTTCAGGATATACTTGTAAGCCTTCAATATATTCTATAGCGCCATATTCAACATATTGTCTTATTCTTTCTTTGGGATTATCTAAACACCAAACAAGCAATATAAGCCCTTCCATCATATGTGATGCCAAAATACAAGCATTGTAATTATCTCTCTCTAATTTTAATATTGCATGTGCTGATGAAAGCATTTTTCTGTAAAAAGAAATTGTTAGAGCTTGCATTTCGTTATGCTGTTCAAAATTTAAGTTTTTAGTGCGAGAAATAAGCAATCTTAAAAGTTTTTTGCATTTTTTGAGGTTTTCGTCCATGGTTTTACTCTGTTTTAAATAGTTATTATGCTTGAATACATATAACAAAGCTATAAGAAATGCAAGACAAACAAAACCATTGTCCGGTAGCTTATTTATATAAAGCTACCGGACAGAGGGTTCATAGATATTAGTTAGTCTGTTTGCAGATTTCTGCTACTCTTGATTTAGATATGCCTGTAACTTTTGCTATATCTCTACATGACAAACCTTCATCTTTTAATTGCTGTACTGTTGAGTAAACATCAATCCATGCAATTTTGTCATCAAAAATATCAACTAACTCAATCCCAAAATTAGATATTTGTTTTTTACTCAAGTTTCTATTCTTCTCAAATACAACTTGACATTTACCACTATGAGAAACCTCCTCTTCATTATTAGAAGATGCTTTATTTCTTAGGTTTATAACTAAATCTAAAATGTCTTCTCTTTTTGAGATACCTCGTTGAGTTCCAGTTTTTCCTGCATGATGTATAATAATAACAGCTACTCCTTTCTTTCGTAAGGTTATTAACCATTCTTGAATTACATTCCAAGAAGCTGCATCTAACTCATCTAAGGTTGTTAAAGTTGATAAATTATCTAAAATTAAAAGCTTTATACCTTTTTTCTCAATAATTGCGGTTATTTCCTTTTGCATTTCAGTATTACTAATATTTATAATACTAAAAGGCTGTAAGTCTGTAGCAAATATTTCTAAATTTTCGGTATAATCGCCTGTTTCATTTAAATTAGATATCTTACGAAATCTTTCTTGCAACATATTTGCAGGCATTTCACCATCTACATATAATACTTTTTGAGGATTTGGCGCTTTCCATCTTAAAAACTTATCACCTGTAGCAACTGCTAATGCAAGAGACATAGCAAAAAAGCTTTTACCTACGCCTCTATATGCATATAACATAGCTAATGATCTTTCTGTGATAATTGGATCCAAAATAATATTAGACTTTGGCAGGTCAAGCTCCATAAATGTTTTGAGGCTGTAAATCCTACAATCCATATTATTTTCTTGATTTTTGCCCAAATGTATATTATTTTCATTATTGTCAGTATTTTGATATTTGCTCTCCTCGTTCTGCAACAACGAGGAGGCATTTTTTTGAGTATTATTCATAATTTTTCTCCTTACTTATATACTCTGATGTTGAATTTACCTTTTGGCTGTTTTGTTCTAGCCAATTTAAAACATCTTGCTTAAGGTATAAGCGACGGTTACCTATTTTTGTATAAGGTATGCCACCGCCTGATACTGCTTTGCAATTTAGCCATGAAACAGAACGGTTAATATATGCCGCTACTATTTTTGAGTTTAATAAAGCCTCTAAAGGAGCTTCAATAAATTCTTTTTGAAGATTTATGAGATTTTTCATATTAACTCCTTTCATGATAAAACCTCAGTTCTTCAACCAATAAGTCGTCTTGGCTTATTAGCAGAACATGGACATTATAAAAGGAGTTATAGGTAAAATAAATACTGCTCCTTATGGAGCAGTAGTTGTTATAATTATATCTTTATTTCTTTCATTTATATACCTGATTACAACATCTTGCAAATCGTAATCATTATTGTTTAATATTTTCTCATGTATAGTCTGGCAATTATTTTTTATAAATTCTAAAATTTCATCTTTATATGTTTCATAAAAATATTGAGCCGTCATATCTCCTCTTTTTGTATTATTTAATTCGATAATATAATTCTTTAATTTTCTATCATCTTTATGCCTTATATCATTTCTTTTATTAGCCTCTTTACTTCTCTTACCTAATTCGTCCAAGCTATTTATATATTGAAATAACAAACTTTCCAGTATTATAAAATTTGCTTTTTTAGAATATATTTCTGGATATTTTTGAAGTTTCATGTATATTTTTTTTGCTATTTTTTGTTGGTAATCACCATTTTTATTTGTAACATATTTTATAAATTTATCTTTATGTATCTGCTGTTTGCCAATAATTTTGTACGTCACATACACAAACCATTTAATATAATCAATAAATATAAATTCTCGCTCATCAGAGAAAGCTCCAATGAGCTCATAAATTAGTTCATTGACCATTTCTTTACGCTTAAAAGACTTTTGTTTAGGTGGTCGCAATTTGTTTATTTTATTCATATTCTACCCCCTGTTTAGCACACTTAGTACAACTTGTTTCATTGTTTCCATTTCAGAAGCTTTACTTTCTGCTATTAAGAGGGTTAGAGTAGCAAGAGTTGAATTGTCTATAATTGCAACACCATTTTTATAAAGTGCATTATTTTTCTCTAAAAAGTATAAGAAGCAACTTGCACCTATTCGTTTATTACCATCTGTAAAGCTATGATTTTTTACAACCAGATATAAAAGTGTTGCAGCTTTTTCTTCTATACTTGGGTAGCACTCTTTTCCATCAAAAGTTTGGTATATCTGACGAACTGAGCTTTCAAAACTATCGTCTTTAGGATTAGCAAATACATCTGAACCAAATTCTGGCTTCATCTTATCAATAATTTCTAAAAACTCTTCTTTTTCTATAACTACGGCTTCTTTTGTGGTTTTGCCTTTAGTGTCTAAGGTTTTGTTGTCAAAATCATCAAGTAGTTCAAGACCATCTGAGAAATCCTTAATGATATTAGTTAGCTTTTGTGCATCTCCTAGGCTTTGAGCTTGATTTTCTATACTACGACTTAAAACAGATATAGCTTTTTGCAATTTATCTAATTGTTTATTTTTTGCTTGTATAAGATTTTGGTTAATAGCATAACCTTCAATGAGATATTGTTTTAAGATATTTGTAGCCCATATACGAAAACGTGTAGCAATTTTAGATTTAACTCTATAACCAACGGCTATAATCATATCTAAATTATAGTGATCTAATTCACGATTAACGCTACGTTTTCCTTCTGTTTGAACTATCCGGAATTTCCGGATGGTTGAAGTTTCATCTAATTCACCTTCATCATAAACATTTATAATGTGCTCATTAATTGTACGCACATCTCTTTCAAACAACTCTGCCATTTGTTTTTGTGTTAGCCATATTGTTTCATTTTCTAGCCTAACATCAATATTTGTATTCCCTTTTTCGTCTTGGTATATGATAATTTCTTCTGTCATACTTAGTCTCCTTGGCTATTTTCTACATCATCTTTAGCTTCAATGCCAGCTTTGGCTAGAATAAAATCTTCAATCTCTTGCATTGGCTTTCGCAAAATTTCTGGGTCAAACTGAATATATCCGGCGGTTACATCATCTTCGGCATGATTTAATAATTTTTTTAGCGTGTACTGTGTCATTCCAGTGATGTAATTGTTTGCTATGCTTGCAAATGTACGTCGTAAATCATGCAAACTAAACTCTATTCCACTATCTTTTGCTATTTCTCTTATCGACTTTCTGTGGTCTTTCAAGTGCCCAACTTTATTGTCTGAAGGAAAAATATAATCATCTTGAGCTAAACCATCACACAATTCTTTTAAATAATCTCCCAACCATTTACCATAAGGCAAAATGTGTTTACGGTGATTTTTTGTTGTCTCTATAGTAATTGTTCTTGCTTTAAAATCTATATTTTTACATTGGAGACTCGCAATCTCTTGGTCTCTGCATCCAGTAAATAAAATTACCATACATTGTTTTTTAGCTAATTGTTTTTGAGGTCTATCATCTTCTTTAATAGCTAGGCTGTTGAAAAAGTCTTTTAATTGATCTTGAGCTATATGGCGTGTCCTTCTTGATGTTTTATTCCATATTTTTAACCTATTTATTTTATTGCAAGGGTTATATGGCAACAAAGGAATGTCTCCAACACTATAGTTTTCTATAGCAAAATTAAAAACAGCTCTTAGACATCTAAAATATAAATTTGCTCCATAAGGGTTTTCTACACTCTTCTTCTTAAAGACTTTAACAACCATATCTCCTGTTATTTGGTTTAGAGGTTTGTTGTGCCAATCTTTAAATACTGTATTCATGGCTGTATTATAACCTGTTATTGTACTTTGAGTTAATTTTTTAGTACTTACATATTCGTCATAAGCCTCTTTTAAGGTAACTCCTTTTATACGTTCTTTTTTAGCAACCTCTACGATATTTATACCCTTAGCCATATCTCCCAACATTGTTTTAGCTTGCTTACGAGCTTCATCGGGAGTCAAAGTGCCAACTGGGGCTACTTTTTTACGAATACTTTTACCATTAACACGGGCTTGTACTATATAGGTTTTAGCCTGTTTAGTCACTTTTACACCAAACCCTACAAGCTCATCATCCCAGTAGAATTCATCCTTGTTCTGGTAAGCAAGTTTATCGATGTTTGTTTTAGTTAACTTCATATTTTTATTCCTTTTTGTGCGAAAAACTAGTAAGCAAATAGTAAGCAGATTGAGTATAATTTGCTATAATTTCTTGTAAAATTTTATAACATCGTTTAACTTAAAAATCAAGCAAAATCATACACTTCTATAACATTTTATAACATAATGCAACAGTATAGATTTTAAACTTTTAATCAAAGGGTCATGGGTTCGAATCCCGTCGGACTCACCAACACCGCAAAGGGTTTGAGAGGTTTCTCAAACCCTTTAGTTTTTTCTTGGCGCTACACCGGTGCTACTTTTTTATTCACAAGTTACTTAATTGAAAACATATTGACCTTATATCAATATTATGATAAAATCGCTCTGTAAATGTATTAAGGTGATTTTTATGGATTATAGCGAAAAAGAACATTTGTGTAATATGGTAAAAGTAGCTTGCTCTAAACAAGATATAAAGCTATTGAAATCATTATTACCTACGCCTGATAAATTAGTTGAATATAGAGATATGCAAAATGGTGGAAGTTTATTACATACATTAATGTATACGAATGGAGATAATCCTGTTGAATTTTTAAATTCAATCATCACAGAATATACTCTAGATAATAATCCGGAACTAAAAAAAGAATTATTTTTAAAACGTAATTCAAATGGCAAATATGCGGCTGATTTTCCTTATATATATCAATATTTACATCCGGAAACCAGAAACAAGTTTGAACAATACTGCGAAAAAAAAACATCTGCAACAGATGACTTATCTGATAATAGAAGTGAAGCAGAGAAAAATAAGGTAAAGTTATACATCCAATTAAAAGAACAAATAAAATCATTGAATAATGATAGTGCTAAAGAAGTAGCCTTTGGCATTCCCAAGGCTTTCCATGATGCATCGGATAATCATTTTGATTCTTTTTCTGTTGGAACCCCTGTATCTAATCCCTTATACCTTCCTGATAAAGATGGAAAACCAGTTTTATATATACGAGGAAGCATACAAGAAGAATATCCTGAAATTCGTTTATTGAACTATGAAAATAAAGAAAATAATATAGAAGAAGGCGCCTGTATTCTCAGAGGAATGAAAATTAATAGCGAAGAAAGTCTTTTATCACAAGCAATTAGAAAAATGGATTTTCCGGAAGATTTTGCATTCCACTTCCATGCATTACAAGTTTTTGAAGATGATTATAAGCGTTTAAGAGAAAATGAGGGTAAAAATGCTACAAATAGGTATTTTAGTAAACATAGAGGAGCTATTGTTTTTGAAACAGAACAACAAAAAGGACTTGAAACAAACAACCAATCTTCAGGATATGGTGGATATATTACCTCATTTAGAACTTCTGAAAATAATCAACTTATTGAATATCCAATAATTGTATTGCCGAGCAGAGGTTTTGGTGTTCAAAATAAATATAATGAAAATGACAAAGACACTTTATCAAACACGCAACGAAAACTTTACCATGAATTATTTCATGGAATTGATATAATAGGACATACTCACTTTTCAGAAATACCTATATTTAAATATGCAATGATGTTAGAAGAAAGCAATCCTAAAGGAAAATTCAATTATCTTTTTAATTTAGTAAATAATTATGACAATAATAGTTACAACTTAGAGATGGCGGCCTATATAATGGGAATGGCAGATAAAGAAGTGTTAAAAGAATCTCCTTTATTATCTAAGATATATGAATTAGGAGAATGTTTTGCTATTGCCAAAGCTAATGATAATAAGGGAGCTTTAAGTAGAATTGCAACAGCTATGGATAGATCACCTCATAATACAAATCTACGAGCAAAACATCTTCGTTTTATGCTAGAAAAAGAACAAGGCAATACGTTTGAAATAGATGAAAGCCAGCGCCAATCTTTTGAAAAACACATTATAAATCAAATAGATAAAACTATTGAAACAATAAAAAACAATCAACAAAGTAAAACGATTAATAAAGGTCGCGAGATATAAAGTATCCTCATTTAAACATGTATATATTTCCGCATAGCTGACCAAATTGCCTCACCAACACCGCAAAGGGTTTGAGAGATTTCTCAAACCCTTTAGTTTTTTTACTAGTAAGCAGTAAACAAGAAAAGAACCTATAAATCTTCAATACGATCAAAGCTATATATTTTCTTTTGGTTTGAACTATCTGTAATTTCCGGAGGGTTGCTATTTTCTCTAGCTATTCCTCTTTAAAAATATTTCTGCAAAGTTTTAGTTATAGACAATATAGTATCTATTAACCTTCAATAATTATCATTATAGATAATATATTAGCTTTTATTGAAGAAGAATCTATTTTTGCATAAAAAAAAGAGGAGTTATCTCCTCTTGATACCTCTATTATACGCTTATTTTTTCAAAAATCAAGCAAACAATTAGACAAAAATTTAAAAATAAATCTTGTACAATATCAAATAGATAGATATTTTTTACTTCTGATTTGAAATATTTCATCAGAAATTAAAATCAAATAAAACTCATATCATTTTGTTTATTGCGCTTTGCGCAAGTTATATCAATGTAAACATTTTATAATGAAAGGGTTTTGATATGATATATATAAAAATCTTTATCGCCAAATAAACAACAAGATAATTTCATACTTCAAAATTTATTTTCAACATCATCTTAGTATAAGGAAAAGAGAATGACTGCGGAGTTTTTGAAAGCATCTATTATTCTTTGCTGTTTGTTTGTAGCTGCTTTTGGCGAAGATAATAAAAATAAAAAAGACTAATCTTCGTTAAATATCACGAAAAACTTGACAAATTTACCTTCATTGTATATTATGCACTTGTGCTTGTTGGTAAGCCCGCTCGCTCGTGTAAAGATTTTGATCGACCAACATATGACTAATATAACCTTTTGAGGGGTTATTTGTCGCAAAAGATTACGAGCGCTAAATATAAGACAAATCACTTCTCTAAATTAGAAAAGGATTATATTATGTTTGAAAAAAATATGAACTATCTAAAAAATCAAGCTAAGAATTTATATCGCGACTTTCAACTTGAATACAAACAAGATGATGCAGAATATGTTCTTGCCACAAGATTCTTTGATATAAATGCAATTGTTGAAGATTTTAATATTGATTGTGATGATTTCTCTTTAATGAAAGCTCAGCATATTATTGCTAAAATGTTAGGCCTTAATTCTTGGAAAGAAGTTATTGATTGTCCTGAAGATATTTTAACAAGTCGTATTAGCTCTTTTAACACAGAAAACCCATATAAAATTACAAGACTAAAAGTATATAATCTTGATTTAAGCAATTATGAAAAGATTGATGAAGGTAAAGGAGGAGATTACATCTTAAAATGTCCAAGATTACCTGAGCTTGTTGAAATTGTTGAAACAATTAAACCTACAGGATATTTTCAATCTTGTGGTTCAAAGTGTTTAGATCTTATTGATAGTGATAAAGAGCATTTTTATGTTAATGTTAATCCAAAATGGTCGCAAATTCGCGTTGCCGTTCCAGGGTATCATTGGCCTGACTACTATGTTGCTATTGTTCGCAATATTGGCAATATGTAGTACTATCTAATATATTGTGATTAGAGGGTTTGAGAGATTTCTCAAACCCTTTAGTTTTGCAATGTGCAAAAAAATAAACATTTGTATTTTGTATTAATCTTCTTCGAGATATTTTGCCATAAATATTTCATCTAAGTATTTACCTTTTATTTTTACAGCTTTTTCTCTTGTTCCTTCTTTTTCAAAATCCATCTCTTCAAAAAACTCTACGGCAGGATCATTATCTTCTACTACTGTTAATTCAAGTTTTCTTATTTCATTTTCTTTAGCCCACTTTTCAACAAATTCCATTAATTTTGTGCCAATTCCTTGTCTTTTATAATCATCTAAAACACCGATTATTAATTTTGCTATATGCCTTAATCTGGCAAAGTGGATACGCTTAATACCAATAAATCCAACAATTTTATCATTTTCTGCGGCGATAAAAACTCTTTTAAGCTTATTTTCTTTTTCTATATGTTTTAAGATTTTTTCTGTTTTCTCATCTACTTCTTCTGGAGCAATTGGTAGATATTCACATTCATTGGCTAATTTTTCATAAAATTCTACAAACTGCTTCGAATCTGTTGTTTGCATTTCTCTAATTTCCATAATTCCTCCTCCTTTTGGTGTTAATTTTTATCGTTACAGCCTATAAATAGTGGCAAATTATGAAGATTTTAAGCTAATAAATGTATATATAGACTATAAAAAATAAGGTTATATGCATTTTTTTTGAAAAAATATCCCAAATATTGGGGAAAACCAAGGAATTGGCTTTGACTTCTTTATTTTTAAGGGTTTTAGTAAAGTCAATCAGGAGAACATTCTGAGAAAATATTTTATTAAGGAGAATTTTCATGAATAAAAATGATTTAGTTGCAAATATCGCTGCTGAAGCTGGTTTAACTAAAGTTGATGCTGCTAAAGCTGTTGACGCTTTCGTAGCTTCTGTAACAAAAGCTTTGAAGAAAGGTGATGATATCCGTCTTATCGGTTTCGGTACTTTCGCTGTTAACAAACGTGCTGCTACAACTGCTCGTAACCCACGCACAGGCGCTACAATTAAAGTTCCAGCTAAAAAATTAGCTAAATTTAAAGCTGGTAAAACTTTACAAGATGCTTTGAACTAATTTATCCTGATAAATTAAAGATAGAGGCAGAGCTTATTAGTTCTGCCTTTATTTTTTTATTCTCGTATATAACTTGTGGCTTGTTCAATTGCGTCATCTGTTATTTGATGTCTTAAACCTTTAACTATTTGAGTGTGATATTTTATTTCTAATTTATTTAGACTTTTTTCTGTTAACAAATAACTATTAGCAGGAATCACCCTATCGCTATCGCCCTGTATTATAAGAATATTTGGCTTATTACTTACTATATCTAACTTATCTTCAGATAAAATTACTGGAACTCCTGAAAATGATATAGCTTTTGATACGGGGTATGGACTTGTTATTGAAGTTAATAAAGCCATTAAACCACCTTGAGAATATCCTGTTATATAGATATTTTCATAGGGGATATTTGTTGTTTGATGTATATTTTTTATAACCTCATGAACTTTTGAAACATTTTTTAGAGCCCCCTCTAACATTATATCATATGTTTCCTCTTGAGACATTTCTTCGCCAATTATTGGAATCTCAAACCATTGATAGCCTGATCCTAATGCTTTATCTGGTGCAGTTGGATAATAAAATGCAGTATCTGGTAGATGCTTATTAAATTTATCTGTCATCCATAACACATCTTTACCACTTTGCTTCCATCCATGGATAAATATTAGAGCATTTTTAGGATTGTCTGGCACATGTGAATAAACATCTAGCGCATAACTATTAACACTAAAAAGAAAAATAAAAAGATATGTAAATATCTTTAATATGTATTTATTCATATAAACCTCTCCTATGCTATTTTTTTGTGTTCACCGTGTGTATCAGATACTGTTCTTGATATACAATGCAACTTATTAATAAAGACTGAATATGTTTCATTAGCTTTTTCTTTATTTGGATATAGCTCATACAATTTATGATAGGTTGTATTGGTAACATTGGGCATAATAACATTTGCTCCTGACTGTAGAGCCATTAGTCTTCCTTGTGGGTGTAATACTTCCATGGCTGTTGTTGCTGGAATATTTATATCTGGCAACAATAAGCGCATTATTGCCATTGTTCTTAAGGAAAGATATATATCTCCTCCCTTTTCATTTGCTAATGGAGTATCTTTGTGTGGGATAAATGGACCAATACCCGCCATATCCACATCTAAATCTTTTAAAAACAACAAATCTTGCGCGATACTTTGTATTGTTTGCCCTGGTAAACCTACTATTATGCCTGAGCCTAATTCATAGCACAACTCTTTTAGTGATAGCAAACACTCATATCTTTGTTGCCAACACATATTTGGGTGTAGCTTTTTATATAGCTCTTTATCTGTTGTTTCTATTCGCATTAAGTATCTATCTGCACCGGAATCTTTGAATGCCTTATAGTCTTCATAACTTCTTTCACCAATGCTTAAGGTTAGCGCTACATCATTTTTTTTGATTGCATCAATTATTTTACACATTTTATCTTTAGTAAAATATATATCCTCTCCGGATTGTAGAACTATTGTTTTTAAACCGTTATTTATAGCTTTTTGCGCTGTAAAAATTATCTCATCTTCATCCATTCGATAGCGTGTTGCTTTATAATTACCACATCGTATGCCACAATACATACAATTATTACGGCAGATATTAGAAAATTCTATTAAACCTCGCAGATGAACCTCATCTCCAACATATTTTCTTCTGATAGAATCGGCTTGTTGAAATAATTCTTCCTGTTTAGTTTCTTCTGATAAAAGTTTTACTATCTCTTCTTTGGTTAACATAGCTTTATACCTTATCTATGAAGCCACCACCTAAAACAAAACTATTTTCATCATAAAATACTGTAGATTGTCCTAGTGCCACTGCTTTTTGTTTTTCAAAAAAGCTAATTGATACTGTATTTTCATCCATTGGGGTTAAAGTAGCGAGCTCTGGCTTTTGAGAAGAGCGTAATTTAACTAAAACTTCCATTTTTTGCATTGGAGATGGGATTGAGAGCCAATTAACATCTGTTGCAACTAGTGATTGCTTATAGCACTCTTCTTCATATCCTAATATAACTTCGTTATTTTCTTTATTTAGCCCAATCACGTAAAGCGGTCTATCTGCACTGATACCCAATCCTCTTCTTTGTCCTATAGTATAATTCCATATACCGAGGTGTTTACCTAGCACTTTACCATCTTTATTTATAAAATTACCGAGTTTAGGTGTTTCTTGTATTATATCATTAATATCGCCATTATAAAAATCTTGACTATCTGCCTTATCGCTAACATCCAACCCATATTTACGTGCAATATCTCTCACTTCTTCTTTTGTATAATCACCTAAAGGCATCATAATTTTGGATAGTTGCTCTTGTTTTAGGCGATGTATAAAATAACTTTGGTCTTTTTTTGCGTCCATTCCTTGCTGAAGCTGATAGCGTTCTAATTTTTGGTTATACGAAAGACGTGCATAGTGACCTGTAGCAAACTTATCAAACTCTATACCTTTGGCCTTTGCTCCTTGAGGTAAGGCTTCAAACTTTATTGAGGCATTGCATATGATACAAGGATTTGGGGTGCGACCTGATAGATATTCTGACTTAAAATTATCTAAAACAAGTTTTTGATATTGTTTTGTGCAATCTATAACATGATATGGGATATCAAGCCTTTCACACAATGAGCGAGCTGATTTTATATCTTCTTCTTCATGTGCTGAAAAGCATGCCCCTTTATTTGGCATTATATTTTTAAATTTTTCTTTATCCCAAATAGACATCGTGGCTCCGATTACATCATAACCTTTGTCTTTTAAGATACATGCGGTTACAGCAGAATCTACACCACCGCTAAGCCCTACTAATACTTTCATTTATTACCCTTAGTGAATATATATTAAAACCTTCACCAAAGAAATATAAAAATTCAAAGTTTTTACTTTCTTTGACGAGTTAAAGTTACATTGTATTTTTTATTTTGGCAATATATTTTCTTTCAAACATATTTTATAAAATATTTTAAATTTACATAAACAAAATGTTGACAAAAACAAAAAAATAGAGTATATAAGGCTATCAACGTTGATTATATGAGGCCAAAATGCAAAAAAATAGAGTTTTAATGAAAAAATCTGAACTGGAAATGCTTATTGAAGCTCAAGCTTCAATTGTTTCTAATTATGACACTAAAACATTTGAAGGGCAATGTGCTTTAGCTGTTGAACAACAAAGTGCAGATTTTTTAGAAAATTTTATAGAAGATAGAGTTATTTTGGATGAAGATGCTACTAAACTTCTTTCTAAATATTTTTCTGCGCTTAAAAAATCTAAATATAAGAGAATAACTGCTAATCTTGAAAAAGCTGAAAATATTTTGAAACGCAGAGCTATTGAACAAAACAAACAACAAGAACGTGCAAACTACTGGAAAGCAACTCAATTTAATATTCTTTCTAAGAAAAAGGAAGTTCAAAAACTTAGTTCAGCTGACTTATTATTGATAAGTAAATTAATTGAAGAAGAAAAAGGATATTCTACAACAAAGAATAAAGATAGATTGAGAAGTATTATCAACTTAAGAATCTCTGATATTTTAAGTGGTAAAATTGAAGCTGATGAAAATTTTGCTGAATTGGTTGATAAATTTGGAACTTTAGAACAAAAAAAGAGAGCTTCTAAATTTGTTAAACCTGAAAATAAACAAAATGATGTAATTGTTACTCCTAAAGCTAAAAAAACTGAAAGTGATAAGAAAAAAGTTGAACTTGTAGCTACTGGAAAAGATAAAAATATTTACATCCCTGCTGAGCCTAAAAAGAAAAATAATGCAGAATCATCAGGAGCAAATGGAAAAGTTGCAACTCCTAATAATAAGAAAGGTAAACCTTCAAACAAAAATCAAAAATCAAATGAACAAGGTTGGTGGAAAAAAGTATGGCAAAAAGTAAAAAGACCTGTACTTATTTTAGGAGTTGCCGCTCTTGGTTTCTTAGGTGTTAGAAGCGCAGTTAATTCAAATACTACTAAAGATGTAAAAGATCCTAAAACAACAGAAAATATTGTTCCAGTTACAAATGAGCCAATTACACCTGTTGATGCTGTTGAAGTTGAAAATACTCAAAAGCTAATGTCTGAAAAAGAAAAAGCCTTTGAAGCTGCAAAAAAGAATCGTTTTGATACAGCTTTATCTTTACATTTAGGAAACGCAGAGAGAGATAAACTATATCAAAAAATTGAAGAACTTGAAAAAGCTGGAAAAATCAAATATGAAAATGGTACAACAAGAGAATGGTATGCTTATGCGTTTACTATTCTTAACAAGGTTGCTCCTAATAGCAAAGAAAATTCAGTGGTAAAAAGCTTCTTAAATGGTGGTAATGTTGATGCTAAGTACATCAATGATTTAGCAATCAAAATAAACCCTCGTGGTACAGGTATTAAAGGTGTTGGTTCTCATAGTGCGTATGACAACGCATCTGATGATATGAAGAAAAAGCACAAAGATGCTCTAAAAACATTTAACCTTTTAGATGCAGAGTTAAATATGTAAAAATAAGCCCCAACATCGGGGCTTTTATTTTAGCTATTTTCTTGCAAATCTTCTAGAATTAACTTTCCTAACTCTGTTTGTATTGCCTTGGTTGCAGATATTTTGAACTCTTCAAAATCGATATTTGGGTATTGTTTTTTATAATATAAAGCTTGAGCATACATATCTAACTTATCTAAATCATGTGATAATTTTGCTTCTGGAGTTTTATTTTCTGCATACTCTTCAAATAATTCATAAATTTCTGGCATAGAAGATTTAGTAGCAATTTCATACATTGCTTCTTCTTCTATTTTATCTTTTGTTTTATATGAACTTTCATGCGGAGTAATGTCTCCGATGATACTTTCTGCCAAATCATGGCATAAACACATTTTTATAACTTTATCATAATCGTAGTTGAACTTATTTTTATAGTTTTGCGATAAGTTCATAGTCATTAGAGCCATATTCCAACTATGTGATGCTACTGTTTCAGGAATATTTACACCAACTTTTACCCATCCTGTACGAAAAAGATGCTTTAATTTGTGAGAATAATTTAATAACTCTTTCATTTTAAATCCTTTTGTTATGATGAATGCTAGAGTAAGGAATTTTATTTGTAAAGAAAAAAGGAGGCTTTCGCCCCCTTTAATCCTTTAAGTACTACAACTGGTATGTTGCTTCGTTACCATAGCTATCATAGAAATAGATATATGCATATCCGTTTCCTGTTGTGATTTCTATGGTTGTATAGCCTGATACATACCTTACGGTTTGATTTTGCCAAAGATTCATATACGAATAGCTACTTCCGTTACGAATCTCAAGCTGGCTGTTGTACCTTCTCAGAGAGAGGCCTCCAATCTCAAGCCTTGTTGGTCTATCAAAACTACCATAGAGGTAGTATCCAAGAAGGCTATCGAAATATCTATCACGATAGTAACTGTGACAGATAAAACGATTGTGGTAACCACCATAGCTATAGTATCTCCACGTGTCCCATACACAATGATGGTGATGGTGGTGATGACCATGACTAAGATAGCCGTGGTGATAATGGTTTCCACCGTGACGTGGAGGTGGAGGAGTAGCCGGTCTATGACCGCCCGGATTGTTATATCCTGGGCCACTCTGCCTTGGAGCGCTGTTCCTTGGCGGAGCTGAACGTGTTACTGTTCCATTCTGTCTTGGAGCACTATTCCTTGGAGTAGTTGTCACCCCCTGACGCTGAGGAGCTGTCCTTGTTGGAGCAGTTGCACTCTGGCGAGGAGTAGTACTTCTCTGCTGAGTTGTTACACTTGGTCTTGAAGTTGACCTTGCCGTGGTTGAATAACTCTGACGGGGCGCTGTACTTCTTGACGGGGTTGAATAACTCTGGCGAGGAGCGGAACTCCTTGAAGGAGCCGAGTAAGTCGGAGGCCAA
>JAZQTW010000072.1:0-21304 GCA_045630985.1 Alphaproteobacteria bacterium
GCCTCATCTGCCAAACGAACATGCATAGCATTAGCATCAGCTTCAGAGTGAACAGCAACTGTTCTGATACCCATTTCTCTACAAGCCCTATGGATTCTAAGAGCGATTTCACCACGGTTTGCAATTAAAACTTTTTCAAACATGAAATTTTTCCTTGTTATATTTATTTTATAAAGGCTTATTCAATCACAACTAGAGGTTCGCCATATTCAACAGGGTCTCCGCTTTCAACCAAAATTTTAACCACTTTACCACCTTTATGAGCTTTAACTGGGTTAAATGTCTTCATTGCTTCAACCAAACAAACAGTATCACCTTCAGCAACGCTATCCCCAGGTTTTACATAGTTTGGAGATTTTGGATCAGCTGATAAATAAACAACACCAACCATTGGTGATTTTACAGCATTTGGACTATTTGTATAATCTTCACTAGCACCTTCAACTTCAACAGAAGCAACAGAAGCAGGAGCAGCAGAAACAACTGGAGCAGATACAGGAGCTTGAACAACTTGAGCAGGAGCATAAGCACCGCTAACAGCAACACCACCAGGGTTTCTAACTAAAGAGATTCGGCAACTTTCATCTTCGTATTCTAACTCAGTTAAGTTTGTTTTATCTAAGATTTCAGCTAGTCTGCTTATTATTTTTGTATCCAATGGATTAGACATATTTATCCTCTCATTAAAAATTAAATCTGCTCTTTAATAAGCCATAAACACAAAAAATACAAGTATTTTCTTAAATCTCTCCCCAATAATGCACAAAAATTGATATTTTAGAAGACTTTATTAACTTATTTGTTCTATAAATAACTCATATTTGAACTTTATAGTTAAGGAAAATATTATGCAAAAATTGGAAGACGTATTAAAAAATTATGACATAGATGGCTCAATTACAAATATTACCGAAGGTCCTGTATTAAATATTATAGAGTTTACCCCAAAAGCAGGCACAAAGCTAAAAAACATTACAACAGTGCTAGAGGATATAAGAAGGGAGCTAGCCATATCATCTTTACGCATAGAGCCTTCCAAAGAAACTAACGCAATCCTTTTTCAAATACCAAAAGAACATGCAGATATAATTGATTTTAATACTCAAATACACTCTCAAACTTTTGAAAATGCCAAAACAAAATATGCTCTTCCAATATATATAGGGGCAGATATAAAAGGCGCACCAATTGTTGCAGATTTAGCAAAAATGCCTCATTTATTAATAGGTGGCACAACTGGCTCAGGAAAATCAGTGGGCTTAAACACATTTATCCTATCATTAATATCATCAAAAAAGCCATCTGAGCTCAAATTTATATTAATTGATCCTAAAAAAATAGAATTCAGTATCTACAATAATCAAAAATATTTACTTCATCCCGTAGTAACTGAAACCAAAGAAGCCGTATCTATATTATCATATTTAGCTAAAGAAATGGATAGAAGATACGAAATTCTAGCCGAAAGTATGTGTAAAAATATTGCAGATTACAATCAAAAAGGCGAGGGACATTTACCATACATTGTTTGCGTAATAGATGAATTTGCGGACTTAATTGCAACAGATAAAAATGTAGAAAAAGATGTAATTAGATTGGCTCAAAAAGCAAGAGCATCAGGCATACACTTAATCCTTGCCACACAACGTCCATCAGTAGATGTTGTAACCGGTGTATTAAAAGCAAACTTCCCAACAAGAATAGCATTTAAAGTTGCAAGCTCTGCCGATTCTCGTACAATTTTAGACACCAACGGAGCAGAAGATTTAATTGGCAGAGGAGATGCCCTATATTTAGCATCTAATGGCGAGCTAATCCGCATGCATGGAGGCTACATTCCAGATAATGAAATAACAGAAACACTCAAGCCATACCAAGCAAAGATAAAGGAATTAAAACTAGAAACAACAGAAACCAAAGAAGATAAGGAAATAAAGAATTCCAACAAAAAACAAGAAAGTTGGTTCAAACGTCTAATAAAAGCATGGGGCAACTTGCGCGTAAAAGATAGAAAAATGATAATAGACGCAGTAAAGGCAGTGTTTAAGTTTGTATTTACATTATTTATAAACAACTCGTCTAAGAAAAGATAACATAAACTTTTACCATTAAAACAATAAGTTATAAAAATATAAATAAAAATATGCAAAAAAATAAAAAAAACTCTTGCCAACTTAAAAAAAGTTATATATAAACCTAATTCGTGGCCGGCCAGGTAGCTCAGTTGGTAGAGCAGAGGACTGAAAATCCTCGTGTCGGGGGTTCGATCCCCTCCCTGGCCACCATTTACAAAAGCACCGTAATGGTGTTTTTTTTATTTTAAAATCAATCTACAAGTCACAAAGAGGGGAGCGAACACCCAGAAGGGGGTTTGACAACAAGTAAAACTTCTCTTACCTTTGCAATGTTCTATGAACCTTTGCAAAGGTTAGTTGTTCGCATAAGTAGGAAAGCATAGCTTTCCGTAGCGATGCAAAGGCGGACGGAAGTACGCCGGTCAGCTTTGCTGATGAGCGCAGTAGCGGCGAACCAATGTGAAGTCATCCCCCCTAGACAATATTTTAAACAAAAAATACAAAAAAATACTTGACAAAAAAAATATTTATAATATTATGCACAATCAAATGATATATTATTATATCTTAGTTTAATTATTAACTATAAAAACAACAACGGGTATATGGAAGAAATCTATCCTAGAAACCTCAATGAAGTGTTCCTAAGCACAATGCTTATCAAGCCTTGTCATGATGCAAGCCTCCAAATGGTAAATTATCTAAACGAAGTACCGGAGTACTCATTGGACAACATCAGCTCTGCTACAGCATACAGAGGAACGGTATGTTCACCTCCGCAGGTCGCTAAATTCGGACTGGTCTACAGCAGAACGGATGATACAGTAAGAGAAAGCGCTGCTGTCAACAACCTTCGTTTCAGAATGAAGTGCACAGAGAAAATGGTCTATATCTCAAACTGTCGTTCAATAGACGAGAGAGATAGAAAAAGAGAGGAGTGCGATAAGAAACTTCGCATACACTCCTCCTCAATCATCAATGTACCATACGTCTGTGAAGGAGATGAGGTTATCGTCTTGTATTTCGAGACGAAACAAAACTTCACCTTCTGCACCGTACTCAACTTAACACAAGAAGAGTATGAGCTACCTACCGCATAGGTATAGGAACCCATAAGCAATAATATCCCATATGGTAAAACCAAGATTAAATCTAGGTCGAACCTGTGGGATATTTTGTTTTAAAACAAACTTATTCAAAACATCTAATAACTCCCAAATTTTGCTATACATTATGTTATCTAATGCTATAACCAAAGCAGATAATTACGGGAGATGAGTAAATGAATTCTAAAAAATTAGGTTATATGCTTATTATCATATTAACAATAACAATCTTTTATATAAGCTCATTATTCTTCACCTCAAAAATAACATTAAGTTCCACATCAAGAGGTTTTATAACTCCATATGCGCAAAAACTAGTAAAGGAGATAAACAAAGAAAACATAAAATCTCGCCATAAATATACATTATATACCGCAAATTTTAGCGAAAACGATAAAACGCCTAAACCTACAACAGATACAAAAAACATTCTATGGTTAGGTTCATCTAACACTTTAACCCCTGACAACTTAAAAGAATACGATATAATTCTCACTTCTCATCCATATCTAGAAGGTCACCTAAAAGCACAAGGTTTTACAAACACTTTCTATTTCCCTATATTTGCGATAAATAAAAATATAACAAAAAATCAAAAGCAATATATAGCCCTAATAGGAGATAACACAATTATAGAAGAAATACTGTTAGAAAAAAAGATTTTTTATCACAAGTACCAATTATCAGATATCAATAAAATAAAACAAAATATAGGTAATTTTAAGGCTGTATTTGTTAATAATACAAAATTTCACCACACATCAATAGATATCCATCCAATAATATTGGAAATAGCCCTAAATAACATTCCAATTATCACAGAATATCAAGGTTTTGATGAAATAAAAACTTTTCATTTATTTAACGATAATATCTCATATTACATGCATAAAGATGATGCATCACGCCTAATAGAAAGAGTGTTATCATCAGATATAGAATTAGAGAAAAAAACAAAAAAAACACAGCAATATACTAAAGATAATTATTCTTTATCAACAAGCGCCAAAAATCTAAAGAATATATTAGAACACAATAAGCAACTTGAAAACAAAACATTAGCAAATACCATAAATACAGATATTCCAACAGCCGTAGGGCATATTGGAGCTGGAGATTATTGGTTAGCATCTGATTTAAACTCAAATTTAGAAGAATTAGGATACCAAACTTCTCAAACATATTTTAATAGTTTTATCAAAAAAACATCAAATACAAATATTCTAGTTGCTGGCTTCATCCCTACCGATAAAAATATGATTAACCGTGATTTAACTGGAATATATAATATTGTTTACATTGCTTACGCTCAATTTGGACAAACAGCTCATAAAGAATTAGTTCAAGATAAAGAAACATACATATTAGATTTAATACAACTATCACAAAAAGATAATATAAATAGTTTGGTTTTGGCATCAAAAGAATTAACTGAAGAACTAAACAAACGAGGCGTAAACGCTTACTACATCCCACAATTTACTAATACTAAAAGGTTTTACCCAGACTATAATGAAGACCTAAAATCTGAAGTATTTTTTGTAGGCGTAAATAGCTTTTATCGCACTGCAGCTCCAATACTAATAGAGGCAGGACTACCAATAACCATCTATGGCCCAGGGTGGGATAATGCAAAAGCCCCATACCTTGACAATCAAATACTACGCAAACACTATAGTTCTGCCAAAATAGTTCTTAACGACACTAGAGAAGGGATGAAAAAATTTGGCTTTATAAGTAACAGAATTTTTGACGCTACAGCTTGTGAAACATTAGTAATATCAGACTATATGCCAGAAATAGAAGAAATATATAAAGATACAGTCCCAATGTACAAAACCAAAGAAGAATTAGTAGAACTAGTAAAATATTACCTAGATGAAGCAAACGAAGCCGAAAGAAAAGATAAAGCCAAAAGAGCTAAAGAAATTACTCTTAAAAACTTCACATCACATGAAGCAGCTCTCAAATTCAAGCAAATAATCGACACATTTAGCCAAAAATAATAATTATTGACAAATTTAATTTTAAATTATAAGTTCAGCCTCACTACATAAATTAATAATATATTCTTATGGTTAAACTATCAGAAAAAGAAGTTAAGGATCGGATAAAGAAAGACCTTAACAAATGCAAATCCGTATTTAACGGGCAGAAGGTAAAGATTTACAAAGGCTTCAAACTAACAGATGGCTTGTACGACTTAATCGTTTTTAAAAACGGTTCGTCAGCAGTTATGAAGAACACAGGACACATTACCTACATCGAGTTTGGCGAATACCTTATCTCAGTTCCAAGTCCTACTGTAAAAGATAGTGATAAGTTAGATTTCAACAACTGCACTATCTACAACATCTCAAATGGCAACATAGAGAGCGAGGAATGCAAAGAAATAGGAGTTCAGCTAAAGAGCGATATCATCATCGTCGATTCACGTATCCTCATTGTATGTGTAGAAAAGAGCATTCCTAAGTTCTACATTATGATAGACGGATACCTTGAAGAAATAGAGCCTTCTATAGCCGAACATCTGCTCAATATTGCGGATTTCTCAAAGGAGCACATTGCATCACTGATAAAACACTATCCAGAAGAAGAATGGTGTGTTCAGAACGGACTTGTATTCAATCTAGATTACGGATATGTTCCAAGTCAGATGCAACTTCTAGCTTGGAAGAAAGCTCGTCACATACACATTACTCTCAAAAAGGGTATTCTGCCAGACAAGCTTCTCAGTGTGTTCTCAAGAGGCACTCGTTCTGCAGTTAGATATATTGCTATGGCAAACATCTAATATAGCAGAACTACCGATTAAAAAAACACCAGCCTAGAGTAGGTTGGTGTTTTTTTTGTGTAATTACAATAAAAACTACATAGCTTTTAATATAAATTCGCTAAGCTTTTCATTAAATAAACTAGGATTAGAAACTGCTTCTCCTTCAGCAATTTTAGCTTGTTCTAAAACAAGAATAGACGCATCTTTAACCATCTCGTTTTTATCATCAGAAGCAATCATCTCGCTAAGCTTAATAATAAGTGGATGATATGGGTTAATTTGCAATATTCTTGTGCTATCAAAGTTAGTCTTTTGCTGATGATTACGCATTAATCTCTCAAGATGAATGCTCATCTGACCTTGCTCAACTGTAAGGCTAGCAGGGCTCTTTGTTAGTTTTTCTGTAACTTCTACCTTGCCAACTTCCCCCTTAAACCATTCTGTCATATTACTAACAAGTTTATTTAACTCTTCTTCATTAGCTTTTTTATCATCACGCTTAACATCTAATTCCATATCAGCTTGCGCAATATGTTTAACGTCTTTTCCTTTATAAGAAAGCAATGTCTGTGTCCAAAATTCATCAATAGGATCAGTTAACAATAAAACTTCAATACCTTTCTCCTTAAATGCTTCAAGCTGAGGGTTACAAGCCAAAGTTTTTGCATCATCACCTGTAATATAATAAATAGCTTTTTGCTCTGTACTCATACGCTCAATATAAGCATCGAGAGAAGTCAACTTATCATCAGATTTTGTGGTATAAAAACGAGAAAGTTCAGCCACTTCTTCACGATTAGAAAAGTCTTCATAAATACCTTCTTTAAAAGCAATACCAAAAGCTTTCCAAAAAATCTCATACTCTTCTTCATTCTTAGCTTTATTCTTAAGCTCTTTGAAAATACGAGAAACAGTACCTTGACGTATTTTTGCAATCAAAGAACTTTGTTGTAACATCTCACGAGAAATATTAAGAGGCAAATCAGCACTATCAATCACACCTTTAATAAAGCGCAAATACATAGGCATCAAACCATCAATCTTATCAGAAATAAACACTTTATTTACATAAAGCTTAATACCAGTCATTCTATCTGGTTGGAATAAATCATAAGGAGCTTTAGTAGGTACAAACAAAAGACCTGTATATTCCATACTTCCTTCAGCTTTAAAGTGTAAAGTCATCCATGGATCATCAAAGTTTTTTGTAACATGCTGATAAAAATCTTTATATTGTTTTTCTGTAATATCAGCCTTATTTCTAGCCCAAAGCGCCATACCTGTATTAACAGTTTCTTCTCCAGCATCACCCAAATCCAAAACAATAGGGTAATCAATATGCTCAGAATAAGTATGAATAATATTTCTCAAATAGATAGTATCAGTAAAGTCTTTAGCATCATCTTTTAAGAATAATTTGATATCTGTACCATTTGTTTCTTTTGTAGTATCAGATATTTCAAAACCATCAATACCATTAGAAACCCACATATAAGCCTTGTCGCTATCTGCACGTTTAGTAACAATCTCAACCTTATTAGCCACCATAAAGGCAGAATAAAAGCCCACGCCAAATTGACCAATCAAATCAATAACAGATGAGTTATCTTTAGTATTTTTCAAAAACTCAGCCGTACCAGATTTTGCAATAGTACCAATATGATTAATCAAATCATCTCTATTCATACCAATACCATTATCAGAAATCGTAAGAGTAGCTTCATCTTTATTAGGAGTAATAGTAATTTTATATTGAGCATTCTCAACTTTTAAGCTTGGGTTAGTAAGCTTCCAATATTTCAACTTATCCAAAGCATCAGATGCGTTAGAAACCAACTCTCTCAAGAATATATACTTCTCAGAATAAAGTGAATTAATAACAATATCTAAAAGCTTATTAACTTCGGTTTTAAACTCAATTTTTTCAGCCATATTAACGTTCTCCTATTATAAAACTCAAAAATAATCAGATTTAACTCTTATATAAGTAAAAAAATATCATTCCGCAAGCCTAACACCCAATAAACAACAAAAAAAGTATAAAAAACATCACATAATCAAATAATTCTTGACAAAACCTCACTTTTTTAGGATAATATAATATACTTTAAAACTAACAAAGAGAAACATAGAATGACAGTTGCAAACTACACAGGTCCATTAACCCCAAAACAAAAAGAAGAGTTACTATTAGCATATTGTGACTATGTTTCATATATTGCATTACTAACAGACTTCGTACAAGCTCAAAAAATAACAAACCTTGCAGCTTATGAATTACGTAATGTATATTCCGGAATAGGTAACAATCCTTGGTGTTTAGAAGATTTAGAAGCAGGATATAAAAAAGCTTATCATGACTTTGTAACACATAACAACAATTTAGAAGATGACAACCTATGCTTTGTAAGTGCCATTTATACAGAGCCAAACTCAAATCAAGATGAAATAAATAAAATCTTAGCAAGTCCACAAAACTATACTCGCCATGTACATTCAAATCAATTACCATGCCGTGTAGAAAGATATGTAGCTTGTTGCCCCAAAGGAACACTACTTAAAGATGCAAAATTTATCATAAATGGAAAATATCAAGTATTTTTTGATGGCGCTCAAGATGATATGACTGTCGGCGAAATGTTTGATAATGAACAATTAGAAAAACAATTCTCTTGTCTGATGGAAACAATTGCTCAATTTCCTGACAATATATATAAAATGACAGACAAAGAATCACGCGATAAGCAAATAGAAGTAATGGCAAGCTCTTTAACAGCTCCAATTGAAGAAGTACTATTAGCCACACTTTCAACATTAGCAGAAACAGGGCAAAATGCTATCAAAGAACTAGTTCGTAATCGTGGAGAAGATTTCTTATACAAAGCAGAACAAAAGGGCTTAATCCCATCAGCCAGCCATTATCAAGACTACTTAAATATAAGAAACTTAGCCCATCACCAATTAGGCACATTAGACTACTTAAGTTGTTTTAATGATGATGAAACAGAAAAAAATGACACTTTAAGAAAGCGCTATATGGAATCATACCTACACTTATGTGGAGGCATGTTATCAGAGCGCATATCAAATTACCAAGCAACAGTATCAGATTTTCATCAACTAATTTCTGAACTAGCTCCAAATATCTTTATTCGTGGAGATAAAGAAAGCAACTCTAAGTTCATCAATAGAATTCGTGAATACAAACACGCTCACCCAGATGAAAAACTATATGTAGAAACAAATTTCTTAGGCAACAAATCTAAAAAAGATAGCTTAATCAAGCAAATTCATAAAGTAGTACCAAATGTACAAATCATAGATGAAACAGCACCAGATCCTGATGCATTTATCAAACGCATGGAAGGTTTTACATTCCGCAAGAAATATCTAGAATTGTTTGAGCACATAGAATATGCATTAGTAAGACACTTCTTATTTAGGGGTGAAAACTATATTCCAAAGGTAGCATGGCAACAGGCTCACCACCAAAAGATATTAACCACAGAAGAAGCACAAAAATGGAATGAATTAAAAAAACTTCGTAATGACTTAAGCCATAAATTTTACACTAAAGAATTAGAAGAACAAGTTATGGCAAGCACAGAAGTATTGTTTGAACATGCACTAAGATTAGATACAAAAATAAGACAATTACAACCAAATGTGTATCTAGCAGGTCCAAACACATATGAGTTTGTACATAGAGACGGCATTGTAGCTGTAATAGACTTTGATAACAAAAAGATATTAAGCCTAACAGATGCTAAAGGTAGATCATTATTAGAGAAGAAAGAAAAAAGAAAAATCTCACACAAACCATTTGTTGAAGAATACAAACAAGGCATAAGTTTTTATGTAAAAGGTGCTGATATCTTAAATATGCGCACCCCAAACGGATGTAAAGTAGATATACGAGCAGAAAGTATATTCAAAGAAGACGGCGCCAAAATTTACTTTAAAAGCAAACCACATAAATACTTAATGTTTGGTGATGTAAAAATAACTTTTGATGATAAATTGCGTATAGATAACTTTGTACGAGATAATAAGTCTGAAACCGTAGGCAAAAACGAAATCATAACCCTAAAAGGCTCTCACCGTATAACTACAGGCAAAAACAAAGAACTAACACAATACCTATGGAACGATAAAGAAGGGAAGCCACAATCTATCAGCTTCTCAACCAATAACAAAGGTGAAATCATCGCCAAAAGCTCTGATGGTACTATTGTTAAAATAAGCGAGAAGGGGCTCACAATTCATAGCAAAGGCATTGAACTAAGCTATCAAAATCGTGCTCAATTTGTTGCAAGCTATGATGACAATGGCATACCTCCAAACGGTGGCTCCGGATTTTCTAGATAGTTATTTATTTAACAGATTAATTAAGTATCGAGTATATTTAACAGCACCGTTTAAATTTAGATGGTCTGCATCATGAAAATCCTAATAATCAAAACCATCAACAAAATCGTACATATATCAACAAGATAGCAAAATGCAAAAATCTTTCAAAAAAAACGAACGTTTTTTTGACAAGTTTCAACCCCAAACCCCTTGACATTTCCGTCGGGTGTTGTTATAAAAATATTCAGAATGGTAAACTATATCATTCTAAACAAGCTCCAGTTTTCGGGGCTTTTTTTGTTTTAAATTAACCAACAGAAGATGCGCACTTTTTAGTTACGCATCTTTTTTTTATTTTAGGAGAAAATTATGACTATACAAACAGAAACAAATAAAGTGGTATATGTAATGGATGGTTCAACTTCATCACTAACTATCCCATTTTATTTCTTTGATAAACAAATTGCTGTTTACAAAAATGACAGCACAACTCCACTAGTATGTGATGTTGATTATACCATAACCAATAATCCAAACTATCAAGGTGGAGAAATAACTTTTACTAAAACAATAGAAGAGGGCGCTACAATCACAATAAAACGTAATGTAGAGCTAACTCAATTAGTGAAATTTATCGAGGGCGAAAGATTTCCTGCTCAAGATTTTGAATATTCACTAGATAAAATGATTATGGCTCTACAACAGCTAAAAGAAGAGTTATCAAGAGCAATAACTCTTCCACAATCATCAACCATATCAGCTGAAGAATTATTACAATCAATAAAAGATGTTTATGCCGAATTTGATACTATAAAACAAATTCCACAAATATCAGAAACAATCAAAGCTTTTGAGCAAACAAAACCTCTAAAGTTTACAAATATAACACTATCTACAGATATGGTAGAAGAAGATAACACCTACAAAGAGTATAAATATAAGATAGATATCCCATTACAAGGAGTAACATCTTCTTATACTCCAAGTATAACTTTAGAACTAGAAGATATAACAAGCGCTACATTTGCCCCAATAGCAGAAGCATATGACGGCTTTGTCCGCATATACATAAAATCTGTTATATCAAAACCAATAACCATCCCCGTTATACTTCTGTATTAAAATATGGAAAAACTAAAAGACATATTCACCAATTATAGTTTATGGGGCTTTTTTATTGGTGTAATAACAATTATTATCAAACCATTTATTTCAATCAAACAAACCATAAGAGATATGATAATAACCTTTATCGTAAGTATGCTCTCAGGTTTAATGACTGAATATATGGATATACCTATGCCAGTAAAATATGGCATATCTGGAGTATGCGGTCTTTTTGCAGTTAGAATTTATATGATTGCCGATACAATCTTAAAAACAGCACAAAAAGATCCTCTACATTTCTTAAATCAACTAAAAAACGATAAGCCTCAGCAATGAGGCTTATCTCTTTAAACAAGGAGCAACGGATGAAATTTAATCTATTTCTGATCACAATAATTCTAATTCTCGCTTTAGGCTTGCGCTATTATCACACAAAAGCCACCCAAGCCACATTACAAGCAAAACAATATCAACAATCACAAAATCAATTGATTACCGATATAAGGAGATTACACAATGAAAAAATTATCCTACAACAGCAAAAGACTTCACTCAAAGCCTGCGCCCTCAAAGATAAAACCATCTTTGATTGGCATGCTGATATTTCTCATACTTCTGTTATTAAGCAGCTGCAAGCAAACTGAATATATATACATAAACACACCTAAAGAGCCTATATTATGTATAGAAGAAATAAAAACGCCACTAGACATGGCTAACTGCTTAAATGAATATAAATTAAAATATTAGAAGCACAAAAAAAGCCCTCATAAAGAGGACTTCTTAAATGGTAGCGAGGGAGGGATTCGAACCCCCGACACAAGGATTATGATTCCTCTGCTCTAACCAACTGAGCTACCCCGCCATCGAGTACGAAAGACTTTTTACATACATTTTTAAAGAATGTCAATAATAAAAAATAAAAAAATGCGAAAAAATTTGCATAACTTTGTAACAATATGATTTTGCATAAAATTTTTCATCAACATCATAGTACTAATAACAGCAGAAGAGGGAGCTTGTGCTCCCCTTTTTTGATACAAAAATATTGACAAAACATAAATCATTAAATATACTCCCAATCAATCAAATAAAAATGTGTCATATGAAATTATTAGACGTAATTAGATTTAAGCTATTTCCTTCTTATAGATTAAAGTATGGAGAAAAGCTTTGGGACGAAGTAAATCAAAAACTTCCTCCTGCAGTCGGGGTAATATACGATGATGAGCCCCGAATGAAACTGTTTGAAGAGTTAAAGCTTAAAATGTCTAAAACAGAGATTGAGGGGTTAACTCTATATCTCAGCTTTGTGCTTAAAGAATTAAGAACTAAATTTGATGAATTTGCAACAGCACGCGAAGAAGCAGAAGAAGACCGTCAAAAGCAAATCATCCGCGAGCACCTAAGAGTTTTAACTGGCTCTGATGATTATTAACAATAATCAAAAAAGCACTACCTATAAGTAGTGCTCTTTTTTTATACATTTTCAGACTTAAATTTTTGCGCTTCCATTCGGGCTAACTCGTCACATCTTTCATTTTCTTTGTGCCCGGCATGACCTTTAACCCACACCCAGCGAATTTCATGCTTTTGCTTTAATTCATCTAACTTTTGCCACAATTCAACATTCTTAACTGGAGCTTTTTTATTAGAAGTTTTCCATCCATTCTTCTTCCAATTAAAAATCCATTTTTCAATACCTTCCATCACATATTTACTATCTGTATAAAGCGTAATATTGCAAGGCTCTTTTAATGCTTCTAATGCTGAAATAACCGCAGTTAATTCCATACGATTATTGGTAGTCTCTGCTTCTCCACCCGAGAGTTCTTTTTCTACATTGTTATATCTCAAAATAGCTCCCCAACCACCAGCCCCAGGGTTACCAGAACATGCACCATCAGTAAAAATTTCAATTCGTTTCATTATCTTTATTTCCTTTAATTTTTAACAAATCTATTATAGAAAAAATACTATAAAATTGATAAACAACATTTTGAATTCTATCATATCTCAAAGCAGACTTAAACAAACTAGTTGTTTCAAACATATCTTTTTTTGTTGGAATAGCAATAAAAAGTTTATTATCAAAAAAGCTAAACTCAATACTCTTCCCTTTAAAACGACGCTTAACCTCTAAAATTCTTTCCATAAACGCTGTAGTTAACAAATATCTTGCTTCAATCTGATCTGTTGCACAAACTTTCCACTTTTTAGAGAACACGACATCCTCCAACTTAATTTCTTCTTTTTTATTCTTTTGAGAGGTAAATTTATTAAACATAAAAACAAAAAAGATGAGCAAAAAAAGACCAATACCCCAAACGGAAAAGGGTAACTTATGCACAGCAGCAACAGTTATAAGATTTATAAAAAACACCCCAGTAATCCAATTAAAGATATTACTCCTAAATCTACTAAACGCCAATGTTTTACCACTAAATTTTTTATCAAAATCTAGCATAACAAAAATACCACTAAATACAGTAATATTGTTTTTTTTACCTTTTCTAGTTAAATGTTGCTCAGAAACCTTGATCTCAACTCCATTATATTTACCACAAAAACAATCATCAATACTACTACTAGCATAATGACCAATTAACTCTGAAGCTTCTATATCTTTATCTGTAATGCGATTTTTTCCATATTCCACATCACCAAAGAAAGATACTATTTTTCCCATAACCGTATTTTGAGTAGTAATCTTAAATATAGCAATAGGAAATGCAGAACAAACAAATGCAATAAAACACAAAAAGGATAAAAAATTACTTTCTAATTCAGATATATGATTATCTAGCAAAAAGAACAAATGAAATAATTTAATAACAATAACAGAAGATACTAGAATTATCCAAAACAGCCTTAAAAACTTTTTTCTTTTATCTTCTAATTCTCTATAATCATTAATAAGATTCTTATTATAAAAATCCCTAAACTTAGCTCTTAATTTTAATAATTCATAATCAACCATTATTATTCACTTTTCAAATAACAAGAGAAAAATTCATTTGTAAGAACAGCTAAATTAGCATTTTTCTTCAAAGCTTGCGCCACAAAAGACCTTAAATCATTTTTAGAAATATAGATTCGAAAACTCCTAGGCATAGCACCATCTGCACCAATAACTCCATCCATAATAAAGTCATCTGTAATATCTTCAGAAAGCCTTATTTCTGCCTTTGCACAGCTAAATAAAGCACGAGGAGGCACCCTCATTTCAACAGGAGTAATAAGATTAATAGAGTTATTTTCAGAAGCCAAATTTTCTAATTGATTATCATAATAGAAATTAACTCTATTTTTTTCTCCACCTACAGAAAGAGTATTACAAGACAAATAAACCTCTTTTGCGATAGCATTAGAATTATTATTCGCCATTAAAGAAAATCTAACTTTAACAAAATTTTCTTTTTTACCACGTTTTTTTGCTGGTTGAAAAATATCATCATCAACATCCTTACCAACCACTATCATCTTTTCATTCATTACAAGCTCAACATTTGGTTGTGGACGTTTACCAAACATACCAGCTATAACTGCATATGGAGCAGGGACATTGTTTGAGCCAGAACGAATATAAATCTGACTACCAGATGTTGTCATCAAAGGAGCAATTTCACTCTTCGGAATATATGTAACCAAGAAACCATCACCATTTTTATCTGCACTAATAATATGGTTTCTAACTTTATGATGAGCAGGGATAGTGCAACCAGATATAGCATTTTCTAACCAACTCAAAAAGCGATGCACATTTTTTACTTTTACTTTAGCTTGCGCCACATCCCCAACTTCAACATCTCTAGCACACTCAACACCCCATACCAAAACACCACCTTCAGTATTACCAAATGCAGATATTGCTTTAGCTAAATTTCTTCTATCATTAGGATGCAAAGAACGCATAGATTTTCCATCTGATGCTGCCTGTTTAAAGTCCATAAACAATTCTTCAGTTTGCCTATTTAAGATAAACTCATCAATAGCATCTTCGCCAAAATAAATTAATTTTTCAAAAATATCTTCTGCACGTGACATCTCGCACCTCTATTATTAGTTCGTATAAAAAAATCATATATAATACTAGTTAACATTTCTCTAACATAATACATAAAAAAAGGGAGGCTAACCTCCCAAAACTTAAAAGAAATCTTTTACATCAATTCTTTCTCTAACTTTTTCCTCTGCCTCATAGAAAGGATACTCATCTTTCATTCCTAGCATTTTTGCAACAACAGATGATGGAAAAATTTCCAAAGCATTTTTATATTCTTTAACGGCGGAATTATAAAATCTACGAGCAGCTGCAATATGTTCCTCAACTTCAGCCAATGCTTGTTGAGCATTACTCATTGCAACACTAGATTTTAATTCAGGGTAATTCTCAGCTCTAGCATTAAGTTGATGAATAGCCCCAACAAGTTTATTATCAGCATCAAACTTTTCAGCCATAGATTGAGCATTCAGTGCATTTTCACGATATTGAGTAACCGCCAAAAATATCTCTTTTTCATGTTCCATAAATTTAGAAGCTACTTTTAACATATTAGGAATAAGGTCATAGCGCTTATTTAATTGCACATCAATACCAGACATAGCCTCTTTAAGATTATTCTTTTTCTTGATTAATGAATAATAAATTACATATATTGCAATAGCAACAACTAACAAAATAACTAAAATAGTTTTAATTTCCATAACGAAACCTCCCTTAAATAAAACTAAGGAAAGCATAAACTAGATATATTAAGATAAAGTAAAAAGCAAATAAAATAGAGCAGGGAATAAAAAACTTAAAGTATCACATAAACTTAAATCAATAATAAACTAATAATACTAAAAAAAGACGCTTTTACTATTGTAGCAGGGTAGTCAATATATAAAAGCGCCTTATATATTAAATTGCGCAATTTCTCATGAGAAAGATCCCCTAATAATAACTATAAAGCCAACCGGCACTTTGTGATTGTAATCATTAAATGGGTTCAACTTTATGGCCTTAAAAGTCTTACCACTTACTTTAAAAATTCTTTCACCTTATTTATGCTAATAAATAGACACAAAGCATAAATATCCGAAAATAAACGAAACTTTCAATAATTTAATTCGACATATATATATAATAAACTTTACAAACCGTTTAAAAGTTAGTTTGCAAAATTGATTCGTACAATATCTTTTTAAGTTTGTTCACAAGATTATTTTAATTTATACAAAACACCTTTTACCGGCACACCAAATTCTTGTCTCAAATCAATATCATGCGCCACAATTTCTTTAAAACCAATATCTTTCGCTATTTTTTCAATATAACGCTTTTGATGTTTATAACGTCCAGTTGCTGTTAAATAAAAATCTTCTTTTCTATCAACATCAGCCAATTCAACGCTAAACCAACACTCAGAACCTTTGATTTTTTTTAGTATTTCCTCCAATTTACCAATATAACAAAATACATCCAACGCCAAAACTAAATCAAATTTTCTTTTTGTAGGATTCTTTGATAAATAGCTTAGAACATCATCACAAATAAGCTCTTTATATACGCCTTTATCTCTTGCAATATCAACCATTTTAGAAGATACATCAACTCCAGTAAAAGCACAATCTTCATTTTTCAAAGCTCTTGCAAGTAACCCAGTACCACACCCTAAATCAAGCACTTTACCTGTAATCTTACCTTTAATCTTACTAAAACTAGATATTATCTTGCTATCAATCTTTTCAATCGTCTCATCATAGGTTTCTGCAAAATTATCAAATAAAACTCTCGCGTACTCAACATCTGAGCTTTCGCTAATATTACCCGCAATACCGCTAAATATACGGTTAGAAAAGATATAATCAGGTTCTAATTTTTGCCAATTCTCAGCTATTTTCAAAGCAAGCTCAGCATTAACAGTATACAACTCAGCAAGAGTCTCCATAATATTTATAGCGTAGAGTTCATTTTCTTTATCTCTCAAATGAGCATTAAACATTAAACCCAATGCCTCTTCATATTCCTTAAGCTCCTTTAGTATAAGAGCTATATTATAACTAACTTCAGGCCTATCATAAGATAAATGTCCTGCAAGTTTATACGCCTCAAGCGCTTCGGCTAATCGCTTTTGCTTATACAAACACACCCCATAATTAAGATATGCACCAACAATATCTCGCCTTAACTCAAAGCTCTTTTTATAATATGTTTCAGCTTTTTCAAATTCTTTTAATTCTAAATAGCAATCAGCAACACCTAGTATAGCTTCAATATTATTTTCATCTATATTCAAAACCTTAAAATAGAAAGTTAAAGCCTTATTGTAACTTTTTTCATCCTTCAAAGCATTAGCCATAAATAGATAAGGTTCAATTCTATACGGCGCTACATTAATCGCATTTTGCAAAAACTTTTCTTTAATCACAAAATCCTTAACACACATAGATGCTAAAAGATTCGCCATATAATCATTTTCATTTTCTTCAGCTAATTTAATAAGAGCAGGGTAATCTTTTGTATAAAAACATAAATTAGCACGAGCTTCCATATAGTTATCATCTAATTCTAATGCTTTACAAAAACTTTTAACTGCATCAGTATGTTTTCCCATCTCTTCCTGTAGTATCCCAAGATAATTCCAACCTTCTTTAACATCAGGAGAAAGTTGTACAGCACGATTAAAAGCTTCCAAAGCTTCACTTGGTTTATTCAAACCTTTATAACTAAGTGCCAAATTAAAATAATGCATACCAAAAGGTTTAGGAGAATACTTTATCGCTGATAAAAAGCAATCTACCGCACGCAATAAATTACCTTTACTCTGTGCAACCAATCCTAATAAGTTCCATATATCAGCATTTTCAGGCATCGCTTGAAGCATATTAAGGTAGATACTCTCAGCTTCATTTAATGCACCATTATTCTGCAAATCCATAGCCTTTTGTAACATTAAATCATATGACATCACACAACCTTTCTATTAAAGACATAATTCGCTTAATGCTTTATGTATCTCTATTACATCTTCATCACTGCTTAATCTATGATTGGATTCTTTTAATAAAACCACCTTAACATCATTTGAAGTAAGCTTACTAGCAATAATTGGAGCAACTTTCCACTCCAATGACTTATCGTTCATTCCCTGAATAAGTCTAACCTTACCATCAAAAGGTATAACATCTTTATCAAGCAACATATTGCGATACCCAGATTCTATCATATCCTTCGTTATAACATAAGTAAAATCACCAGTAGGGAACTCAACTTTGCCATATTTTTCAAGATATTCTTTTTCTTTTAGACCAAAATAAGCTTCAATATAGCGCTTCAAAAAGTCTGGAGCAGCAGCCAATCCAAACAACCCCTTAACTTTATTTGGATATTTGATTGCTCCTAACAAAGAAAGCCAACCACCTAAAGAAGCACCACCAATGATAATATCTTCCTCAACAATATCATTAACAATCTCATAAATCTGCTCTCTATATGTATCAATTGTTGTTTCTTCAAAGCGAGCTTTATCTGAGCCATGCCCTGCAATTTCCCACCTAAAAAAGCCAATTCCATGCTCAACGCACCATTTTTTTACTTCTTCTGGCTTTCTACCATAAGGATCAGAGCAAAAACCATGTGTATAAACTACTGTTAACTTTTGAGTTTTATTGCTATCAGGCTTAATATACTCACACTTTGTGGTGTGTCCATTTCTAAAAGTATGCTCAAACATATAAATTGACCTCCATATAAACCAATGTTTTAAAGGAACTTATACGCAAATGAGTAAAGATAAAGTAAAAAATCCAGTTATTTTACAAGTTTTACCAGAATTAGGTCAAGGCGGAGTAGAATTAGGTACAATTCAAGTGGCAGAAGCATTAACAGAAGCCGGTATCAAAAACTTTGTTGCTAGTGCTGGTGGCAGAAAAGAATACAATCTAGAGAAATTAGGTGTAAAACACTTCAAACTATCTCTAAAAAGCAAAAATCCTTTTGTAATCTTCAAAAACGCCAACAAACTAGCAGAATTTATCAAAAAAGAAGGTATAAATATTGTACATGCTCGATCACGTGCCCCAGCATGGAGTGCATATTTCGCCGCAAAAAAAGCAGGTGTTCACTATATGACAACATTCCACGGTACTTATGGTTTAGGTCCTAAAGGCATTAAAAAGATATACAATCGCGTAATGACATTAGGTGAAAAAGTTATTGTCATCTCATCACATATCAAAAACCATGTTTTGAAACATTATAATATAGATGAAAGCAAATTAGCCTTCATTCACCGTTGTGTTGATGTAGAAAAATTTGATAACTCAGCTGTAACACCAGCTCGCCTAAATAATATCGTTGAAGAATACCATCTTCCAACAGATAAAAAGATAATTCTACTAATTGGACGTCTAACTAGATGGAAAGGCCAAGAGTTGCTAATTGATGCTCTTGCTAAAATCAAAGATAGAACAGATTTTCACTGCGTATTCACTGGTGATGATCAAGGCCGTGTAAAATATACAGAAGGATTGCTTAATAAAATAAAAGAATATGAAATGACTGGACGTTTCACATTCATTAAGCATACAGATGATGTACCAGCATTAATGAAAGCTTGCGATATCGTTGTATCAGCATCAATCGAACCAGAAGCATTTGGTCGTATTGCTGCAGAAGGCGAGGCAATGGGTAAAATCGTATTAGCATCAAACATTGGTGGCTCATTAGATAACCTAAAAGATGGTATAACTGGACGCCACTTTATATCAGGTGATGCTGATGATTTAAGCCAAAAACTTACATGGGCTTTGGACCTACCTGATACAGAACGCAAAAAAATCTCAGAAAATGCGCAAAATTTTGTAAAAGAAAACTTTACAAAACAAATAATGTGTTGTAAAACCATTGAGGTTTACAAACAACTAGTAAACAATTAACGTAATTAAACTAATTTTTTAAGGGGTAAAAAATGATTAAAATAGAACTGCCAGACGGTAGTATAAAAGAGGCTGAAGCAGGCATTTCTGGCTTCGAACTCGCTAATCAAATCAGTCATAACTTAGCAAAACAAGCTCTAGCCGTAGAGATTGATGGCACATTAAAAGACGTCACTACCCCTATAACCACCGACGCCAAAGTTAGAATAATTACCGCCAAAGATAAAGAAGGCTTAGAAGTTTTACGTCACTCATGCTCACACATTATGTCTGAAGCTGTAAAAGAATTATGGCCAGATGTTCAAGTAACAATTGGACCATTCATTGAAGATGGCTTTTACTATGACTTTTCACGCAAAGAACCATTTACAACTGAAGATTTTGTAAAAATCGAAGCTAAAATGGTAGAAATCGTTAATAGAGATGAAAAGATTGAACGTGAAGTTGTAAGCCGCGAAGAGGCAGTTGCATTATTCACGTCTCGTGGCGAACACTACAAAGTAGAAATCATCAGAGATTTACCAGAAGATGCAGAAATTTCATTATATCGCCAAGGTAATTATGTAGACTTATGCCGTGGCCCACACGTACCATCAACTGCAAAAGTTGGCACAGCATTCAAATTGATGAAAGTTGCTGGCGCATACTGGAGAGGTGATTCTAATAACGAAATGTTGCAACGTATTTACGCAACAGCTTGGGCTGATAAAAAAGACCTACAAGCATATTTAACTCGCATAGAAGAGGCAGCAAAACGTGATCACCGTAAATTAGGTAAAGAAATGGGGTTATTCCATTTTGAACACGAATATGCTCCAGGTGCAGTATTCTGGCACGATAAAGGTTACAAAGTATACCGTCGTTTAATTGAATATATGAGAAATCGCCAATATCACAATGGTTATGAAGAAATCTCAACTCCACGTATTATGGATAGATGTTTATGGGAAACTTCTGGCCACTGG